>NZ_JACDFE010000333.1 GCF_013815995.1 Sporichthya sp.
CTGGCCCACCAGGCCCTGCTGCAGGGGGCCAGCGCGGCCACCTCGCGGGCCCACCTGATCCGTGACGTGCTGCACGCGGGCCGCATCGGCGGCTGGGTCCCACCTGCGCTGGCCCGCCTCGTCGAGTCCGCCTCGTCCGCGGACCGGGCCGTCGAGGACGCCCTGGGCGCCATGGTGCCGGCCAGCCGGGCCGCCTTCGCTCTGCTCCACCTGGAGGGCCTGACCCCGGCGCAGGCGATCGCGGTGCTCGACCTGGCCGGAGTTCCCGACCCGGCGGCCGCGGTGGCGTTCGCCGAGAGGTCAGCGCTGGACCCCACAACGCTGCGTTCGCTCGTGGTGCGGGTTCCGACCACGGCCGTCTCGCCGCGCCTGGCGGCCGGCGTGGCCGCGGGGCTGGTGCTGGCCATCGCCGCGCCGGTGGTCGCCGTAGGCAGTTTCGGCGGCGACGGGAGCCCCGCCTCCGTCGTCGCCAGCCAGAGCTCCGTCGACGCCGAGCGCGACGCCGCCACGAGCGCGGCCAAGATTGCGCTCCGCGACGCCAGGGAGCGCAAGCTCACCGCTGCGGCCAGCCAGGACGCCGAGCGACGCCTCCAGCGCAGCCTGTACCGGCTCAACGACGCCATCCGTCAGAAGGGCGTCGGTCGCAAGGAGCTCAAGCGGCTGCGGGATCTGCGCTCGGACGTGCGCCGCGAGCTCAACGACCTCCGCTCGGTGAGCTCGTCGAACTGAGTGCAGCTCGTTCTCCAGCGCCCGCAGGACCGGCGCGGTCAGGGGCACCGGCGGGGTCGCGCTGAGTCCTTCACCGACATGGACAGCACAATGAGGGGATGAGCGCGCCGGCGGACTGGACCCTGGCGATCGACTTCGGCTCGACGACGTCGGTCGCGGCGATCCGCGCCGGCGAACATGCGGAGCTCGTCGAGGTGGACGGCGCGACCTCGATGTCCTCCGGGGTCTTCCTGGACCCGGCGATCGGGCTCCTGGCCGGCGCCCCGGCCGCGCAGCGGGCCGCCCAGTCACCGCAGTTCTTCGAGCCTGCGCCCCGGCGCCGGCTGCAGGAGGAGAAGGTCACCCTGGGCGGGTTCGACATGCCGGCCACCGAGGTCGCCGCCGCGGTGCTCGAACGCCTCCACGAGGAGGCCTGCCGGACCCAGGGCACCCCGCCGACCAAGGTGCGCCTGACCTTCCCGGCCGGCTGGACCGGTTCACCCAAGCTGGGCGCACTCGGGCTGGCTGCGGTGACGGCCGGCATCCAGAATGTGCGCTTCGCACCCGAGGCCGTCGCGGCCGCCCAGCACATCGTGAACACCGAGGACCTGCCGGTCGGGGCCCGGCTGGCGATCCTCGACCTCGCCGGCGGGGCGCTGGACTGCGCGGTGCTGGAGAACACCTGGTGGGGCCTGGTCGTGGTCGGGGTGCCCGGCGGCCTGGACCCGTTCAACGCGGACGGGGTGACGGACGTGCAGGCGGCCGCTCACGAACTGGCCGCCACGATCGAGGCCTCGGGCCTGACGGCGGATCAGTTGGCCGGGGTCTACCTGGGCCGCGGCGCCGCCGACTCCCCCGACCTGACCACTGCGGTCGAGAAGCTCGTCGGGGTCACCCCGCGCCCGATCCCTGATCCCGCGGCGGCGATCGCGCTCGGTGCCGCCGTGGCCGATGACGACCTGTTCACCACCATCGGGTCGTTGTCGAAGGCGACCCGGCAGGCCGCGATGGCGCGCAACAAGGCCGCCGGCAACGCGGTGATGGCCGCCGGCGCCACCGCCGCCCGGGACTTCGGCGAGGACGAGCCCGAGGGCGACATCTGGTGGCGCGACTCCGGCATGGCCATCACGACGACACTGATCGCCCTGGGCTTCCTGATGTACCTGATCGTCTACGTCATCGGCGGCGGCTGAGCTCCGGCGTTCATCCCCGACGCTAGAACGGGTAGGTGTGCGCGCCGGCCTCCGGCGCCCAGAACTCGGGTGGTTCGTCGCCGTCCGCCGGGGGTGGGCGGGTGACGAAGACCCGGCCGCCGGGATCGGTCCAGGAGAAGTTGCCGTGATCGTCCTGGCTGAGGTGCCAGCCGGGCATCTGCTTGACCTGGTGGTGGAAGCGACAGACCGCACCGAGGTTGGTGTAGATGGTGCGGCCGCCGGCCTTGAGCGCGAGGTTGAACGAGTTGGTGTGGTCGATGTCGCAGTGCACCGCGGGACGCCGACAACCCGGGAAGCGGCAGTGCTTGTCGCGGGCGCGGATCGCGTTCTTCATCGCCTCGCTGGGGACGTAAGAGTTCGCGCCGCGGTTGAGCCGGGCGATCTGTTCGGCCGTGAGTACGGGGCTGTCGGTGTCAGCGACAGCGCGCAGGTCGACCCCGAAGGCGGCGACGAGCAGGTCGACCAGGTGGTCCGCCCGGCGAGCTCCGATCAGACGCTCGTCGTCGGGGCCCGTGCGCTGCGCGGTGATGCGACTGTTGATGGTGTCGTAGATGGCGCGGGCCTGCTCCGCCGGCAGGTACAGGCACAGCGTGGCCATGCCGTCGTGCTCGTCCTTGACGTAGAGAGTGCGGTCGGCCTTCGCCGATTCGCGCCGCTTGCGCACCGCGTCGGCGTCGATTTTCTCGACCTCGGCGCGAACCATCTCTTTCAGCGACCGCACGGTGCGGGTCTCGGCCTCGGGCAGCACGGTGTCCTCGAGACGCGCGCACTGGGCCACGTCGAGGTTGAGCGTCTCGTCCGCAATCGCCTTCACCTTGCGCAGTCCGAGCTTGCCGCTTTTCAGCGCGGCGAAGGTGCGCGGGAGCCGACGGGCCAGGGTCATCGCCAGGTGAAGCAGGTCGTGGGCCGCGGCGGAACTGATCCGGAAGGCAAAGCCGACCTCGGCCTCAACCGAGCGCATCATCGCGGTCTCGTCGTAGCCGACGGCCGGGTTGGCGATACTGCGCAACGCGAACTCGGCGACGGCGGCCAGCTTCTCGCCCTCGGCCTGCGCCACCAACCGTTCCGCTCGCTGCCCTGCGTCCAGCAAGCCGGCGTCGGTGCGCGACCCGGCCACATCCGGCAGCCCGTCGATCATGGCGATCTCGCCGCGCGTCACGGCGGACCAGTAGGCGTCCTTGTGCGCCTCGAAGATCTTGAATGCTTCGTAGCCCTCATCGCCGGGCATGGGCTCGACGTCGAGCTCGGCCACCGTCGCGATCATTGACTCGAACATATGTTCTGCATATCTGCTTGAGTGCAGTACGATTTCGGGTGTGAGCAAAGAACGGCCGCTAGGCGGAGTCGACTACCCGCGCACGTTGCAGGAGTTCCGGGACTGGTTCCCGAACGATG
>NZ_JACDFE010000334.1 GCF_013815995.1 Sporichthya sp.
CGCCAGGACCCGGCCATCTCCTGCGCCGCCGGCGCCCTGCCCGCGGACGCCTCTGCCTTCCGCCGCTCCACCGCCGCAGACGGCCGAGGCGGCGTCGGCGAGCAGCACGTCACCCGGGCCGCCTCCCCCAAAGCCGCCGACGCCCTGATCAAAGCCTGGCTGGGCGGAGTGCGGACCTGCGAGCGGCAGGCCTTCGGGCGCGGCACCCAGGTCCGCGTCCTCGGCACGTACCCCGGAGTGGGTAGCGGGCTCACGGTGGTCGGAGTCTTCTACTCCCTCAACAGTGCGGGCCCGTTCGGCACCAAGCGCGGCGCCCACCTGTTCGCCGTCGGACGCAACGGCCGACTGATGACCACCCTCGAGTTGAACGTGCCCGGGGCCCCCGGCCGGATCCCGGTCGGTCAGTTCACGGCGGTGGCGAAACGGGCCCTGGCGGAGTTGCGCTGACCACGTCTCACCGCAGACGTGCAGGTGAGGCGGGGCTCAGCGCAGGAGCGGCCGCTGACGGGGAGTAACGTCACCTCCGCTCACCTTGGGTTCACCACAGCCGCTACCGTCCCGGGAGCTCCCCAGATGATGACCACCCGCTGGATCGTCGGGTTGGCCATGACCTTCGCGGTCCTGCCGATCGCCGCACGCCGGGGCCTCTGGCTCTACAGGCTGGCGATGACCGGTCAGCCGGACCCGGACCGGCTCAAGAACGTCGAGCGGCCGAAGTTGGGCGCGGCACTCAAACGCCAGGTGGTCGAGGTCTTCCTGCAGAAGAAGCTGCTGAAGTGGTCGATCCCCGGGGCCGCGCACTTCTTCGTGTTCTGGGCCTTCATCATCCTCGGCACGGTCTACGTCGAGGCCTACGGCGTGCTCTTCGACGAGGACTTCGCGATCCCGATCGTCGGGCACTGGGAGATCCTCGGCTTCGCGCAGGACACCATCGCACTGCTGGCCCTGGCCGGCCTGGCGACCTTCGCCGCGATCCGCTGGAAGGACTCACCGGCGCGCAAGGACCGTGCCTCCCGCTTCAAGGGCTCGCACACCGGCGGCGCCTGGCTGATCCTGTTCATGATCGTCAACGTCCTCTGGACGATGTTCTTCTTCCGCGGCGCCTCGTACGCCGCCGGAAACCTGCCGTACGACAACGGCGCGTACGCGTCCAAGGGTGTCGGGCAGGCCTTCGAGGGGATCGACAACGAGCACACCCTGGAGTGGGTCGAGACCGTCGGCCTGTGGGGCCACATCGGGGTGATGCTCGTCTTCCTGATCATCGTCGTCTACTCCAAGCACATGCACATCTTCATCGCGCCGCTGAACATCACCTTCGCGCGCAAGCCCGACGGCTTGGGCCCGCTGCTGCCGATGCAGTCCGGCGGCAAGACCCTGGACTTCGAGGAGGCCGATCCCGACGTCGACATCTTCGGCCGGTCCAAGATCGAGGACTTCACCTGGAAGGGCTTCCTCGACTTCGCCACCTGCACCGAGTGCGGGCGTTGCCAGTCGCAGTGCCCGGCCTGGAACACCGGCAAGCCGCTCTCCCCGAAGATGGTCATCCTCGAGCTCCGCGACCACGCGTTCGCCAAGGCTCCGTGGCTGCTGGCCACCGAGGAGGAGCGGGAGAACCTGCCCCAGTCGGTCAAGGACGAAGCCGCGCGCCCGCTGGTCGGCACCGCGGAGGAGAACGGGGTCATCGACCCCGACGTCCTGTGGTCGTGCACCAACTGCGGCGCGTGCGTGGAGCAGTGCCCGGTCGACATCGAGCACATCGACCACATCGTCGACATGCGCCGCTACCAGACGATGATCGAGTCGAACTTCCCCTCCGAGGCCGGCGGGATGCTCAAGAACCTGGAGAAGGCCGGCAATCCGTGGGGCATGCCCTCCCGGATGCGCACCGAGTGGACCAAGGACCTCGGGTTCGACGTCAAGGTCCTGGGCCAGGACGTCGAGGACCTCTCCGAGGTCGAGTACCTTTTCTGGGTCGGCTGCGCGGGTTCCCTGGACGACAAGGCGCAGAAGACCACCAAGGCCGTCGCCGAGCTGCTGCACATCGCTGGCGTGGAGTTCGCGATCCTCGGCCAGGGCGAGACCTGCACCGGCGACCCGGCCCGCCGAATGGGCAACGAGTTCGTCTTCCAGATGCTCGCGATGCAGAACATCGAGACCCTCAACGAGGCGAAGGCGACGAAGATCGTCGCGACCTGCCCGCACTGCTTCAACACCGTCGGCCGGGAGTACCCCGAGCTCGGTGGCACCTACGAGGTCGTGCACCACACCGAGCTGCTCAACGAGCTGGTCGCGGCCGGCAAGCTCAAGCCGATCAACGCCGTCGAGGGCTCCGCGACCTACCACGACCCGTGCTTCCTGGGCCGGCACAACAAGGTCTACACCCCGCCCCGCGAGCTGATCTCGGCCGTGGCGAAGCTGGAGTACAAGGAGATGGAGCGCTCCAAGGAGCGGTCCTTCTGCTGCGGCGCCGGCGGCGCGCGGATGTGGATGGAAGAAACCATCGGCCAACGGATCAACGACAACCGCACCGAAGAAGCGCTCTCGCTGAGCCCGGACACGATCGTCACCGGCTGCCCGTTCTGCAAGACGATGATCTCCGACTCGGTGGCCGGCAAGCAGGGCGCCGGCGAGGCCGCGGCCCAGGGAGTGCAGGTCATCGACGTTGCGCAGCTACTGGTGCAGGCGACCCGCCCGGTCAAGGTCGGCGTCGCTGCTGACGGCCCGTCAGCAACCAATGGTGTCGCCGCCGTGGCGGAAGAGCCCGCCAACTCCCCCGACGAGCCGGTCGGCTCCGACCCGGGCGCCGGATCGGACGGTGCGGCGACGCCGGACCCGACTGTGGCCGCCGATCCCGGGGCCGATCCCACCGAGAACCCGCGGACCGAGGAGAAGTCCTGATGGCTGTCACGGAGAAGGCCGAACTGCAGGTCGCCGAGGACAAGGCCGACGAGTTCGAGGACGTGCTGACCAAGGCCGCGGATTTGGTGCTCGTTCCCGGTGGGTGCCGGTCGTTGCAGGTCGGTCGGGGCATCGAGCGGCCGAACGTCTTCCTGTTGACGGTGAGCTGGGACAGCGTCGAGCACCACAACACGTGGCGGGAGACGCCCGCGTTCGCCGAGTTCGTCGGGCTGATCAAGGAGTACCTGACCGGTCCGACCGGCATGGAGCACTTCGGCCCGCTCCTCGACCGCTAGTGGTCTGTCTGTGAATTAGCGCGGTATGATTGATCATGCCGATCAAGACAGCACCGGCGTTGCCGGTCAGTAGTGAGCAGCGCGCGGAGTTGGCCCGGATGGCGCGGTCCTCGACGCTGCC
>NZ_JACDFE010000169.1 GCF_013815995.1 Sporichthya sp.
GCTCTTCTACCGCCTGCTCCAGCAGGCCGTCGCCACCGATCCACACCCGCTGAACGAACTGATCGTCAGATAACAGTCCCGATAAGGATCACTGCACTCAAGCAGATATGCAGAACGTATGTTCGAGCGACTGAAATCCCCCCGCGGTCGCCTGAGCGTTCGGCACCACTCGCCGGCGGGCGGTTGGCCTCGACCCCCGGCCGCCCGTCCGGCGACACAAGTCCGAAGGAGAGGTGTGCTCGCGGAATGCACGAGGCATGTCGTCCTTGTCGATCACTGCGTCGCTTCGCGCCGCGGTGGGGGGTTCGCCACCCCGCACCCCCCAACTCGCTTCGCTCGCCAGCTGTCGGAGGCCGTGATGAGTCTGGTCATTGAGCACCCCTCCCCGTCGAACTCCGGCGCCCCGGACCTGCTGGCGGCAGCTGGGCACTGTCTGGCTGCAGCGACCGGCGCCGTACGTCCGATCGACCGCTATGCCTCGGCCCACCTCGCCGCGCTGCGTGGCGCCTCCGCCGTGCTGGCGGTGCGCGCGCATCCGATCACCGGGCGGCGCCGGCGACCGGCCACGGCGTGGGAGCTGCTGATCGCGGTCGCCCCGGAACTGTCGGAGTGGGCGGCGTTCTTCGCGGCGGGTGCCAGCAAGCGCGCCGCGGCTCAGGCCGGTCTGACCCACGCGGTCACCACCCGGGAGGCCGACGACCTGATGCGCGACGCCGCCACCTTCGTCGCGTTGGTCGCGGCAATGCTCGACGTGCCGTGCCCGCAGGCGGCCTGCCTGTAGGTCAGGGCGAGGCGGCGCGGGCCAACGAGGCCGGCAGCTTGGCCGCGGCCGCGCGGTCGAGCAGCCACAGCGTGCGTGAACGTCCCACCGCGCCGGCGGCCGGGATCTGCACCGGTCCGGTCCCGGAGAGCGCGAGGTGCACCGCCGAGGCCTTGTCCTCCCCGGCGACCACCAGCCAGACCTCCTTGGCACCGCGGATCGTCGGCAGCGTGAGGCTGATGCGCGTCGGAGGCGGCTTGGGGGAGTTGCGCACGCCGACCACCGAGCGAACCTCTTCGTAGAGGGCGGGCTTCTCCGGGAACAGGGAGGCGACGTGCCCGTCGGGTCCCACGCCCAGCAGCATCACGTCGAACGCCGGCGCCAGGCCGTGGTCCTCGGGGCGCGCGGCGGACTTCAACGCGGCGGCGTACCGGGCGGCTGCGGCCTCCGGGTCGTCGCCGTCGGGCCCGTCACTGGCCGGCATGGCGTGCACGCGCTCCGGGTCCACCCCGACCTTGTCGAGTAGGGCGGCCCGGGCCTGCGTCTCGTTGCGGTCGGCGTGCCCGGCCGGCAGGAACCGTTCGTCGCCCCACCAGATGTCGAGGTTGCGCCAGTCGATCGCGGCGCGGGCCGGCATGTCGGCCAACGCGGCCAACGTGGCGATCCCGAGGGATCCGCCGGTGAGCACGATCGAGGCCCGGCCGGTGGCGGCCTGGACGTCGACCAGGCGGGTCACCAACCTGGCGGCGATGGCGGCCGCCAGCGTCGGCGGGTCCCGGTGCACGAGGACGGTGGCGGTCACAACGAGGTCCCTCCCGGGTCGGGGGTGGCGCAGGCGGCCAGGCAGTCGGCGTAGATCTCGTCCGGATCGAGGCGGCGCAGTTCCTCGGCGATCAGTTCGGAGAGCGGGCGCCGGGGCAGTGCGATCGGCCGCTCCGGCCAGCCGGGCGCGCTGAGCGTGGCCAGCCGTCCATCGGTGCGCACCAGGGCGATTTCCCCGCCCTCGGTGACCAGCCGGACCTCGGTCAACCCGGGCCCACCGGAGGTCCCTCGTTCCACCTCGATCCCGAGCCGGAGCTGCAGCCAGCGGGCGAGCAGTTCGGTGCTCGGGCTGTCGGCCTCGCCTGCGACCGAGCCACGGACGATCGGGTCGTGTGGCTGGTCGAGGGCCGCCGCCAGCTGACTGCGCCACGGCGTCACCCGGGTCCAGGAAAGGTCGGTGTCGCCCTCGGCGTAGGAGGCCGCGCGGTGAGTCAGTCCGGCCACCGGATCCGCGGCGGTCGCCAGGTCGGTGATCCGGCGCTGGCTCAGCGCCCCGATCGGGTCGGCGGACGGGTCGGCGGGTGCCTGCCCCGGCCAGTACGTCACCACCGGCGCGTCAGGAACCAGCAGGGGAAGCACGACCGAGTCCGCGTGCGCGGCCAGTTCTCCGCACAGGTCCAGGATCACGAGTTCGCCCGGCCCGCGTTCACCGCTGCCGAAAATCTCGGAGTCGAGCCGCGCGGTGTCCGCCGTCGAACGGCAGCGGGCCACCAGGATCCGCGAGGGGTGCTCGGCCGCAGTGATCACGGCAGCCTCGACGGCCTCAGCGTGCTCGTCGTCCTCGGTCACCACCACGAGGGTGAGGACCTGACCGGTGGCCTGGCTCCCGCCGGCCCGGCGCGCCGCGATCAGCGCCTTGTTGATCCCGGCGGCCGTGGTGTCCTTCAGCAGCTCGCTCATGGCCGCCGCCAGACGCGGCCGTCACGCGCCAGCATCGCATCCGCACCCGCCGGCCCCCAGGTGCCGGCCGGGTAGTCCTCGGGCGGGCCCTGGGCGGCCCAGAACTCCTCGATGGGGTCGAGCACCTTCCAGCCGAACTCGACCTCGGCGGCGCGCGGGAACAGCGGCGGGTCACCGAGCAGCACGTCGAGGATGAGCCGCTCGTATGCCTCCGGCGAGGTCTCGGTGAACGCGCCGCCGTAGGCGAAATCCATCGTGACGTCGCGGACCTCCATCGCCGAACCGGGCACCTTCGAGCCGAAGCGCACCGTGGTGCCCTCGTCCGGCTGGATCCGGCAGACCAGCGCGTTCTGGCCGAGTTCCTCGGTGGCGGTGGCCTCGAACGGCAGATGCGGGACGCGCTGGAACATCAGCGCGATCTCGGTGACCCGGCGGCCCAGTCGCTTGCCGGTGCGCAGGTAGAACGGGACCCCGGCCCAGCGGCGGGTGTCGAGTTCCAGCTTCACCGCGGCGTAGGTCTCGGTGGTGGAGTCCGAGGCGATGCCCTCCTCCTCGCAGTAGCCGATGACCTTCTGCCCGCCCTGCCAGCCGGCGGAGTAGCGGCCGCGCGCGGTTGCGGTCGACAGGTCGGACGGCAACCGGATCGCGGAGAGCACCTTCTCCTTCTCGGCGCGCAGATCGTCGGCGGAGAAGGAGACGGGCTCCTCCATCGCGGTCAGCGCAAGCAGTTGCAGCAGGTGGTTCTGCAGGACGTCGCGGGCGGCGCCGATGCCGTCGTAGTACCCGGCGCGCCCGCCGATGCCGATGTCCTCGGCCATCGTGATCTGCACGTGGTCGATGAAGTTGCGGTTCCAGATCGGCTCGTAGAGCTGGTTGGCGAAGCGCAGGGCGAGGATGTTCTGGACGGTCTCCTTGCCCAGGTAGTGGTCGATCCGGAACACCGCGGACGGCGGGAAGACCTCCTCGACGATCCGGTTCAGCTCGCGCGCGCTGGCCAGGTCGTGCCCGAACGGCTTCTCGATCACGACCCGGCGCCAGGAGCCGTCGCGCTGCTCAGTGAGGCCGTGCTCCTTGAGTTGGCCGACCACCTCGGCGAAGAACTTCGGTGGGATCGAGAGGTAGAACGCGTGGTTGCCGCCGGTGCCGCGGTTGCGGTCCAGTTCGGCGAGCGTCTCGCAGAGCGTGCCGAAGGCGGCGTCGTCACCGAAGTCGCCCTGCACGAAGCGGAAGCCCTCCGACAGCGCCGCCCAGACCTCCTCGCGGAAGGGCGTGCGGGCGTGCTCCTGGACAGCGTCGCGCACCACCTGGGCGAAGTCCTGATCGGCCCACTCCCGCCGCGCGTAACCGATCAGGGAGAACCCCGGCGGCAACAGGCCGCGGTTGGCCAGGTCGTAGATCGCCGGCATCACCTTCTTGCGGGCGAGGTCGCCGGTGACGCCGAACACGACCAGCCCGGAAGGTCCCGCGATCCGCGGGAGTCGCTTGTCCCGCGGGTCGCGCAGGGGATTGCGCCGCGCGTCCCGTTCGGTGGCGATCGGACCGGCCGTGGCGATCGGGCCGGCCGTAGCGATCGGGCCGGCCGTCATGCCCCGAGCGTGTCGAGCAGGGCGGCGATGCCGGCGGCCCGGTCGGTCAGGTGCAGCCGCAATGCCGGTCGGCCGCGTTCGGTCAGCGCCCCGAGGTCGCCGAGGGCCTGCGCCATCTGCAGCGTGCCGAAGGTGTACGGCTGGCCAGGGACCTGCAGGTCCTCGGTGACCGCGCCGGTGATCTGCACGAAGACCCCGACCTGCGGGCCGCCCTTGTGGAACTGGCCGGTCGAGTGCAGGAAGCGCGGACCCCAGCCGAAGGTGACCGGGCGACCGGACACCAGCCTGGCCGCGGCCGGGCGCAGCTTGGCCACGTCGGCGTCGCCGAACCGGTCCAGGTAGGCCATCAGCGCCAGGTACTCCTTGGGCCCGACCTGACGCAGGATCAGTTCGAGGGCGTCGATCAGGGTCTTCGCCGCACCGAAGGTCGCCTCGTCGCCGAAGACCTGAATCGGGCCGTCGGTGAACAGCGGGGCCGGGATGTCCAGTCCGTCGGTGCCGGCCGCCTCGAGCAGGCGGGCGGTGTTCTCCTTGGACTCAGTCACGTTCGGCTGGTCGAACGGGTTGAGGTGCAGCCCCCAGCCGGTGAACGCGGTGGCCCACTCCCAGAGCAGGAACTGCGCGCCGAGCGGGCCGGAGGTGATGCGGATCTCGGACTTGTCGTGGTCGCCGAGCGTGGCCTTCACGGTGTCCTCGCCGGCGTCGAGGAACCCGGGGGCGTCGACTCCTTCGAGGATGACCGGGAGCAATCCGCTGTTGTTCTTGCCGGTGGACTCGGCGATCAATTGCTCGATCCAGTCGCCCAGGCCGTTCAGCGTCGGGTCCAGGGTGGCGATGGCCATCTTGTCCCGGCTGCCGCTGGCGGCCCCGGCGAGCGCGGCGCCGAGCAGTAGGCCCGGGTTGTTGGCCAGTTCGGCCAGCGCCGGGCTCAGGGCCTCGGCCTGATCGAGCAGCGCGGCCACGTCGGCCCCGGCCAGGGCACTCGGCACGAGGCCGAACGCGGTCAGCGCGCTGTAGCGGCCACCCACCATCGGGTCGGCGAGGAACACGGCCCGGTAGTTGCCGTCGCGGGCCACCTGCTCCAGCGGGGAGTCCGGGTCGGTGATCACGATGAAGCGGGATGCGACCTCGGCGTCGGACAGGCCGGCCTCGCGGAAGGCGTGGATGTAGGCGCGGCGGTGGCTGTCGGTCTCGATCGTCGAGCCGCTCTTGCTCGCGATGATCACCACGGTGCGCTCGATGCGGTCGGCGAGCGCGCGCCGGATCTGCTGTGGGTCGGTGGTGTCCAGCACCGTGAGCGCGACGCCGGCGTTGGCGGTGATGACCTCCGGCGCGAGCGAGGAACCGCCCATCCCGGCCAGCACGATGTGGTCCAGGCCGTCGGCGACCAGGCCGGCGCGGACCTCGTCGATCTGGGGGAGCAGGGCGCGGGAGGTCCGCGGCAGGTCCAGCCAGCCGAGGCGGACCACGGCCTCGAGGAACGCCTCCTCGCCCCACATGTTGGCGTCCTTCTCGGTGAGCCGCTTGACCGCCTCGTGGACGGAGGCAGCTCGAAGGGAGGACCCGGCGCGCTCGCGGATCTCCATGCCGGACAGGCGGACCCGGCAACCGCCGGCCTCGGCGGCGTAGGTGTTGAACGGGCTCGGTGCGGCCGGCGTGGTCACGAGTCGGCCCCCAGCCGGGTCAGCTCGGAGCCGACGGAGGCGAGCAGGTCGTTCCAGGCGGTGACGAACTTCTCGACGCCCTCGCGTTCGAGCCGGTCCACGACCTCGTCGTAAGAGATGCCGATCCCGGCCAGGTCGGCGAGGACCTGCCTCGCGTCGGCGTAGTACGCGCGCACGGTGTCCCCGGTCGCGGCCGAGTGGTCGGCGACCGCGTCGAGCGTTGCCTCGGGCATGGTGTTCACCGTCCCGGCGGCGACCAGGTCGTCGACGTAAAGGGTGTCTGCATACGCCGGGTCCTTCACGCCGGTGGAGGCCCACAGTGGGCGCTGGGGCTTGGCGCCCGCGGCGGCCAGGGCGCCCCAGCGCGAGGTGGCGAAGACCTCCTCGTAGGCCTCGAAGGCCAGGCGCGCGTTGGCGACAGCGGCCTTGCCGCGCAGCGCCTTGGCCTGCGCCGTACCGAGCTTGTCCAGGCGCTTGTCGATCTCGCTGTCGACCCGGGAGACGAAGAACGAGGCGACCGAGCCGATGCGCTCCAGGGGCAGGCCGGCCTTCTGCGCCCGCTCGATCCCGTCCAGGAAGGCGTCCATCACATCGCGGTAGCGCGCCAGAGAGAAGATCAGGGTGACGTTGACGCTGATGCCTTCGGCCAGGCACTGCGCGATCGCGGGCAGGCCGGCCTCGGTGGCCGGGATCTTGATGTAGAGGTTCGGGCGGTCCACGGCCCACCACAGCGCGCGCGCCTCGGCGATCGTCTTTGCGGTCTCGGTCGCGAAACGCGGGTCGACCTCGATCGAGACCCGACCGTCCACGCCGTCGGTCGCGTCGTAGACCGGGCGCAGCACGTCGCAGGCCTCGCGGACGTCGGCGGTGGTGATCGAGCGCACCGCCTCGTCCACGTGGACCCCGCGCACCGCCAGGTCGAGGATCTGCGGGTCGTACAGGTCGGACTTGGACACCGCGGCCTGGAAGATCGAGGGATTCGTGGTCACGCCCACGACGTAGGAATCGCGGACCAGCTCCGCCAGGGTGCCCGTCTGCAGGCGCTCGCGGGACAGGTCGTCCAGCCAGATGGCGACCCCGGCCGCCGAGAGCCGTCGCAGGTTGTCGGTCATCGTTCTCCTTGCAGTCTGAGGCATCTGACGATCGGTCAGTTGCCCGTGGTCGAGCCCTTCTCGCCGCGGGTGCGGGCGAGTGAGCGGTGTGCTGCGGCGACGACCGCAGGCGCGGTGATGCCGAACTGCTCGTAGAGGGTCGTGTACGGGGCCGAGGCGCCGAAGTGTTCGAGCGAGACGACCTCGCCGCCGTCGCCGAGGTAGCGCCACCAGCCCTGGGCGATGCCGGCCTCGACGGAGACGCGGGCCTTGACCCGGGCCGGCAGCACCGTCTGGCGGTAAGCCTCGTCCTGGGCGTTGAACCACTCGACGCAGGGCATCGAGACCACCCGGGTCGGGATGCCCTCGGCCTCGAGGGCGGTGCGGGCCTCGACCGCGAGCTGCAGCTCGGAGCCGGTGGCGATCAGGATCAGGTCCGGCAGGCCCCCTGTTTGCAAGCCGGCCTCCTGCAGGATGTAGCCGCCGCGGGCGACGCCGTCCGCCGAGGCGAACTCCCCGCCGGAGCGGTCGTACGTCGGCACGTTCTGTCGGGTCAGGCACATCGCGGCCGGGCCGTGAGGGTTCTCCAGCACGGTGCGCCAGGCCACGACGGTCTCGTTGGCGTCGCCGGGGCGGATGACATCGAGGCCGGGGATCGCACGCAGCGCCCAGAGGTGCTCGACCGGCTGGTGCGTCGGGCCGTCCTCGCCGAGACCGATCGAGTCGTGCGACCACACGTGGACGACCGGGGCCTTCATCAGCGCGCCGAGACGGACCGCGCCGCGCATGTAGTCGGAGAAGACCAGGAACGTGCCGCCGTAGGGCCGGAACGTGCCGTCCAGCGCGATGCCGTTCATGGCCGCGCCCATCGCGTGCTCGCGGACGCCGAAGTGGATGTTCCGTCCGGCCGGGTCCGCGTTCTTCGCGGTGGAGCCGACGGGCAGGAAGCTGGGCTCGCCCTCGATCCAGGTCAGGTTGGACTCGGCCAGGTCGGCCGAGCCGCCCCACAGCTCGGGGAGCAGGGCGGCGATCGCGTTCAACGTCTCGCCGGAGGCCTTGCGCGTGGCCACGCCCTTGCCCGCCGGGAACTCCGGCAGCTTGGCGGCCCAGCCGTCGGGCAGGCGCTTGGCCCGCATCCGGTCGAGCTCGGCGGCCCGCTCCGGGTTGGCCTCGCGCCACGTGGCGTAGCGGGCGTCCCACTCGGCGTGCAGCGCGCGGCCGCGGTCGACGACCTCGCGGGCGTGCGCCAGCACGTCGTCGGCGATCTGGAAGCTCTGCTCCGGGTCGAAGCCGAGGACCTTCTTGGTGGCGGCGACCTCGTCCTTACCCAGCGCCGAGCCGTGCGCCTTGCCGGTGTTCTGCGCGTTCGGCGCGGGCCAGGCGATGATCGAGCGCACCGCGATGATCGACGGCGCGCTGCGGTTGTCTCGGGCGGTCGCCAGCGCGGCGTGGATCGCGTCGACGTCGTTGGCGTCGTCGACCCGCTGGGTGTGCCAGCCGTAGGCGGCGTAGCGGGCCAGCACGTCCTCGGTGAACGCGACGTCGGTGTCGCCCTCGATGGAGATGTGGTTGTCGTCGTAGAGCATGACGAGTTCGCCGAGCTTCTGGGTGCCGGCGAGGGAGGAGGCCTCGGAGGCGACGCCCTCCTCCATGTCGCCGTCGGAGGCGAAGACGTAGATCGAGTGGTCGAAGACGCTCTCGCCCTCGGGGGCCTCGGGGTCGAACAGGCAGCGGGTGCGCCGGGCGGCCATCGCCATCCCGACCGCGGTGGCCACGCCCTGGCCGAGCGGGCCGGTGGTGGTCTCGACGCCGGCGGTGTGGTGGATCTCGGGGTGGCCGGGGGTCAGGCTGCCCCACTGGCGCAGGTGGCGCAGGTCGTCGACGGTCAGGCCGTAGCCGGACAGGAACAGCTGCACGTACTGCGTCAGGCTGGAGTGCCCGCAGCTGAGCACGAACCGGTCGCGGCCGAGCCAGGTCGGGTCGGTGGGGTCGTGGCGGAGCAGACGTTGGTAGGTCAGGTACGCGGCGGGGGCCAGGCTCATCGCCGTCCCGGGGTGGCCATTTCCGGCCGCTTCGACGGCGTCCATGGCCAGCACGCGGGCGGTGTCGACGGCGCGGGCGTCGAGGTCGGTCCAGGTGGGGTCGAGGCTGCGATTGTCGCTGCTCACTGCGGCGGGATCCTCTCGGTTGGACCGGAGATTCGAGCCTATCCACCGACCTCTCTGCCCCCGGCGGCGCATGTGACGCAGCCGGTGCCCCCGTTGACCGGAGGCCCCTGGGGCGGGAGCTACAGTGAGTGCCGCTCGTCGCCGGCCGTTGTTCCCCCGGCATGGGCGTGCCCATCCGCGACCCGCCCCCGAGGTACGAGTGACGACTGTCGATCTCCGCCCTGCCGGGGTGCAGGTCGGTGTTGGCCGGCGCAGCCTCGGCGACACGGTCCGCGCCTATGTCGCGCTGACCAAGCCGCGCATCATCGAGCTCCTGCTGGTCACCACTGCACCGGTGATGTTTTTGGCCGAACGCGGCGTGCCCGACCTGTGGCTGGTGGTCGCGACGCTGGTCGGCGGGACCATGGCCGCGGGCAGCGCGAACGTCCTGAACTGTTACCTCGACCGCGACATCGATCTGCAGATGCGCCGGACCCGTCGTCGGCCGCTGCCGATGCACGGGGTCTCCGCTCGGGAGACGCTGATCTTCGGTGTCCTCCTCGGGATCGCCGCGACCCTGATGCTCGGCCTGGCCGTGAACTGGCTCTCGGCTCTGTTGGCCTTGACGGCCAATCTGTTCTACGTCTTCGGCTACACGATGTTCCTCAAGCGGCGCACGTCGCAGAACATCGTCTGGGGCGGCGCGGCCGGGTGCTTCCCGCCGCTGATCGGCTGGACCGCGGTCACGGGGTCGATCTCCTGGGCGCCCATCGTGCTGTTCGGGGTCGTCTTCTTCTGGACCCCGCCGCACTTCTGGGCGCTCGCGATGCGCTACAAGGAGGACTACGCGGCCGCGAACGTCCCGATGCTGCCGGTGGTCGCGACCGAGACCCGCGTCATCACCGAGATCACCATCTACACCTGGGCCACCGTCCTGTGCTCGCTGGCGCTGTGGCCGGTCGCCGACACCGGCGCGCTCTACCCGATCGTCGCCGCCGTGCTCGGCGTCGCGATCCTGATCGAGTCGCACCGCCTTCTCGGCAAGGTGCGCAGCGGCGTGACCGGCGTCGACCTGAACCCGATGCGCCTGTTCCACCTCTCGAACAGCTACCTCGCCCTGCTGTTCCTGGTCATCGCGATCGACGCCGTCGCCTTCGCCTGACCTCGGCTCCTGCTCCAGCCTCCCGAGAACACCGGACTCTGGCTGCGTGGGCGGGGTATCGCGCGACCTCGATAGCCCGCCCACACCGCCAGAGTGGGAGCTAGTGGTCCGTCTGCGAATTGATCTGGTTGAGGACCTCACGCCCGCGACGGACCTTGGCGATGATCTCCTCCGCGGTCGCCTTCCAGATGAAGGGCTTCGGGTCGGTGTTCCAGTGCTCGGCC
>NZ_JACDFE010000335.1 GCF_013815995.1 Sporichthya sp.
CGCCTCAGCAGCGGCTTCAGCGGCCGCGGCCTCGACCGCACGCAGCGAGCGCGTCGGCATCGGGATCACCGAGCCGCCGTTGCCGTGGGACTCCCGCACCGGGGCGTTGGACTGCGCGCGGAGCTGGAGGATCTCTGCGTTCGGCGCCGGGATGTCGGCGGGCGTCTCGAGCGCGAGGGCTTCGACCACCGGGACCTCGACGGCCGCCAACTCGACCGCCGGCGGGGCGGCCGCGACCGCGGGCAGCTCGACGACGTAGGAGCGGGCACCGGAGCTCGTCGGCTCCAGCAGGAACCGGCCGCCGTGCCGCTCGACCACGACCTGGACATAGGCCAGGTCCGGGTCCGGCCCGGCCTGACGGCCCCGGCGCGGGCGCAGCCAGCGCAGCAGCGGGTTCTCCTGGGCGGTGTCGGCGACCTCGGTCTCCCGCACCCCGATCCGCACCTTGTCCCCGACCACCACGGTCGAGAGCGCGACCGAGGCTCCGGTTGCGCTGGACTCGACCGCGGCGCGGAGCAGCTCAGAGATCGCCAGGGAGAGCCGACGCCGGTCAAGGGCGACCGAGGACGCCTCAGCGACGACCTGCACGCTGACCTGCCGCTCGGCGGCCAGCGCGGAGACCGAGGCGACGGCGTCGTCCAGCACGACGGTCAACTCACCGGGTGCGGTGGTGACCTGAGCCTGATTGCCCATCAGATGCTCGTAATCGACGGCGTCCGCGGCGATCTGCCGGATCCGCTCGACCTCGAGGGCGACCGCCTTGGGGTCGGTCAGGTCGGACTCGGCGAGCGCAGTCAGACCGGCGGTGATCTCGGCGTCGAGGATGGTCAGCAGCCGGTGGCGGCGGCGCTCCTCCTCCACCGAGCGGGTGACGTCGGTGATCGCGGCAACAGCGCCGACCGTGGTCTCGCCGTCCTTGATCGGGACCGTGGAGACCTCGACCGGGACCGGGCTGCCGTCGGCGCGCCAGAACACCTCGCGACGGCGCGGGCTGCGCTTGCCGCTGGCCAGCACCTGGCCGATGGGGGTGTCCTCGGCGGCGACCGCCGACCCGTCGAGCCGGGTGTGCCAGGCCAGGGATTGCAGGTCGCGGCCGGCCACGTCCCCGAGCCGGGTGGCGAGCAGGCGGGCGGCGGCCGGGTTGGCGAGGACGACCTTGCCGGCCATGTCGACCCCGCAGATCGCCTCTTCGGTGGCGCGCAGGATGGCCTGGGCCTGCTGGCTGGTCCGGATCAGCTCGGACTCCAGCGGGACGCTCGTCGCCTCGTGGAGCACCAGCAGCAGATGGTCCTGCGAGCCGGCCCACGGCACCAGCGCCCGGAAGACCTCGACCTGGAAGGTGGTGCCGTCCAGAGCCCGGGCCGTCATCCGCGTGGTGTCGCGCTCCCCGGGCGGGGCGGCGTGGCGGCTCTTGGCCGTGCGCTCCGGGGCCGGGCCGAAATTGGGCAGGACGTCGACGACGAGGCGCCCGATCAGCGGGCGTGACGCACCCGGGGCCTTGAAGGCCTCCAGCGCGCGGGCGTTGGCGTTGACGACCGCACCCGCCGGGTCGATCAGCAGCAGCGCATCGGGCAAATGGTCCAGGATCGTCGCGAGCAGGGCAGTGTTCCGACTCGGCCGGCCTGCCACGAAATGCCACCTCCGGGTCAACGCGGGTCCCTGGAAGGGACGCCCCGACGAAACCCTGGACGTGGCCTCGGGGGAGCCCTCATCCTTCCACGCCGACCTTGATCATTCACGGCCGCCCACCCGGCGAGGCAAGGTCTTTGCCCGGGGCTCGAGCCGACCGGTAACCTTGCGCCGTTGCGCACTCGGGAGGATTCGCCTAGTCCGGTCTATGGCGCCGCACTGCTAATGCGGTTTGGGCCTTCAAGCCCATCCGGGGTTCAAATCCCCGATCCTCCGCCCTCCGCGGCCCTGGTCACCAGATCAGGGCCGCGCGGCGTTTTGACGCTCAGATGAACCGCCACCGCCGAGGTCGTGCTGGACAGCTGCGCCCGCTAACGTCGGCGACGGATCGACCGGCGCCGGGCCGGACAGCTCGGAGGGGAGCGCAGATGGGACTCATCGACAAGCTCAAGGGCGAACTCGTCGACATCATCGAGTGGATCGATGACTCCCGTACGACGCTCGCCTGGCGGTTCCCCCGCTACAACAACGAGATCAAGAATGGCGCCGAGCTCATCGTGCGCGAGGGCCAGAAGGCGGTCTTCGTCTACCGCGGCCAGCTCGCCGACAAGTTCGAGCCAGGTCACTACACGCTGACCACCGAGGCGCTGCCGATCCTGGCCACGCTGCAGGGCTGGAAGCACGGCTTTCAGAGCCCCTTCCGCAGCGAGGTCTACTTCATCAACACCCGCCCGGTGACCGACCTGCGCTGGGGCACCCCGCAGCCGATCACGATCCGGGACCCCGACTTCTCGATGATCCCGATCCGCGCGAACGGCCTGTGCGTGGTCCGGATCGCCGACGTCGAGATCTTCCTGCGCGAGATCATCGGCACCGATTCCGCTGTCGAGCTCGATGAGCTCACCGAACTGCTGCGCCGCCTCATCGCGACCGCGTTCGCGGACCTGCTCACCGGCTCCGGCTACGGCGCCCTGGAGCTGCAGGGCAAGAACGCGGAGATCGCCGACAAGCTGAAGGTGCTCGTCCAGGAGCGGGTCGACGACGAGTTCGGCCTCGCCATCGACTCGATCGCCATGAACGTCTCGCTGCCCGAGGAGGTCACCGCGGCGCTGACCGCCGGGGTGGCCCGCGGCGTGGAGACCCGCGGGTACGTGCAGAACGTCGGCGACGTCGGCCGCCTCCAGCAGGTCCGGGCCGCCGACGCCACCCTGGCCGCCGCCGAGAACGAGGGTGGTGCCGCCGGGGCGATGGTCGGGGCCGGCATCGGGCTCGGCCTGGGCGGTCAGCTCGGCCAGCAGGTTGCCGCGAACCAGGCGATGGGCGCGAGCCCGCCGCCACTGCTCGCGGCGATGTACCACGTCGAGGTCAACGGCACGGCGACCGGCCCGTACAACCTCCAGCAACTGCAGCAGGCCATGCAGGCCGGGCAGCTGCAGGGTCAGACGCTGGTGTGGACCAACGGGATGGCCGGCTGGGCCTCGGCGAGCTCGGTGGCGCAGCTCGCGCCGCTGTTCGCCACCCCGCCGCCGCCTCCCCCACCCCCGCCGCCGCCCGCTCCCCCAGCACCACCTGCGCCGCCGGCTCAGTGATCCGGTGACAACCCCCGACGGCCCGCCACCGATCCCGGGGGCGGGTCCGCCTCCGGTGCC
>NZ_JACDFE010000336.1 GCF_013815995.1 Sporichthya sp.
GCCTCGGCGTTGGTGCGCGGATCCTCCGCCGCGACCTGCATCGCGGCGATCAGCGCGGCGGTGCCGTCGGAGTCCAGCGCGGCGACCGCCCCTTCCTGGGCGGTGGCGAGGTCCGCGGTGAGCACGGTCCGCAGATAGTCCAGCGTCGCCTCGAGCGGGGCCCCGGGCGGCAGCACCTCGACGTCGCGCTCGAGCCGGTGCAGCGTGACCTCGCGGTCCCGCGCCGTGCCGACACTGCGGGCCAGCGCGCCGAGCTCCTGGCTCAGCGCCTTCGCCCACTCCGGGTCGAGCAGCGGGCGGAAGGTGTTCAGGTCGCTGCGCAGCCGGCGGGCGGCGATGCGCAGTTTGCGGACGGAGTCGGGGGTCCCGGCCCGCACGCCGGACTCGTGCCGGGTCAGCTTCGCGACGTTGCGGGCCAGGGCGGCGCGGATCGCCTCCCGGGCCGGGTCGTCAGCGCCGACCGGTCCCGAACCCCGGGACTCCGGCTGCTCTGGCAAGGGGGGCACGATGCGCACGATCACGAGTCGGGGCTCGATCAATCCGGCCGTCAGTCCGTGTCCGCGCGGCGCCGCGCCTTGAGCTTGATCAAATGGTCCTGAAGGTCCATCAGATCGCGGCCGTCCGAGCGGCGGTGATGCCGGGTCCAGGTGCCGTTGCGGTCCAGCCGCCACGCCGCGGTGGTGTGCGCGAAGGCGATGTCCATCAGCTCGGTCAGCTCGCGGACGTGGTCCGGGCTGCTGATCCGCACCAACGCCTCGACCCGCCGGTCCAGGTTACGGTGCATCAGATCTGCGCTGCCGATCCAGACCTCGGGTTCGCCCCCGCCCGCGAACCAGAAGATCCGCGAGTGCTCCAGGAAGCGGCCGAGGATGCTGCGGACCTGGATGGTCTCCGACATGCCGGGGACGCCGGGTCGCAGTGCGCAGATGCCGCGGGTCCAGATGTCGACCGGGACCCCGGCGTTGGAGGCCCGGTAGAGCGCCTCGATGGTGACCTCGTCGACCAGGGAATTCACCTTGAACCGGATCCGCGCCGGGCGGGCGGCCAGGTGGTTCTCGATCTCGCCCTCGATCCGGGCCACGATCCCGCTGCGTACCGAGTGCGGCGCGACCAGCAACCGGCGGAACGAGGTGCCGCGGGCGTAGCCGGAGAGCTGGTTGAACAGGTTCGCGACGTCCTCGGCGACCACCGGGTCCGAGGTCAGCAGGCCGACGTCCTCGTACGTGCGCGCGGTCTTCGGGTTGTAATTGCCGGTGCCGATGTGGCAGTACCGGCGCAGCCGGTCGCCCTCTTCGCGTACGACGAGCGCGAGCTTGCAGTGCGTCTTGAGACCGACCTGCCCGTAGACCACATGGCAGCCGGCCTGCTCCAGCTTGCGCGCCCAGGTGATGTTGGCCTGCTCGTCGAAGCGGGCCTTGAGCTCGACCAGGCAGACCACCTGCTTGCCGGCCTCGGCGGCGTCGATCAGGGCGTCGACGATCGGGGAGTCACCGCTGGTCCGGTAGAGCGTCTGCTTGATGGCCAGCACGTGCGGGTCGGCGGCGGCCTGCTCGATGAAGGCCTGCACGCTGGTGGAGAACGAGTCGTACGGGTGGTGCAGCAGGACGTCGCGGACGCGGACCGCCGCGAACACGTCGGCCGCCTTCGCGCTCTCGACCGCGGCCAGGTGTGGGTGCGTGGTCGGGACGAAGGTCGGGAAGTGCAGGTCCGGACGCGGGATGTCGGCGATCGCATGCAGGCCGGACAGGTCGAGCGGACCGGGTGAGGCCACCACCTCGGAGGAGCTGACCCCGAGCTCACGAACCAGGAGATCGAGGGCGTCCTCGTCGATGCTCGCGTCCACCTCGAGGCGCACCGGCGGACCGAACCGACGGCGCATCAGTTCCCGCTCGATGGCCTGCAGGAGGTTCTCGGCGTCGTCCTCCTCGACCTCGAAGTCCTCGTTGCGGGTAACCCGGAACGCGTGGTGGGCCTCGATGATCATGCCCGGGAACAGTTCCTGCAGGTGGGCGGAGATCAGGTCCTCGAGCGGGACGAAGCGGGTGTCGGAGGCGGCGATGAACCGCGGCAGCAGCGGCGGCACCTTGACCCGGGCGAAGTTCTCCCGGTCGGTACTCGGGTTGCGCACCACGACGGCCAGGTTCAGCGACAGGCCGGAGATGTAGGGGAACGGGTGAGAGGGGTCGACGGCCAGCGGGGTGAGGACCGGGAAGACCTTCTCCCGGAACAGCCCGTGCAGGGTGTTCTGCTCCTCGTCGGAGAGGTCGTCCCAGCGCAGGATCTGGATGTTCTCCTTGCTGAGGCGGATCAGCAGGTCGCGGCGGAAGCAACTGGACGCCCGCTGCGCCAGCTCGCCGGAGCGGGCCCAGACCTGCTCCAGGATCTCCAGCGGCGCGTGCCCACTGGCGGAGGTGACGGCCACCCCGGCCGCGATGCGGCGCTTGAGGCCGGCCACCCGGACCATGAAGAACTCGTCGAGGTTGGAGGCGAAGATCGCCAGGAAGCGGACCCGCTCCAGCAGCGGCAGGGTGCGGTCCTCCGCCAGTTCCAGCACGCGGGAGTTGAACTCCAGCCAGCTGGCTTCGCGGTCCAGGAAGGCGCCGTTGGGCAGGTCGGGGATCTCCAGGGGCGGCGGCACGGCGCGCAGCGCGCCGGCTGTGGCGGGGTCCCCTGGCTGAATTCGCACGGTCATAGCGTCGCAGCATGCCAATACCGCGTGAACGAGAGGTGTTCGTGCGGGTGAACCTGTCCCGAGGCCGGCACCCGCGCCGTCGGCGGGGTCAGGTCCGCCGGTCAGATCGAGCGGCGTACATCACGCTCACGGCCTCGGTTCTGAAGCCCAGCCGGGCGTAGACCGCCACCGCCGAAGCGTTGTCGGCATCCACGTAGAGCAGCACGCTCGCCAGCCCGAGGCCGGCGAGGTGACGCAGGCCGATCCGGGACAGCGCCCGGCCCAGCCCGCCGCCGTGCTCGGCCGGATCGACCCCGAGCACGTAGATCTCACCGGCGGCGGCCTCGGTGTCGGTCGCCGGGTGCACCTTGGTCCAGTGGAAGCCGACGAGGCGGCCTCCATCGGCGCAGGCGCGCTCGGCCAGGAAGAAGCCGGCCGGGTCGAACCAGTCCGAGCCGATCCGGCCCGCCAGATCGGACCGGCCGAGGCGGCCCTGTTCGCCGTGGCCGGCGAAGGCGGCGGCGTTCAGGGCCAGCCAGGCGTCCTCGTCCTGATCGACCACGAAGGCCCGCACGCTCACCCCGGCCGGCAGCGGAACCGGGC
>NZ_JACDFE010000337.1 GCF_013815995.1 Sporichthya sp.
ATGGCGGCGCACCTGGCCGAGGTCGGGCGACTCCCGGTGCTCGACGTCCTGCAGGTCGTTGGCCCGCCACCGGCGCAGGACGTCGCCTCCGCCGCCCGGGTGGCCGGCCTGCTCTCCGCGCTCTCGATTGCGCCCGACGGCCCCGCTCTGCCCGACGGCCCGCTGCTGCTCGTCGACGACGTCAGCCGAACCGGCTGGACCCTCACCGTCGCCGCCGCCCTCCTCCGCGACGCCGGTGCCGGACCCGTCCTCCCCCTCGTGGGCCACCGCCGCCCCTGACCCGGCCGCCTCCGCCCCAACTCTCAGGGGATGTCATCCCTCTCGACCGCCCAGGCCAGGGCAAATCGGACATATTGCGGTCGAGGGGGATGACATCCCCGGCAGGATGGCGGGCATGGCCCTGGAGCTTCGCCCCCTCACCGAGGCGGACGACGCCGCGTCCTGGCAGCTCGGGCGGGTCGCATTCGGCGGCCCACCCGAGCGCCCCGCGGGACGACGTCCCACCCCGGCACCGGGCGAGCACGCGCTCGGGGCCTTCGACGGCGGGCGCCTGGTCGGTACGGCCGTCGATCTGGAGCACACGTACTACTACGGCGGTCGCGCCGTGGCCGGGTCGGGCGTCGCCGGAGTCGCGATCGCCCCGGAGTTCCGCGGCGGCGGGATCCTCCGCGACCTGCTCGGCCCCTTGATGGCCCGCGCCCGCGACCGCGGCGCCGCGATCTCGGCCCTGTTCCCGACCACGGCCGTCCCCTACCGGCGCCTCGGCTGGGAGCTGACCGGCGTCCTGCGCTGGACCTCGCTCCCGACGGCAGCGCTGGCCGGGGAACGGCGCCCGGCGCAGGTCCGGGTCCGACCGGCTGAACAGACCGACGTTCCGGCCGTCCTCGAGTGCTATCGGACCTGGGCCGAGGAGGGCACCGGGATGCTCGGCCGCGTCGGGGCCCTGTTCGACCGCGAGCCGGCCGACCTGCTGACCGGGCACGACGGCTACTCGGTCGCCGACGGCCCGGACGGGATCGAGGGCTACGCGAGCTGGGACCGCGACGGCGGCTACGACGCCGGCGGGGTTCTCGCGGTCCCGGATCTCGTGGCGACCACCCCGAGGGCACTGACCGCGCTGCTGGCAATGCTCGCCACCTGGCGCAGCGTCGCGCCCATTCTGCACCTGCGGCTGCGCCCGGACGACCCCGCGTGGCTGCTCGCCGGCCTGGCCGGGGCAACGACGTTGTCCGAGCAGCCGTGGATGCTGCGCCTGATCGACGCCCCGGCCGCGGTGGCTGCCCGAGGCTGGTCAGCCGGGGTGGACGGCAACGTGGACCTCGAGCTGGTCGACGACCTCTGCCCGTGGAACGCCGGGCCGCACCAGCTCGCGGTGAAGGCCGGCGCCGGAACCCTGAGCCCCGGCGGCTCCGGCAGCGTCCGCGTCGAACCGGGCGCGCTCGCAGCTCTTTACGCCGGAGCAACGACACCGGCCGTGCTGAGGAGGGCGGGCCTGCTCGCCGGCGGAGACCCCGACACCGACGCGTTCCTGACCGCCGCGCTCGCCGGCCCTCCGCCCGGGCTGCTGGACTACTTCTAGCGGAACTCCTGGTGGGCGAGCAGGCGCGGCACGACGACGCTCTCCAGGTGGTCCCAGCCGGCGATGCCGACCCGGCCGGCTTCCCAGTCGGCGAGCGGGACGTCGACGATCGCGCCCGCCGCCGGGTCGTAGACCACGACCGCCTCCCCTCGCGAGCCGATCGCCAGGACCACGTGCCGGTCGACGGTGCGGCCGATGTAGACCGGGACCGGCACCCCCGCGGACACCCCCCGCAGCACCGCGTCCAGGCAGCGGCGCAGCTGCACCGGGTTGTCGCCGTCCACCGGCACCCAGCCGAACTGAGCGCCGGTCAGCCCGGTGAACCGATTGAGGAACGCAGCCAGCGCCCAGGGCGGAGAACCCAGTGCTCGCGGCCACGGCGCCGGGCCGAGGGCGCGACGGGTGAGCGCCTCGTGGACCGCGTGCTGCTGACTGCGGAAACGCTGCTCGAACGGCAGCCCGTCCCCGGAGCGCTCCGGTTCCAGGTGGTCGCCGGTGGTCAGCCACAGCGCGTAGGCCGGGTCGAGCAGCATCCGCAGCAGGATCGCGCAGGTCGGCCCGCAGGTCGTGGGGCCGAGCTGACGCAGCCGCAACGCCGCACCGTCGTCGTCGACGAAGGTGGCCGGCCCCGGGACTCCGCCGAGTACCCCGAGGTGCCGGTGCAGCCAGTTGTTGTCCTTGGCGTGCGCGGCCACCAGGGTCGCGAGCCCGGCGACCGCCTCCGGGCCGCGGCCGGTGGCGAGCATCGAGAGCAGGTAGGCCGTCCTCGTGGGCGGACCACCAGTGACGGCCTTGAGCAGCGTCTCCCGGCCCTCGACGCCGGGCGGGTCGAGCCGGTCGGCGGCCAGGACCATCCGGTACGGGACCAGGACCTCGCGCCCGTCCGCGCGCCGGGCCTGCTCGACCGCCGCGAGGCCGGTGTCGCCGATCAGCCCCGCCAGCGCGGTCCGGGCCCGATCGTGAGCGCGGGGAGAGACGGCCGGCGCGGCCGGGGAGTCGGCGTCGAGCACCCCGAGCGCGGCATCCAGCGGCCCCGCGCCGAGCGTGTTTCCGCGACGCAGGCCCGCTTTCACCCGGTGCACCACGGTCCACAGCTCCAGCATCTCGACAGCGTGTCATCCCGCGCGGTGGCGAGGGAACTGTCGATCAGTTCGGCAGGAGGACGCCGGGATTGAGCGTGCCGGTGGGATCGAATGCCTGCTTCACCGCGCGCCAGAGCGCGAGCTCCTCGCTGCTGCGGACCAGCGGCAGCCAGCGCTGCTTGGCCCGGCCGATGCCGTGCTCGGCGCTGATCGAGCCACCGGCTTCGGCGACCATCCGCAGCACCGCGTCGTCCAGGTCCTCGTCGCCGGGCTCCACCCCGGTGACGTTGAGGTGCAGATTGCCCTCGCCGACGTGCCCCCACAGCCAAGGTGCTGCCGCCGGCCAGCGCTGCGCCAGGACCACCTGCACCTGCTCGACGAACGCAGCGAGCGCAGGAAGCGGCAGCGCCACGTCGAGCTTGTGCGGAACCCCGACCCGGCCCACCGATTCGGTGTGCAGTTCGCGGTAGGCCCACAGCCTTCGGGCGTCGGCGGCGTCCACCCCGACCGCGGCGTCGGCCAGGGCGGGTAGTGCCCCGACCAGACCGCCGAGCAGTGCTCCGGCCTCGGCGTCGGCGGTTGCCTCCACCAGCACCAGCACGGGATACGCGG
>NZ_JACDFE010000170.1 GCF_013815995.1 Sporichthya sp.
GTCGGGCGCTGTCCGCGGGGACGCCGAGCCCAGCGGCGATCTGCGCGGTCAGCGCAGCGACGGCGGCGTGGGCGGCCGGCGAGCCGGGCTCGAGGATGGGCTCGGACCACGGGTCGTCGAGCAGCGCCGGTTCGTTCCAGAGCGCGACGTGGTCGGCGCGCCAGTACAGCGCGATCGCCCAGCGCGGCAGGGGCTCGCCCGGATACCACTTGCCCTGCGTGTGCAGCACCACCCCACGGGGGGCGTAGTGCGCCTTCAGCCGCTCCGCCAGCGCGACCGCGTACGTGCGCTTCTCCTCGCCGTCCGCGGCGATCTGCCATTGCGCGGACTCCATGTCGCCGGCGGCGACGAAGGTCGGCTCGCCGCCCATGGTCAGGCGCACGTCGCCGGCGGTGAGCCGGGCGTCCACCTCGGCGCCGAGCGCGTGGATGCGCTCGAGCTGGGTCTGCGAGTACGGCTTGGTGACCCGAGGGTCCTCATGGATGCGCCGGACGGTGTTGGAATACTCCATCACCGTCTCGGCCGGGCCGGTGGTGCCGGTGATCGCGGCGGCCTGCTCGGGGCGGGGTGTGCCGACCAGCGGGATGTGGCCCTCGCCGGCGAGCAGGCCGGAGGTCGCGTCCAGCCCGATCCATCCGGCCCCGGGCACGTAGACCTCGGCCCAGGCGTGCAGGTCGGTGAAGTCGGTCGACATCAAGCCGGCGATCACTTGTGACGGGTCGTCAGGTACCAGCTGGACGAGGTAGCCGGACACGAACCGGGCGGCCATTCCGAGTTCGCGCAGGATCGCCACCAGCAGCCAGGCGCTGTCCCGGCAGGACCCGATGGCACGTTCCAGGGTCCGCTCGGGGGAGAGCACGCCCTCTTCCATCCGGATCGAGTAGGCGACGTCGCCGGCCACCCGTCGGTTGAGCTCGACCAGGAAGTCGACGATCGGAGTGCCCTTGGCCGAGTCTGCGTCGAAAGCGTTGAGCCAGTGGGCCAGCAGCGGGCTGGGTCCCGAGCCGGGAGCGGCGCCGGGTTCGGTGACCGGGCGCAGGTAGGGCTCGAGGTCCTCGGCCAGGCCGGCCGGGTACTCGAAGGGGAAGTGCCGGGCGTCGGAGTCGACGAAGAAGTCGAACGGGTTGACCACGGAAAGGTCGGCGATCAGGTCGACGGTGATGGACAGCTCGCGGGCGGGCTCCGGGAAGACCAGGCGGGCGGCGTGGTTGCCGTAGACATCCTGCTGCCAGTTCACGAAGTGGGCCTCGGGCTCCACCGTCAGGGAGTAGCCGAGGATCGGGGTGCGGCAGTGCGGCGCCGGCCGCAGCCGGACCAGGTGCGGCCCGATGTCGGTCGGCCGGTCGAACTTGTAGACCGTTCGGTGCTCGACGGCGACCCGGATGGCCACAGGTAGGACCCCTTAGGTCGGCGGGCGGCGCCCACTGCGCCCTGATCCTGTCAGGCTTCCCGATGCCGTGACGCGGCATGTTTCGTCGCGGTGACGATCACCGCTCGGGGGCTACCCCCAGGAGATCGGGACATGCTCCCGCCGCTGCGGGAACGCACCCTCAGGTCGCGGGCGCTGCCTGGCGGGAGCCTGTTTCGGGTCAGCTCCGGTCGCCTGCGACCGGAGATCCGCGCCCCGAAGGAGATCCCATGGAACTCATCCTCGCCGTCCTCGCCGCCGGCCCCCTCGGCTACTTCGTGCGGGACCGTCGGCGCGCGCTGCTCGCCTACCTCGCGGCCTGGGCCGTGGCCTTCCCGGTCCAGTGCGTGGTCGTGAACTCCGAGGGCGACCTCGATGCCAGCTACTGGCCGATCAACGCGGCGATCCTGGCCGTGGGCCTGGGACTGAACCGGCTCGGCATGGTCCTACGCGAACGGCGCCGCCCCGGGATCACTCCCGGAACGGCGCCGCTCTGACGGTGCCTCAGCGCCCTCGAAACGCACGGCGGGTTGTGGACGGACATTCACGTTCAGTGCGAAGACGTCCGGCCGGGCGTAGTGCCCGACCGGGTCGAACATCCGCCGATGCGCCTGCACGGTGGCCTCGACGTCGATCTGGGCGACGACGATGCCTTCCTGATCGCGCAGCGGTCCGGCCAGGATCTCGCCACCAGGGGCCACGATCGTGCCCATTCCGCGGCTCATCCAGTCGGCGTCAGCCGGAGCGGTGGCGTCGCGGTAGATCTCCCCGCGAAGCTCGGCCGGGACGTCAGCGCCACGCAGGACCGGGGACACCCCGATCACGTAGCAGCGGCCCTCCTTGGCGATGTGCCGCAGCGTGGAGATCCAGGTCTCGTCGTTGTCCCAGGTGGGCGCGACGAGGATCTCCATGCCCTGCGCGTACATCGCCGTCCGGGCCAGCGGCATGTAGTTCTCCCAGCAGATCAGCCCGCCGACGACCCCGAAGGGGGTGCGCACCACGCCCAGGGTCGAGCCGTCGCCGTAGCCCCAGACGGCGCGTTCACCGCCGGTCGGCATCAGCTTGCGATGTTTGCCGGCCAGCGTTCCGTCCGGCGCCAGATAGATCAGGGTGTTGTAGAGCGTGCCGCCCTCGATCTCGTTGATCCCCATCGCGACATAGGTGCCGGTCTCGCGGGCGGCCTCGCCGAGTCGCGTGACCACCGGCCCTGGCACCTGCACGGCCTGGCTGTAGAGGCGGGACATGTACGTCCCGTCGCTCCAGGCCGGAAGCCGCCAGACCCAGTCCGGGTAGGTCGGCACGAACGCCTCCGGGAAGACGACGAGCCGGGCGCCCTGGTCCGCGGCCTCCTTGATGAGGGCACACGCCTTCTCGACCGTGGCGTCGGTGTCGAGAAAGACCGGGGTGGCCTGGACGGCGGCGACGGTGACCTGCATGGCGGTCCTCCGGCTGGGTTCGGTTGTGCCTCCCAGCATCCAACCCGAGGGCCGAAAAAGATCTCAAAGAAGTCTCGCGAGATCTGTCGATTCCGGTCCGGGGCGTTCGTAGCAGGGGTGAGAGACCGGCACGGGAGCCGGTCATCACACCTGGAGGACCGTCATGACCGCCACCGCCACCACCGCCCTGACCACCCCTCGCACCTCCGTCCGACCGCTGGTGAAGTCCGGCCTGATCGCCACCGTGGCCGCCTCCGTCGCCACCAGCGTCGTCGCGGCCGTGGGGCACGGCGCCGGGATCTCGCTCGACATCTCCGGCGAGGCCATCCCGATGTTCGGCTCCCGCAGCTGACCGCGATCTTCTCGCTGATCGGGCTCGCGCTCGCGGTCGTGCTGGCCCGTCGCGCCGGGGCGCCGCGTACCACCTTCGTCCGCGCCACCGTCGCCCTGACCGCGCTGTCCCTGGTCCCGGACGTCCTCGCCGACGCCGCCTGGGACACCCGGGTGCTGCTGATGCTCACTCACCTGGTCGCGGCCGCCATCGTGATCCCCGCGCTCTCCTCCCGCCTGCCGGAGGGAGCGCTCCGCACCCGGGCAACACCTCGATAAGGCCCCGGCGGGCCGGGAGCGATTCCCGGCCGGTCCGGGGTCGTTACCCCTTCCGCTCCGGAGGCAACAGCGGGAGGGTAGGCCGGTCAGTTCCACCGTCACCGGAGGAGGACAGCCATGTATGCCCTGTTGATCGAGGTCAATGCAAACGACTCCCACGTGGAGCAGGCCCGCAAGGCACTGCCGGAGATGGCTGTGCCGATGGCCAAGGAAATGGGGGCGGTGTCGGGCGTCTGGCTCGCCCCCGGCGGAACCGATCGCGGGATCTCCATGACCGTGTTCAACTCCGAGCAGGAGGCGCGCCAGGCGGCCTCGCAGTTCACCGTCGGCCAGCCGATGGGTCCGGTCGAAGGAGTGACCGCTCGCATCATCGAGGTCCGCGAGGTGCTCGCTCAGCTCTGAGGCGTCAGCTTCCGCCGAGGTCCCGCTGCATGCAGACCGACGTGGCGCTGTCCACGTACGGCGCGAACCGCGGAACCTCGGCGAAGCCATGCCGCCGGTAGAACCCGATCGCGGCGTGCTGCTTGTCGCCGGTCTCCAGCCGCACCACCGACGCCCCACTCGCGCGGGCGTGATCGAGCAGGGCCGTGATTATCGCGTCCGCGACGCCGTGGCCCCGATGCTCCGGTCGGACGTAGAAACGCTTGAGCTCCGCGGTTCCGCCGCCTTGGAGCTCGATCCCGCCGATTCCCACCAGCGCTTTGCCGACGCGGACACCGACGAGGCGGACGCCGTTGCGTTCCAGCTGCTCGACGGAGTACCCGAACGACTCCTCCGGGGCGTAGCCCTCGCCGGCCAGATCCGCGGTGAGAGCCGTCATCAAGGGGCCGACCTCGGGGTCGCGCGCAGCCACCGTCAGGGCTTCGTGGCTGCTCACGCGCCGGAGACTAGCGACGCAGCGTGAAGACCCAGGCGTCGTGCACGCGCACGGCGCCGCGCCCAGGGTCACCTCGGCGCCGTCGCCGCAGCCGGCTTCCACGGAGTCGGCCGGGAGACTGTCGGAGTCCAGGTTGATTTGTCGGCCGCCCGCCGCCGGCCGCCGGCCGCCGGCCGCCGGCCGTCGTCCAGCGCTCCAGCGACCCGGAGGCCACTCCCGACTTCGGGAGCGCCCGCCATTCGTCGGCTCCCGGCTCCGTCCCGCATCGGGTACTTCTGCGGGGGATTCGTGTCCGGCCTCGCGCCGGAGCCGAGGACGAGCATCTCGGATCCGGTCTACAGCGCGGCGGCGGAGAACCAGGCCGCGTAGGGCCACGGCGTCACCTTGGCTCAGGTGCCCGCCTTGCCGGGCACGGTCCCCGGAGCGCGGGTCGGCGCTTGCGGGGTGCTGGTCGGCGCGGCCGGGGGTGCGCCGTCCAGTCTGGCCACGAAGGCTGAGCGCGCCGACCTGAACTCGCGCCCCGCACCGCTGCCCGCCGGCTTCACGGCTCCATCCAGGGCCCGGCTGCTCGGGCCCTGGCGGGCTGACGTTCCTGCGGCCGGTACCTGCGGACTGGACCGGGTCCACTTCCGGGCCGACGGCACCTGGGCAGCCAACGACAACCCGAAATTGGTCGGGGGCCGTGGACGCTCGGACGAGCGGGCTGTTGATGAGCATCGGCAACCTCGCCAGTACGGCATCGGCCTGCTACGTCAACGGTGAGCCCAGGCCGACCCGGAAATCGATGTGGTCCGATGGATGAGTCTCTGCGCCCGGGTTGGTGTCCGCGGTGGACACTTCGTCTTCTTCGACGAAGACGGTGTTGAGCTGGGGACGGGTGCGGCGGGGAGTTCGGCCGGCACAGCTACGCTGACCGGGCGACGAGCCGGCCGGACGGCCGCGCCGGGAGCCTTCCCGAGAGGCGAGCGGTGAGGAAAGTCCGGACTCCACAGGGCAAGGTGGTGGGTAATACCCACCCGGGGTGACCCGCGGGACAGTGCCACAGAAAACAGACCGCCGCCGGTTCGCCGGCGGTAAGGGTGAAACGGTGGTGTAAGAGACCACCAGCGTCCGGGGTGACTCGGACGGCTCGGTAAACCCCACTTGGAGCAAGGCCAAGATCGTCGGGCACTTTTCGGAGAGTCCGGCGTGTGTGAGCGTCCGAGGGCTGCCCGCCCGAGCTCACAGGTAGGCCGCACCGAGGTCGACGGCAACGTCGGCCCCAGATGGATGGCCGTCTCACCGGACGCAATTCCGGTGAACAGAATCCGGCTTACAGGCCGGCTCGTCGCTCCACACTCTCGGTGACCTGCGTGTTCGAGCTATCGGTGCAGGTCAAAGGGCGTTCCGGAATCGTGCTCATATCCTGTCTAGCCCTGCCTATTACCCGGTGTTCCCGAGTATCTCGCGGGGTTGGCGCGGGGTTGACGGTCCGTCAGCGCCGAGCATCGCGTCAATCGCGGCCTTGGTGGACTCGTCGGCCGTGGGGAACAGATGCCCGTAGGTATCGAAGGTCTCCGAGATGTTCTTGTGGCCCATCCGGGCCTGGATCACCTTCGGGTGCTCGCCGGCGGCGATAAGCAACGAGGCGTAGGTGTGTCGCAGGTCGTGCATCGTCGTGTGAGCGGGCAGTCCCGCCCGCAGGACAGCGGCCTTCAGCGACTCGTTGAACCCGTTGCGCCGCATCACGCGGCCAGCCGAGGACCCGTAGCCAGCGGTCCCGCGCCCGGTGTTCGTGAAGATCAAGCCTTCCGGCCCGGCTCCGTACTCGGCCAGGTGGGCGGCCAAGGCGTCCGCGACGGTCTGGGGGAGCGGGACTGTGCGGTTGGAGGATGCTGTCTTGGGCGGGCCGAAAACGGGGTGGCCGTTGTCTGTGTTCCGGGCAAGCTGCCGGTCCACGCGAATAGTGCCCCGCAGGAAGTCCACCCGGTCTTTGGTGAGCCCGAACAGTTCGGCGTCACCGACGGAGCGGATGTTCGCGTCCGGGTTGAGCGCGCTCAGCGTCCAGCATCGCCAGAGCGGCGACGAAGGACTAGTTGCGGTCGGTGGCGGGGCCCGGGGGCGGGTCCATCGCAATCCGGGCGCTCGCCAACTAGGAAAACTACACAGAATTGTCTATAGTTTTCCCATGAGTCTTGCTGCGGCCGAGCCGCTGCCCATTGCCGAGGCGAGCCGTCGCGGCGTCTCCAAGCTCGTCGCCGACGCCGAGAACGGTCATGCCACCATCCTGCGCAGGCACGCAGAGCCCGTGGCTGCGGTGATCAGTTTCCGTGAGCTGCAACGTCTCGAGGGGCTCGAACGGGACTTGGTCGACCTTGCTCTCGTTCTGGCCCGGGCTGCCACGGATACCGGTCGCCGGACTTCTTTGGACGAAGCGATCGGGTCGATGGGTTTCACGCGGGACCAATTGACGTCTATGGATGATCCAGCGTAAGCGGTGCCGCCCAAGAAGCGAGGCGAACATTCCGGGCCGGCCGAGGTCTGGCTGACCGGCCCCGCGGTCGAGGATCTGCGCCGCCTGGACGGCGCGCCGTTGGTGTGGGCCTTGAAGAAGATGCTGTTGCTCGAAACCGATCCTCTCGCCGGCGAACCGTTGCTCGGGTCTTTGGTCGGCTACCGCAAGCTCGTTGTCGGCAACCGCGATTGGCGCGTCATCTGGCGGGGCATCAGCGACGAGCGCGGCATGCTAACCGTCGAGATCGCGGAGGTGTGGGCAGTCGGCGCGAGATCTGATGGCGAGGTGTACGCCGAGATGGAGCGGCGCGTCGCCGCACTCGGGGACACACCCGTGCGGCGGTCCCTTGAAGCGATAGTTGGTGACCTCGGCAGGGCTGCGAAAGCGGTTCAGGTCACCCCTGTCGCCGTTGCCCCGTCAGCTCCCGAGCCGTGGCTGGTCGCGCGGTTGGTCCACACGGCCGGCCTGGAGCGCGCCGAGATCTTGGCGATGACCAGCGAACAGGCCGTCGACGCGTGGACGGACTTCATCACCCGCCAGCGCTGATCGAGTCGAGGGATCACATCACCATGCCGCTGGGGATGGTCAACCCTGGGACGACTCCCGGGGCGGCCAGCACCAGCAGACCCAGGGCGCTCAACAGCGCTGCCGTCGCGAGCGTCGCGGTGCGACGCCGCGGGAAGATCTTTTCGGCCGCGATGATCCCCGCGATAAGGGCCATCCAGGTCAGGCTCATGATGCCGAGCGCGAACAGCGCGGCCATCAGCGCCCAGCAGCAGCCGACGCACCAGGCGCCGTTGCGCATCCCCATCCGCAACGCGCCCCAGTGGCCCTCACGCCAGAATCCCAGCAGGAATCCGAGCGGGCTGTGGCACTTGCCCAGGCAGACGTCTTTGAGCGGGGTCAGTTCCCAGGCCGCCGCGACCAGCAACGTGACCCCGACCAGCCACCGGCCCGCATGGTCCCACCCGAGGGCATCGCCACCGAACAGGCTGGAGGCACCCCCGATCCCGAACGCCACCAGGCCCGCGACGGTCCAGGTCAGCAGGTACCCCGCGGTGAACAGCAGCGGCGACAGCGGGGAACGCCGCCGGGTCATTCGCGAGTACAGCGCGATCGTCGGCGCCACCGACGGCAGCATCATCGCGGCCATCATCGTGACCCAGATGCCCAGGAACCCACCGAAGGTCCCCAGCGCCGTCCACGGGCCGTCGTCCATGCCCGACATCTGATCCGCCGTCGAGCGCCACGCGAGCGCTGCGAGTCCGAACAGCAGCGCGACCAGCCCGAGCCGGTGCCGGGCTGCGGTGAACGCCGGTCCGGGGCCCGCAGCGAGGCCGGGCCGGACGGCGGCCGGGGCGGTCATGCCTCAGGCGGCCCAGGAGAACTCGGAGCTGGACAACCCGGTCTTGCCCTCATAGGAGATGCCGAACGCGTTGATGCGCGACCGTTTCGCTTCCGCCATCGTCAGGTCGGAGCCGGCCGGGTGGAACATCCCGGAGAAACGCACGGGTTGGCCTGTGGTCACTCCGAACGGGACGATGTCCTCGACCTCGAAGTCGATGGCGTCGCCGACCCGAACGCTGTGCCGCAAGCCGTCGTGGCGGACCTCGATCGGGGCCCGCTCGATGCCGAGCATCTCGCCCACCAGCGGACTGAGCGCGGCCATCGGCCCGCCGAGCTGTCCGCCGAAGACGGCGCCCAGCTTGGCGAGCTGTGCCTCATCGGCGTTTTCGTCGACGAACATCCCCAACCGCCAGTTGCCCTCGGTCATCACCTTGGGGGTGTCAATGATGGCGGCGACCTTCAGCCCGCCGACGTCGACGCCCTCGACCTCGCCCTGGCGGATGTCGAACACCAGCGTCGCCCGGCAGAAGTCGTAGGTGGCACCGTGGTCCAGCGAGAGGTTGCACGGGCACATCAGTTCGCACGAGCACGTCTCGACGTAGTTTCCCGTCAGGTTCCACGACATGGGCGGCCTCCTTCAGGCTCGCGCCGAGTGTTGCGCCCCACGAGCCCGCCCGCAAGTCCCGGATCCGGATCCCGGCTCGGCCCGCAGGGCGGCGAGGCGGCGGCGATTGTGTCGAGTTCGTTGCTCGACGAGCTCGTCCGGAGGGCGCGCGGCGGATCGTGGCGCAGGCGTTGCAGGCCCGAGGTGCGCTGGCCGAGTTGATGGACACGTTCTTGCGCCGGCTGGCCGAGGCATTGGCGGCTTGGGAGATCCCCCCGGCGTACGCGGCGGTCTTCGGTTCGGCTGCCCGCGGCACGATGAGCCTCGACAGCGACCTGGACCTGCTACTGATTCGTCCCGACGAAGCTGACGAGACGCGGTGGGATGCCCAGGTCGATTCCCTGGTGCAGGCCGTGAACGGGTGGCTCGGCAACGACACCCGCCCGCTGCAATTCGCGGCAGCAGAAGTGCTCGCGGCCGGCGGCGATCTACCGGTGCTCGCGGAGGTTCTGCGGGAGGGTTGACCGTGGCCGGTGATCGGCGGTGGCTGGCCGACCAGCAGCCGACGACGTCCGCGAGGCACTGCAGTACGCGGCCGCCGCTTCTGAGGTGACGATGCTGCCTTTGCAGGAGTTGGCTTGAGGTTTCTGGTCGACCAGAACCTCTCGCACCGGATCTGCCCACTCCTGAAGGCGGGCGGGCACGACGTCATGCCATGTGCAGTCGGTGTCCCTGTAGGCCCAGGCGATCAGGATGGCCGGGCAACGCTCGCACCGAAGACCGCCACGTCAATCACGGTTGACCTACGTCGGCGGTCAACCTATGTTGACTCCATGACGGACACCGATGACTCCACGGCCGTCACCGCGGCGACGACGGCGGCGGCCGCGACCGACATCGATCCCCGGGTCGGGCTGCGCGCCGTGGTCGCGCTGCGCCGCCTGGTCGAGCGGCTGGAGGACCTGCAGGTCCGCAGCGCCCGGCTGGCGGGGTGGTCCTGGGAGGAGATCGGGCAGTCGCTGGGGGTTAGCAAGCAGGCGGTCCACAAGAAGTACGGCCAACGGGAGAAGGGCAGGCGGTAGTCGTGTTCGAGCGGTTCAGCGACGAGGCCCGTGGGGTGGTGGCGCGCGCGCAGGACGAGGCCCGGGCCCTGGGCCACTGTTGGATCGGTGCGGAGCACCTGTTCCTGGGCGTGCTGGACGCACCGGCCGGGGCCGGGCCGGGCGAGCTCGAACCTTTGGGCCTCACCGCGACGGTTTGGCGGGAGGCGGTCCTCGACGTTCTCGGACCCCGCGGGCGGCTGGGCCCGACCGACACCGACGCGGAAGCGTTGGGCACGCTGGGCATCGATCTGCACGAGATCCGCCGCCGCGCGGAGGAGCGGTTCGGCCCAGGGGTCCTCGACGTCCCGCCGCCGGGCCGGGCCGGCCGGTGGCGGAGG
>NZ_JACDFE010000171.1 GCF_013815995.1 Sporichthya sp.
ATTGAGGGCCTGGCCAAGACCTCCAAGTCGGCTCTGCACCCCGTGCAGGAAGCTTGGATCAAGTACGACGTCGCCCAGTGCGGTTACTGCCAGCCCGGCCAGATCATGGCCGCGACTGCGCTGATCACCCGGGTGAAGAAGTCCGGCCGCAAGATCTCCGAGGCCGACCTCGACACCCTGCGCAACGTCTGCCGCTGCGGCACCTACCCCCGCATCCGCGAGGCCGTGAAGTTCGCCGCGACCAAGATGTAACTCCCGCACCTGCACACACGGCCCCCCGTCCGGCTTCTGCCGGGCGAGGGGCCGTGGTCGTTGTGGTGTGGGCTCAGAAGCCGGCGTCGGACAGGGACCGCAGCGCCTGCGGATCGCCTGCGTCAGCCTCGGATGGGCCGTCTGAAAACGGTCCTCGGCGCCCTGGAGGGTGTCCGCCAGGGCCGAGCTCCGCTCCGGGTCCTCGTCGGCCGGTCGCTCGTTGGCCAACCGGTCCTCGACGTCGGACCGCAACTGGTGGAGCGCTTCGGAGTCCTCGAGCGCGTTGTCCGCGTCGCCGTCCGAGGGATGGCGGTCGAGGATCTCGTTGAGTTCGTCGAGCAGATGGCGGAAGGGATTCACGAGGCCGACGCTAGCGCGTCCCCTGCTGAGTACCGCTCAACTTCAAGGCAGGCGCGCCGTTCGGCCGTCCACAGCGTTCTCCTTGCGCGGTCGGGCTCCGCCAAGCCACACTCAGATGTACCCACAAGTAAGCATTCGCCCAGCTTCGTCCGGATATCCCCCTTCCCGGACGACTCCCCCACTCGGAGTATGCCCATGCAGACCAACAGCCCCGGTCGTCACCGCAAGCCCAGCTCGAGCCGTGCGATCGTCACGCGTACGGCCGTCACCGTCGGCGCCGCCGCGGCAGCCGTCCTGGTGTCCGGTGGTGGCGCTTCGGCCGCTACCGCCGCCCCCAGTGACGCCCCTCCCGGCGTTCTGCCCATCTCCTGCACCGGCTACCCGATCGACGCCTTCACCACCTGCGGCCTGTCCGGTCACTACGGCAAGGGCAGCGACCGTGGGGACGCCTCGGGCGGCGACACGCCCGTGCTCGGCGGCGGCACGCCGCCCTCGGCCCTGGTGTACTGACCAGCGCTCCTGGTTGACGTCGTGTCGCGACACGACTGATCTGCCGGCGAAGACCTCCCGTTGTGGAGCGGAGCCCTCGAGGCTCCGCTCCACCGGGGGGTCTTCCCCTTTTCGTGGGTGGTGAGGCGCCCGCCACTCAACGTAAATAGATGACCGTTCATCGACCCCGGGCATCTGGGACGTTCCCGACAACACCTTCCCGAGAAGGCCTAAGGGCCTCCGGTTCACCGGAGGGGCCACGCCGGGTTTGCGCTGTGTCGGCGCACATCGCCTACTCGCCTGCGGCCCCGGCAAGGAGGGCGACCGCCGCGCCCATGCTGTCCGGACGTTCCACCCGGGCGGGCAACTGCAGGTGTGCCCAGCCCGGGCCGGCGGCCGCCATCCGGTGGCCCGAGCGGATCCGCGGCTGTTCGGTCAGCGCCGCGGGATCGGCGGTCTGCTCCAGCTGGGACCAGACCAGCACCGTCGCCGGGTTCAGCCGCCGGATAGCTTCCGCGGTCACGCTCACCGGGGTCGACGGGCCGATGACGCAATTCCGTACCCGGCGTTCGGTCAGCGCCGCGGCGAGCGCGTGCAACGGCAGGACGTGTTCGTCGCCGGGCGCGCAGACGAGCAGCGCGGGCCGGGTCGAAGCCACCGACGACCTCCGCGCCAGGGAGGTGAAGACGGCCGAGGCGCAATCGCTCAGCACGTGTTCGGCGGCGATGCAGCTGTCGTTGCTCTGCCAGCGCTCGCCGAGCCACACCAGCGCGGGTCGCACCACGGTGTCCCAGGCGTCGATCACCCCGAGATCGCCGACCGCCCGGTGCAACAACGTCACCAACCGGTCCGCGTCCAGTCGTAGGGCTGTTTCACGCACGTGCCGCGAGGTGACGGGCCGGGCCGGGCCGGGCGTGGCGATGGTCGTGCCGGGCCCCGGAACCTCCACCCGCCCCCGCCGCCGCCGCGACGTGGTCTGCACCCCGATCTGCTGGGCGGCGTCGGCAACGGTCACGCCCTGCAGTACGAGGTTCTGGATGGCTTCGAGCCGCGCGAGGTCCGCCGCGGTGTAGCGGCGGTGCTGCCCCGCCTGGTGCTGCTTGGGACCGACGCCGTAGCGGCGGTCCCAGGTGCGCAGGGTTGCCGGTGCGATGCCCAGCCGCCGTGCGACCGCGGCCGCCGGGAGCGGGGTCTGCGTCGACGGGTCAGGGGCCATGGAGCTATCCTGTCATCTCTAGTGAAACGTTTTTGGCGCGATTGACCGGTATTATCGCCGACGCGGGCCCGGCGCTCACCCGAGCGCCGGGGCTCGCACCAGGGAGGGGCGGGAGATGGCGGTCGCGAATGCGCCCGGTGGGGCCGCTACCTACCTGGACGAGCGGCTCGGAACGAACGCGGCGGCGCGCAAGAATCTGCGCAAGGTGTTCCCGGAGCACTGGTCGTTCATGCTGGGCGAGATCGTGCTCTACAGCTTCATCATCCTGCTGGCGACCGGCGTCTACCTGACGCTGTTCTTCAAGCCGAGCATGCAGGAGGTCGCGTACGACGGCTCCTACCTGCCGTTGCAGGGCGTGCAGATGTCCGAGGCCTACGCCTCGACCCTGGACATCAGCTTCGAGGTCCGCGGTGGCCTGTTGGTGCGTCAGATCCATCACTGGTCGGCGCTGATCTTCGTCGCCGGGATCGTCCTGCACCTGCTCCGGGTCTTCTTCACCGGGGCCTTCCGCAAGCCGCGTGAGCTGAACTGGCTGATCGGGGTGACCCTGTTCGTCCTTGCGCTGCTGGAGGGGTTCGCCGGCTATTCGCTCCCGGACGACCTGCTCTCCGGAACCGGTCTCCGCATTGCGGAGGCGATCATGCTGTCGATCCCGGTGGTCGGAACCTACGTGCAGTTCTTCGTCTTCGGCGGGGAGTTCCCGGGCGAGGACATCATCCCCCGGTTGTACGTGGCGCACGTCCTGCTGATCCCCGGGATCATACTGGCCCTGATCGCGGTGCACCTGATGCTCGTCGTGGTGCACAAGCACACCCAGTTCCCCGGCCCGGGCCGTACGAACGACAACGTCGTCGGCTTCCCGCTGATGCCGGTGTACATGGCGAAGGCCGGCGGCTTCTTCTTCATCGTGGCCGGGGTCTGCGCCCTGCTCGGCGGCCTGGCGCAGATCAACCCGGTGTGGTTCTTCGGGCCCTACTACCCGGACCAGATATCGGCGGGCTCGCAGCCCGACTGGTACATCGGCTTCCTGGATGGTCTGGTCCGGGTGATGCCCAACTGGGAGACCAACCTGGCGGGCCACTCCGTGAGCTGGAACCTGCTCCTGGCCGGCCTGGCGGTCCCCGGGGTGATGTTCACGCTGCTGGCGCTGTACCCGTTCGTCGAGGCCTGGGTGACGGGGGATCGGCGGGAGCACCACCTTCTCGACCGACCGCGCGATGCGCCGGTCCGCACCGCGCTGGGCGCGATGTCGCTCGCGTTCTATCTCCTGCTGGTGCTCAACGGCGGAAACGACATCATCGCCTACACCTTCGGCCTGTCCATCAACACGATTACCCGGACCGTCCAGGTCGCGCTGTTCGTGCTGCCGCCGATCGTCTTCGCCCTCACCAAGCGAGCGTGCCTCGGACTGCAGCGCCGCGAGCGCGAGCGCATCCTGCACGGGCGGGAGACCGGCACCATCAAGCGCCTGCCCAGCGGGGAGTTCATCGAGGTGCATGCACCGATCTCGGCGCAGGAGCGCTTCACGCTGATGGCCCGTCAGACGTATCAGCCGATCTCGGCCCGTGCCGCAACGGATGAGAACGGCATCCCCGCCCGCGGTGGCCGGCGGCGCTCACGGCTCTCCCGCTTCTGGTTCGCCGACACCGTGCCCAAGCCCACCGCGGAGGAACTGCACGCGAACGGCCATGCGAATGGGCAGGCGAACGGGCAGGCGGAGCTGTCGCACGGCGACGAGCCCACCGAACTGGCGGGGCAGCAATGACCCCGACGTTCGTCCGCCCGGCCTGCCCGGACGACCTGCTCACCGCCGCCGGGCAGGGCGACCTGGACGCCTTCGGCGCCTTCTACGACCGCACGGTCGCCCTGATCTTCCCGCTGTTGCAGTGCAGCCTGGGAGACACCCCACGGGCCTGCGCAGCGACCGAACGGGTCTACGTCTGGATGTGGGCGGCAGCGCCCGATTTCCGGGCACGCAGCCAGTGCGCCTACGCACTATTGCTGGCCGCGGCCCGACGGGAGATCACCGAGGACCTGTGTCTGAGCTCCCCCCGAGACGGGGCCGGTGCAGGAGATCTCGCCCCCCGCCGCGTGTCCTGAGCAGCGGTAGGGTGCGCGGTAAGCCCAGCTGGTTGCCGGGTGAGCCCCGTCGCTCCTGACCCTGGCGGCATTGCGGTTGGAGACGGCGTAGCATGCGCGGTTCTCGCGGTGGCTGAGCTAGCCGGACCCATAGGCCTCCAGGCGATGCGCCGCGCGCTGTACGCCCACGCCGAGTCGATCCAGCTCCCGGTGAGCCTCGACGTGCTCTGCCGACTCGCGGGCGTCCGTTGGAAGGAAGCCGCGGCAGCCGTGTCCGTGCCGATCCGGGCCGTCGGCGCGGCCGGCGCCGAGACGGTGGCGGCTGCCGACCTCGCGCGCGACGGGGAGGAACTGCAGATCACGCTCGGCGAGGGGCCGTCCCTGGACGTCCTGGTCGGGGACCCGGCGATTTACCTGAGCGAGCTCACGGACCCGTCGGAGATCCGGTGGCCGATGTTCGCGCCGGCCGCGGCCCTGCTGGGGATCCGCTCCATGGCCGTGATGCCGATGCGCGTCGGCGCGGCCCGTTTCGGGGCGTTCGCGGTCTACCTGACGCGACCGGGCGGTCTCGATCCCAGGGACGGAGCCGAGGCGATCATCCTTGCCTCGATCGCCCTCGATCTGCTCCTGGAGGACCTGGGTCCGATCGGCGCCCGCACGCTGTCGGCGCCGAAGGCGGAGGGCGCGGGGCCCGGCGGGTTCGATGGATCTCCCGGTGACGGCGACCATGGGGACGGCGCGGTCGAAGACCGGCCTGAGATCCACCAGGCCACCGGCATGATCTCCATTCAGCTCGGGGTCGACCTGCCGACGGCCCTGCTCCGGCTTCGCGCTCGCGCCTTCGCCGAGAACCGCCGGTTGTCCCACGTCTCCGCCGACGTGGTGTCCCGGGTCCTGCGCTTCGACGGGACGCACCCCGGGTACCCGGAACTGGGTGGGGCCGATGCCGACTGAGAAATGGCCGCCCAGAGCTCGGGCCGGGTGGGCGCGACCAGCAGGAATGATCAGCGTGGGACCGGTAGGGAGACGGGCATGAATACAGAGCGCTTGGCCGAAACGTTCGTCGACCTGGCGGACACCCTGGTGGAGGACTTCGATCTGATCGAGTTTCTGTACACCCTGGTGGACCGTTGCGCCGAGCTCCTCGACGTCACCGCCGTGGGCCTGATGCTCAGCGACGCGCGCGGCCGCCTCACGGTGATGGCCTCCACGAGCGAAGAGACCCGCCTGCTTGAGTTGTTCCAGTTGCAGAACGACCAGGGACCGTGCCTGGAGTGCTTCCAACAAGGGCACGCCGTGCACGAGCGCGATCTCGAGGCGGCCTCGGGGCGGTGGGACCGCTTCGCTCCTGAAGCGGTGGCGGCCGGCTTCCATGCGGTGCACGCGCTGCCCATGCGTCTGCGCGACGAGACGATCGGCGCGCTGAACCTCTTCCACGCGGAGCGCGGCGCCCTGCAGGACTCCGACATCCGGATCGGCCAGGCCATGGTGGACGTTGCGACCATCGGCCTGGTTCAGGTTGGCTACACCCGGCGCCGGGAGATCCTGTTGGCCCAGCTGCAGCAGGCGTTGGACACCCGGGTGATCATCGAGCAGGCGAAGGGCGTGTTGGCCGAGCGCAACGGGATCACGCCGGGCCAAGCCTTCAGCTCACTGCGCACCTATGCCCGGGCGCGCAACCTGCGGTTGAGCGATCTGGCCGACGCTGTGATCGACGGCCGGGTCCTACCCGCCGGAGCCGAGGCGGGTCCGCGGACCTGACGGACTGTCAGAGGCACCGGCAGATGAAGAGCGCCGGGGCTGGTCGAGACCGTGGTGCGGGAGGATCGTGCGCTCCACCACCGCTTGGGCGAGCATGGTCAGCTTCTGATGTTGTTGCGGAGTACCGGCGCAGCGCGTCGAACGCTGAGCTCGCGGGAGCTGGAAATCCTCAATCTCATAGCCGAGGGGATGACGAACCGTCAGATCGGCGAACAGTTGTTGCTCGCCGAGAAGACCGTGAAGAACTATGTCTCCGGACTCTTGGCCAAGCTGGGGATGAAGAGCCGGATTCAGGCCGCGGTGCTCAGCGCGGAGACACGCGGCAAGGACCGGTCGCACGTGGCTTAGGCGACGCTTACGCCCTTACGTTTCGCGTGCTCCAACACAAGCTCGCCAGTGAGCTCTCGTGTCACAACGTTCTGGGCAACCACGGAAAGGCGTTCGTTGTGGTCACGCGCGTAGCGGCGAAGCGCCTCGAACGCGTGCGCCATGGTGACGTTGCCCACCTGGGCCAACTGACCCTTCGCCTGCTCCAGCACGACCCGGCTGTCCAGGGCCGTCTGGAGTTGTTGGGTCAGGCGCAGATGATTCACCGAGGTCTGGTTGGCGATCAAGGCGATGCTCGCGACATCGGCCAGGGCCTGCCCCAGCTCGAGGTCCGCGCCGTTCAGGGCTCCAATCTCCGTGCCGAAGAGGCCGAGGGCGCCCAGTCGGACGCCCTGTAGGTGCATCGGAAGCGCGTGCACGGAGCGGAAGCCCGCGTCCACCGCGGTGGGCACGAATTGCGGCCACTTGGCCTCTTCCGCGTGCAGGTCCGCCACCGAGACGGGCTCACCGTCGCGGTAGCAGTCGAGACATGGTCCCTGCTCGCACTGGAGCATAAACAGTTCCAGGTTCCGCGTGTGCTCCGAGGACGCGCTACCACCGGGCCGAGCTAACTCAGCGTCCAGAGAAGGTGTTCAGAATCGCCTTCGATCACGGCGTAGGCGAGTTCGGTCAGGCGCAGTTCGCTCGCTCGAGCGTGCGAACGAAGAAGCATGAACGCTTCGTCAGGGGTGATGCCCCGGCGTTCGGCCATCACTCCCTTGGCCTGTTCGATCACCACCCGCGTGAGTAGGGCGAGCTGCAACCGGTCGAGCAGAACGTCGGAGCGCTGCCCGCCGTGCACCTGAATCAGGCCGATCGTGGCGACGTCGATCAGCGACTGGGCGAGGCGCGTGGTGGCGGGCGGCAGCGCCTCCGGGTTGACGTGAAAAAGATTCAACGACCCGACGGTGCGCTCGCGTAGCCGCATCGGAAGTGCGTGCACGGTGCGGAAGCCGGCGCGTACCGCCTCCGGGGCGAACAGCGGCCAGCGGGCGCGGGCCTGGGCCATGTCCGGCTCTTCCACCGGGTTTCCGCTCCGGTAGCACTCCAGGCACGGGCCTTCGCCGGCCTGAAGCTGGAACAGCTCAAGGAGGCGGGTCGCCTCGTTGGAGGAGGCGGCGACACGGAGCCGGCCCTGCTCGTCGCCGAACATCAGGCCGACCGCCGTCACGTCCAGGAACTCGGTGCAACGCTCGACGAGGGTGTACAGAAACTCCATCAGGTCAAAACCCTCCACGAGGGTGTCGGCCAGTTCGACGAACGTCTCGGCCAGTCGCTGCTCTCTCGCCGGCAAGGGGTCCGCCGCGAACAGATCGGGGGTCTGCGAAGGAGGTGGCCGAGTCATGGCCTTTCCTCGTACCCGGTGCGGTCGTCGGTCTCTGTGTCCGGCTGGAACCGGACGGTGCGCGCCACGACTGCCTGGGCCAGGTCCGAGAGCGGCCGGTCCTCGGTGAACGCGCGGGCACGGATGCGCAGCAGAGCGATATTGAGCGGCACCCCGAGCTGAACCGACACCATGCCCGTGGCCTGATGAATCTCCGCACAGTCGTCGAGGAACGGCTGCCGCGCGCGGGGCTCGGTGAGAGCGCGCTCCGCGGCACCCTCTGCGGAGTGGTCGATGAGCCAGGTGAGAGCCACCTCGGCGAAGACCCGGGCGGCGGTCAACTCGGTCGATCGCAGCGCTCCGGCCCGGTCCAGGTAAAGCACCAGCACGCCGAGTCGAGCTGCTCCCACCTGCATCGGAAACACGAACTGGGCGCGCACTCCGTGCTGGCCGGCCACGGGGGCGTAGAGCGGCCATCTGGCCTGCTGCTGTGGCGCCGTCAGATCTTCGACCAGAACGGCGGTGCCGTAGCGCAGGCCGTCATAGGACGGGCCCTCGCCGAGGACCACCTGGAGCTCTTCCAGCGGTCGCGCGAGGGCGCCGCCCACCCCGACGGTTTGCCCACTGAGCAGTTCGCCCGGCACGGAGATCGCCACGGCGGCGACCCCCAGGTGCTCGGCGGCCACCTCGCACAACAGGCTCATCCCCGGCACCACGCCGAGAGCACGAGCGCGGGCCTCGATCGCCTCCGCCAGTTCTTCTGCGCGGCTACTGCCGCGGACGTCCCGCGTCGGCCAGAGAGGTTGCGTGAAGCCAAGGGCGGGGCCGGCGTCGCGGTCATGGGGACTGGTGGAAGGTGAATGCAGCGCAGCGACTCGCCCGGTGCGCCGGGCCGCGTTGTCGGCTCTGACCCGCAGGGCATCCAGCAGGGCCCGGGCCGCCGTGTCGAGCTGGGGGAGGCGTGGCTCCGGGACGGACTCCCACGCTGCCCCGTATACCCGGCCCAGGACCTCACCTACGACCCGCCGAGGGAGGTCGGGGTAGTCGGCGCTGAGTTTTTGGAAAAGCACCGAGGGCGGCCCAGGGGCGGGCTCGGTGCCGCTGACCGAGCGAAGAACGGGCTTATCGGCCATGACGATCCTCCGAGCTCGGAAGGCGCCATCTGTCCGGGGCGAGATGCAGACATCTACCCCGTCCCGGCCCTGCACAAACACGTTCGACGTCGGGGCTGACGGGGTGACCTCCTCGTGCGACGTACCGCGTTGCGGTAGTAGGCCGGCCCGTGGCGGGGGAGAGTGCCCCGCCACGGAGCGGCCGGGCCGGTTGGGTGGGGTCACCCGAAGCAGGTCATTCGGGAACGACCACCACCGGGCACGGGGCGTGCTGCACGCAACGCTGGCTCGTCGAGCCGAGGATCAGACCGGCCATGGTGCCGTGTCCGCGGCTCCCGACGACGAGCATCTGCGCGTGCCCGGCCGCACGCAGCAGCACCTCGGCGGGATGACCCTGAACCGCGCGCGTGTCTGCGACCAGCGTGGTGCCGAGGGCCTTCGTGACCGCCGCGACCGTGTCGGTGAGGACCTTCTCGGTGAGACTGGCGTAGCTGTCCCCGTCGGACCCGCTCGCGACCCATTCGTAGGCGGAGCCGGCGCCCATCGGCAGCTCCCAGGTTCCGATCGCCTCGACCGTGCCGCCCACCTGGGCGGCGTAGGTCATCGCCCAGCGCAACGCAGCGCTGGAGCCGGGGGAACCGTCGACGCCGACGACGACGTGGGGATTGCCGCGCAGCACCTCGTCCGAGGTTGCGGTCCCCTGGTGGGTCGGGCTCCGAAGCGCCTGCTGGGCGGCTTCCTGTAACGGTGTCCTGGTGCTCATCTTCGACTCCTTCTGGGTGGTGTGGTCACGTCGTCCACTCCGAGCGCAGGATCCCGGGGAAGGCGGATCTGACCGGCCCGCGCGAAGCCCCTCCAACGCGCGGGCCGGCGAATGGGGGATCCAGACTGGGCGCGGGGTTCATGGTCATACCCCCGACCATCCGGTCCGCGGGCCTGTGGGCCCAGGGCCCAAGGTCCCGGTGGCAGGTCACTTGCGATGTCGGTGTCCAGTCCGTGCAGCGGGAACACCGCCTTGCGGGTCTCCTCGACGGCGCGGTCGAGCGGGTTCGTGCGCATCGCCGTGCCCGGCCTCCCACGGGGCCCAGGGCGGTGTTCACCACGGCTGAGCAGCCGGGCCCGACGAGGCGCGTGCCGTGTCGGCGGGCAAGGGCCACGAGTTCGCGCCGGGCGGCCGGGCCGAGCGGGTCGCCGCCGCCACGGGAGGTGGTGATGGCCACGACGCGGGTT
>NZ_JACDFE010000012.1 GCF_013815995.1 Sporichthya sp.
ACGACCACGACCTCGGCCACCCCCGGGTGCCCGGCCAGGACCTGCTCCACGCTCTGCGCCGGCACGTTGACCCCGCCGGAGAGGATCACGTCGTCGGCCCGGCCGAGGACGGTGAGCACGTCGCGCCCCTCGCCGTCCGGGTCCAGGCGGCCGAGGTCGGAGCTGACGAACTCGCCGCCGAAGTCGGGCCCGCCGAGGTAGCCCCGGGCCAGTACCGGTCCGGTGATCGCGACCAGTCCGTCCTCGGTGATCCGCAGCCCGACCTTCTCCAACGGCAGCCCGTCGTACACGCAACCCCCGCAGGTCTCGGTCATTCCGTAGGTGCGCACCACCCGCGCCCCGGCCGTTGCGGCGCGGTCGACCAGTCCGGCCGGGATCGGCCCCCCGCCGAGCAGGATGGCGTCCAGGCCGGTCAGGTCGACCCCCGCGTCGAGCAGGCGGATCAGCTGGGTCGGGACCAGGGAGACGTAGCGCCGCTCGCCGGTCATCCCGGCCACTGTCGCGGCGAACGCGTCGGGCCGGAACCCGGCCGAGGTGTCCAGCACGGCGGGCTCGATGCCGGCGGCGCGGGACCGGAGCACCACCTGCAGGCCGGCGATCCGCGCCGCCGACATCGCCAGCAGCCATTGGCCTTCGCCGCCGAGGAACTCCTGCGTGGCCCGGGCCGAGTGCCGTAAGGCCCGGGCCGAGATCCGCACCCCCTTCGGGGTACCGGTCGACCCCGAGGTCGCGACCACCACCGCGGTCCCGGCCGGCACGCCCCGCGCGGCCGCCGGACCCAGCGCGCTCACCAGTCGGGCGCCCTCCGGGCCGGGCGGCACCAGCAACAGCGCCGGCCCGCGGCCACTCATGGCCGCATCCAGGCCGGGAATCTCCGCGGTGCCCGGAGGCACCGGGACGGGGACCAGATCGTGCGCGCTCATCGGGCGCCACGGTAGGGGGCGGCATGGTCGTCGACCCGGCTACCCCAGACCACAACCGAAAGAGCTGAGGTGCTCGGGGGCTGCTCAGTCGTCCCACCAGGCACGGTTGTGGTCTGGCCCAGTGCCTCCGGTGCTACGGAAGGCGGGGGAGGACCTCGGCGCCGATCAGCTCGACCATCTCCAGGAACTCGTGCTGCGGCTGCCCGCCCATGTCGAGGTAGAGCAGGTTGGTGTCGGCGTGCAGCATCTCGGCGCTGGTGGCCAGCCGTTCGACCACCTCGGCCGGGCTGCCGACCAGGGCCGGCCCCTTGGTCGTGAGCAGCTCGAAGTTGAACGGCTTCTTGATGAACGGCGGCGGGTCGGGGTTCACCCGCGGGATGATCTCGGCCATCAGCTCGAAGTAGGCGCGGTAGCGCGGTTCCCAACGGGCCCGGGCGCCCTGCGAGGTCTCGGCGACATTGACGTGCCAGCAGGCGCCGATCCGCGGCGTACGCGAGTGCCCGTAGGAGGCGTACCGCTCCCGGTACTGCTCGACGATCGGCGCGAACATCGCTGGATTGCCGAACGCGCTCGGCAGCATGAGATCCAGCCCGAGCCGGGCGGCCAGTTCCAGGCTGGACGGGGAGGCACCGCCGCCGATCCAGATCGGCATCGGGCCGACCGGCGGGGCTGCACGGTGAAGTCGACGATCGGAGCCCGGTGTCGCGAGCCCGGCCAGTTCACCGTCTTGCCGCTGCACAGCTCGACCAGCAGCTCGACGTTCTCGCCGAACAGCTCGTGCGAGTCCTGGATGTCCCGGCCGAACAGGTCGTAGGTGGAGACGAAGAAGTTGCCGCGGCCGACGACGATCTCGCAGCGGCCGCCGGAGAGCGCGTCGACGGTGGCGTAGTCCTCGGCGACCCGGACCGGGTCGAGGTTGGCGGCCAGGGTCACTGCGGTGGAGAGCGTCAGGTTCCGGGTGCGTTCACCGATGGCGGCCAGCACCACCGGGGGCGCGGAGGTCGTGTACTCCAGGCCGTGGTGCTCGCCCACGTACACCCCGCCGAAGCCCACCTCGTCGGCCACGGCCGCGGCCTCGACGATCGCGCGGTGCCGCTGCGCGGCGCTCTCTGCCGGGTGCCGGTCACCGGGTCGGTGACCTGGTCGCCCAGGGACATCAGACCGACCTTCACGCCCGGCTCCTCATGTGGCTGTGTCCGAGGTTGTGCTTGCTCAGCCAGCCGTGCACCAGGTCGGCGGCGGTGCCGAGGTGCGAGGCCTGATCGTCGCCGGCGAAGTAGTGGTTGGCCCCGGGCAGCTCGACTAGGTCCTTGTCGTTGTGCCCGATCGCCTCGAAGACCTGGTGCGGGTGGCTGACCGGCACGGCGTCGTCGCGGCCGTTGATCAGGACGAACGCCGGCACGCTGACCCGGGGCGCGGCATCGGCGGCGTCCACCTGCGCGGTCTCCAGCGACCACTGCGAGAGCCAACTGCGGGTGGTGGTGAAACGCATCATCGCGCCGGGGCTGGTGTTGGCCACCGCCGGATCGCCGAGGTAACTCCAGCCGGGCCGGCGACCGTTCGGTTCCACCGTCGGGTCCAGCCAGCGCGGGTCGGCCATCGTGCCGTGCACGACAAAGGCGTGCTCGTCGTGCGCGCGACCGGCGGCCTGCAGGGCGGCGAGCTTGTCCTGCGCGTACGCGGTGATCCGTGCGCTGCGTTCGCGCTGGCGCTCGCGGTAGGCGAGGAGGAAGTCGGCGGAGTACGGCGGCCGGTTCGGGTTCGCCGGGTCGTAAAGGTCGAACTCGTTCGCGCGGTTGCGGTCCGGGTCGGCCTCGTCGGTGATGGAGGCGTCCAGGAAATCGCTGAGCAGGCGGTGTCGGCTGCGCGGGGCAGCCAGCAGCATGACCGCGTCGGCCGCCGGGAGCTCGGTGTCACTGAGCGGGGTGGGCTCACCGGCGCCGGTGCGCGTGATGGCCGGCTTCTCCGCCTCGGCCTGGTAACCCATCATCGGCGAACCGCCGCCGCTCCAGCCGGCCAGCACGACCTTGCGGTAGCCGAGTCGCTCCTGGGCGTCGCGCACGCAGGCGCCGATGTCGAGCAGCACGTTCTCCATCTGGAGCGCCGCATCGCCCACGGTGTAGCGACTGGTGGAGCCGATGATGTGCAGTCCGGTGCGGGCCAGTTCGGGGAACAGCGGCAGGTAGGCGGGCGAACCGATCGGGTGCATGCAGATGATGACGGTGTCGGAGTCCGCCTCGCCGCGCAGCAGTTGCGCCTGCCGGGCGACGTGGTCGCCGACCGAGCCGTAGACGTCCTTGCGGACCGCGGACTCCTGCGTCACCACCAGGAACGGCGTGCGCCGGTACTTCACGCGGGGGACCTGCGGATCCGGCATGGCGGGACTATACCAAATGCTGTTTGGTTATGTCGATGTCGCGCTGGGAATCAGGCGGTACGGGCCTTGCCGCGCCGGGTCGCGGGCTTGGCGGCAGCGGGAGATGCCGCGGCGTTCTCGCGGGCGACCTTCACGGTGGCCGCGACGATCTGCTCGCAGACCAGGTCGAAGATCTCGTCCGCGCTCAGCGCCCGCTCCGCCTCGGCCTGGGCCATGTGCGGAGCCCGCTTCGGGTCCGGCTTCGTCGCGCCGGCGGCGGACTCGTGCAACGCACTGCCGATCGCGTACAGCTCGAGTGCCTCCATCATCGGCGCGATGGCGCCGATCGGGACGCCCTCCTCGGCGAGCATCGCGAAGGTCGCGTCCAGCTGCGAGGTGCCGATGCCCAGCGGCTCGCGGCGAAGCATCACCGGGACCAGGTCCGGGTGGTCGCGGAAGGCGGCCCGCAGTCGCCGCGCGTTGCGCAGCAGCCAGACCTGCCAGGGCTCCTCGTGGCCCTGCGGGACCCGGACCTCCTCCAGGGCCAGCTTTGCGGCGCCGACGACGATCTCTTCCTTGTTCTGGAAGTGGTGGTAGAGCGAGGCGCCGTTGACGCCCAGGCGTTCGGCGAGGCGGCGGATGCTGAGCCCGTCGATGCCCTCGGTGTCGATGATGTCCAGTGCTGCCTCGAGCGCCGCGCGCTTGGAGATCAAGGGGACCTTCGGACGTGCCACGTCGACGTTCTCCCTAGCTCGGTGCGGTGATGTTAGCGAGCAGGCCCAGAAACACGGTGCGGTCGAGCTCCAGTCGTGATTCAACCGTGAGCGCGGTCTGGTCGTGCAGCAGCGCGCGGGCCGCGAGCAGCGCCGCCCGCGGCTTGGCCGCCAGCGCGGCGGTGCGCTCAGCCACCAGGGCGTCGAGTTCCTCGGCCGAGTCCACCACGGCGGTCACCAGGCCGATCCGGTGCGCCTCGGCGGCCGGGATCCGCTCGCCCAGCAGCATCAGCTCCGCGGCTTTCTGATGACCCGTCAGGCGAGGGAGCAGCAGGGTGGACGCCGCTTCCGGAACCAGCCCGAGGTCGACGAAGGGGAAGCCGAAGATGCTGCGGTGCGTCGCGTAGACCAGATCGCAGTGTAACAGCACCGTCGAGCCGATCCCGAGGGCCGGGCCGTCGACGGCTGCGACCAGCACCGAGCGCAGGGCGGTCAGCGCCTGCAGAAACCGGCCCGGCGGCGAGTCCTCGCCGCGCACCGGATTCGCAGCCATGTCCCCCAGGTCGTTGCCCGCGGTGAAGGCACCGCCGGCGCCGGTGAGCACCAGGACCGCGGCACCATCGGCGTCGGCCTTGCCGAGTTCGTCGGCGAGGCGGGCGTACATCGCCGTGGTGATCGCGTTGCGCTTCTCCGGCCGGTTGAACCGGATCGTCAGCACGTCGCCGACGCGCTCGACCTCGATGTCGGAGGAGACGTCGGAGGAGAGATCACTCACGAGCGCCGCACGTCCTTCCAGGGGATGTCCTTGTCGACGCGGGGTTCGCCGGGCAGGCCGAGCACCCGCTCGCCGAGGATCGTGCGCTGCACCTCCGAGGTGCCGCCCTCGATCGAGTTGGCCAGCGAGCGCAGCCACGACTTGCGCACGTCCTTGACCCCGTCGAGCGCGGTGCCGGTCGGCGCGAAGCGCTCGTAGGTGTCCATCAGGAGGCCATCGGTGCCGAGCAGTTCGACGCAGAGTTCGTAGACGGCCTTGTTGAGCTCGGCCATCTGGAGCTTGGCGATCGAGCCCTCCGGCCCGGGGGTGTCCCCCGCCGACCCGCCCCCCGACGACGCGCGCAGGCTGGTCAGGCGCGCGGCCTCGGCCTGCGTCCAGAGCAGCATCAGCCGCTCCAACGTCACGGCGTCCGTGCGCCCCTCGGTCGCCGCGGCCTTGAACGTCTCCACCGCGCGGGCGATCGAGCCCTCAACCGCCGTAGGGCAGGTCGGCCGGCTCGTGCACGACGCAGTCCGGGCTGACCAGTTCCTGCAGGGTCGCGACGTCGTTGCCGAGGACAGCCTCGAAGAATCGCCCGACGATGCCGATTTCTGCGGATGACATCCGTTGCTCCTCAGAAGTACCAGGGGTAGGGGGACCAGTCCGGATCGCGCTTCTCCAGGAAGGCGTCGCGGCCCTCGACGGCCTCGTCGGTCATGTAGGCCAGGCGCGTGGTCTCGCCGGCGAAGATCTGCTGCCCGACCAGGCCGTCGTCGATCAGGTTGAACGAACACTTCAGCATCCGCTGCGCGGTCGGGCTCTTGCTGTTGATGATCTTCGCCCAGCGCAGCGCCTCGGCCTCGAGCTCGGCGTGCGGGACGACGCGGTTGATCGCGCCCATCCGGTAGGCGTCCTCGGCCGAGTACTCCTCGCCGAGGAAGAAGATCTCGCGGGCGAACTTCTGCCCGACCTGCCGGGCCAGGTACGCCGAGCCGTAGCCGCCGTCGAAGGATCCGACGGCCGCGTCGGTCTGCTTGAACCGCGCGTGCTCGCGGCTGGCGATCGCCAGATCGGAGACGACGTAGAGCGAGTGCCCGCCGCCCGCTGCCCAACCCGGGATGACCGCGATCACGATCTTCGGCATGAAGCGGATCAGCCGCTGCACCTCGAGGATGTGCAGCCGTCCCGCCTGCGCCGGGTCAACCGTGTCCGCGGTCTCACCCGAGGCGTACTGGTAGCCCGTGCGCCCGCGGATGCGTTGATCCCCGCCGGAGCAGAACGCCCACACGCCGTCCTTGGGCGCCGGCCCGTTGCCGGTCAGGAGCACGCAGCCGACGTCGGAGCTCATGCGGGCGTGGTCCAAAGCCCGGTACAACTCGTCGACGGTTCCCGGCCGGAACGCATTACGCACCTCGGGCCGGTTGAACGCGATCCGCACCGCGCCGGTGCCCAGGGCGCGGTGGTAGGTGATGTCGGCGAAGTCGAACCCGTCGACCTGCTTCCACGCGCTGGCGTCAAAGATCTCGGAGACCATCGCGCCACCGTACTTACCCGTTGCGTCCGACCAGACGTGGGCTATCGGACGCCGGCGGTCGGGCGTCCGCGCTGCGCGGGGCGTCGGAGCGGGGATGGGAGACTGCCAGCGCCATGAGCCTGCCGCTGTCCGTCCTCGACCTCGCCCCCGTCGTCAGCGGGACCTCCGCCGCGGAGTCGGTGCGCCGCACCGTCGACCTGGCCCAGCTGGCCGAGCGCCTCGGCTACGTCCGCTACTGGTTCGCCGAGCACCACAGTCTGCCCAGCGTCGCGAGCAGCTCGCCCGAGGTGCTGATCGCGCACGTCGCCGCGCACACCGAACGGATCCGGGTCGGCTCCGGCGGGATCATGCTGCCCAACCACGTGCCGCTGCGGATCGCCGAGGCGTTCCACACCCTGGCCGCGCTGCACCCCGGCCGGATCGACCTCGGCATCGGCCGCGCCCCGGGCTCGGAGCCGATCGCCTCCCAGGCGCTGCGCGCCTTCGACGGCAACGCGTTCTCCTCCTTGATGTCCGAGCTGATGCAGCTCTCCCGCGGCCTCTACGAACCCGGGCATCCGTTCCACACGCTGACGGTGATGCCGCCGGACGTCGAGCGGCCGCCGATGTTCCTGCTCGGCTCCTCCGGTGCGAGCGCGACGAGCGCCGGCCGGGCCGGCCTGGGCTACGCCTTCGCCTCGCACTTCTCCGCGACGGACCCGGCTCCGGCGATCGCGACGTACCGGGAGAACTTCCAGCCGGGCGAGGCCTTCGCGAAACCGCACGCGATCCTCGGGGTCGCGGCGGTCTGCGCAGAGACCGACGAGGCGGCGCAGCGGCTCGCGACCACGATGGAGCTGGCTTGGCTACGCATCGAGCAGGGCGAGTTCCTGCCGCTGCCGAGTCCCGAAGAAGCCGACGCCTACGCCTTCACCGCCGGCGAACGGGCCTCGATCCAGCGGCGCCGCCAGCTGACGGTGACCGGCAGGCCGAAGACCGTGCGCGAGGAGATCGAACGCCGGGTCGTGGCCGCGGGCGCGGACGAGGCCATGGTCGTCACCAACATCTGGAGCCACGAGGCCCGGTTGCGTTCTTATGAGCTGCTGGCAGCAGCGTGAGCGCCGAGCTCTTCGTCTACTCCATCGAGATGCGGACGAAGTTCCGCGGCATCACCGTGCGCGAGGGCGCCCTGATCAAGGGGCCCGCCGGGTGGGGGGAGTTCGCGCCGTTCGCCGAGTACGACCCGACCGAGTGCGTGCCCTGGCTGCGGGCCGCCCACGAAGCCGCCTTCGAAGGCTGGCCGGAGCCCGTCCGTGACCGCATCCCGGTCAACGTCACCATCCCCGCGGTCGGGCCGCAGGAGGCCTACGACCTGGCGGCGGCCTCCGGGTGCGGGACGGCCAAGGTGAAGGTCGCCGAGCGGGGCCAGAGCCTGGCGGATGATCTCGAACGGGTCGAAGCGGTCCGCGACGCGCTCGGTAAGGCGGGCAAGCTCCGGATCGACGCCAACGGCGGCTGGGGGACCGACGAAGCCGTCGCGGCCATCGCGCTGCTGGACCGCTTCGATCTGGAGTACGTCGAGCAACCGTGCGAGACGGTGTCCCAACTGGCCGCGGTGCGCCGCCGGGTCGAAGTGCCGATCGCCGCCGACGAGTCCATCCGCCGCGCCACCGACCCGTTCCTCGTCGCCAGCCAGAACGCCGCGGACATCGCGGTGATCAAGGTGGCTCCGCTGGGCGGGGTCCGGGCGGCGCTGGAGATCGTCGAGCGGATCGGGCTGCCCGCGGTGGTCTCCTCCGCGTTGGAGACCTCGGTGGGCATCGCCGCCGGCGTCGCGCTCGCAGCCGCCCTGCCGGAGCTGCCCTACGCCTGCGGGCTGGCCACCGTCGCGCTGCTGGAGCAGGACGTCGTGGCCGAGGGGTTCCTGCCGGTCGACGGCTACCTGACGGTCCGTCGCCCCGAGCCCGATCCGGCGCTGATGGCAGCGGCGACGGCGGGCGCGCACACCCGGGATCAGTGGCAGGCGAGAATCAGGGACGTGGAGAAGGCGCAGTGAACCCGGCCACCGCCCAGGCGCGGGTGCTCGCCGACGAACTCGCCCGCAGCGGAGTGCGCGAGGCCGTGATCGCGCCCGGCTCCCGCTCCGGCCCGCTCGCCCTCGCCCTGCTCGACGAGCCGCGGATCCGCGTCCACGTCCGCATCGACGAACGCTCCGCCGGCTTCCTCGCGCTCGGCCTGGCCGCCGCGAGCAGGACATGCGTCCCCGTGGTCTGCACCTCGGGCACTGCCGCCGCGGCGTTGCACCCCGCCGTGGTCGAGGCGGACGCCGCCGGGGTCGGCCTGCTGGTGCTGACCGCCGACCGGCCGCCGGAGCTGCGCGGCACCGGCGCCAGCCAGACCATCGACCAGGTCGGTCTCTACGGGCGCGCGGTGCGGATGTTCACCGAGGTCGGGGTCCCCGAGCCGATCCCCGGCCAGGTCGCCTACTGGCGTTCTCTGGTCGGGCGCGCGGTCGCCGCGAGTACCGACGGCCCGGTCCACCTCAACGTGCCGTTGCGTGAACCGCTGACGCACGACGGCGACCTGTCCTGGTGCGAGCCGCTCGACGGCCGCGCCGACAACGCCCCCTGGGTTCACCTCCATCGAGCCTCGGATCGCCGCGGCCCGCGGTTCGGGGGGCCAGATCTGGGCGCGGCGCCCGAGCGCGGCGTGGTGGTGGTCGGGGACGGAGCCGCTGATCCGCTCGCGGCCGTCGCGCTGGCCGAGGCCCTCGGCTGGCCGGTGCTCGCGGAGCCCGCGAGCGGCGCCCGGCAGGGGCCGAACGCGGTCGCCGGCTACCCGTTGCTGCTGGCCGACGCCGTGGCCGGTGACCTCGTGCCCGAACTGGTCATCAGCGTCGGCGGCCCCGGTCTGTCCCGCTCGCTGCTCGCGTACGTCCGGAGCGCCGAGCGCCACATCGTCGTCGACCCCAGCCACCGCTGGGCCGATCCGACCCGCACCGCCTCGCTGGTGCTCGACCTGGTCCCGCGGCCGGGCGACGGAACCCCGCCGGGGCCGTGGCTCGAGCGGTGGCGCGAGCTCTCGAAGGTGGTCGGCAACACGATCGACGGCGTCCTCGACGACGCCATCGAGGCCGGCGACCTGCCGGAACCCGCCGTGGCGCGGGCGCTCGGGCGCGCGATGCCCTCCGGGTCGCTGCTGGTGACGGGGCCCAGCCGCTCGGTGCGGGACCTCGAATTGTGCCTGCCCGCCCGGGACGACATCGTCGTGCTGGCCAACCGCGGCGCGAACGGCATCGACGGGGTGGTGTCCACGGCGATCGGGGCCGCGCTCGCGCACCAGGTCGGTGGCGACACCGACCCCGCCTACGCGCTGATGGGCGACCTGACCTATCTCTACGACCGCAACGGCCTGGTGCTCGGCCCGGACGAGCCTCGCCCGGACCTCACTCTCGTCGTGGTGGACAACGTCGGCGGCGGCATCTTCTCGATGCTCCCGCAGGCCGGGGTAGCCGGTTTCGAGCGCGTTTTCGGCACCCCGCACTCCCTGGACCTGGTCGCCGACGCGGCCGCCGCCGGGATCCCGGCCACCACCGCGAGCACCGCAGCCGACCTCGAGGCCGCGCTGATTCCCGGCGTCGGCCTACGGGTAATCCGCGTCCGCACCGACCGGGACGCCACCGCTGAGCTGCACCGCCGATTGCAGAAGGCGGTCACCGCCGCCCTGCGGTAGCGCCGCATCCGGTCCGGTGGACGAACCCGGGCCCGAGTTTCCTGGCCGTCGAGGGGTGACGGGCGGGTCCGCGTAGGGCAGGGTCACGACCCTGATGACTGCCGTGGGTCGCGTCCTGCTCCGCGTGCTGCTGAGCGCCCTCGGGCTGCTGCTGTTCGTGGGCAGTCGGGTGAGCCGCCGGTTCCGCGCGCAGATCACCCGGGACGTCGTCATCGAGGTGACGAGTGAGGACGGGGTCGCCCATCACTACGCGTTCACGGGCCTTACCCGGTCGGTTCGGTCCGGCCGGGGCCGAGCACCGGCCCCGGCCGATCTGGCCGTCACCTTCGACACCGCCATGCTCGGCTTCCGGACGCTGATCCGCACCGACGCGGTCGGGACGGTCATCGGGCTGATGCACCAGCGTCGCGTGACCTACACCGGCAACGCCGTCTACGTGCTCTGGTTCTGGGGCCTGACCCGGATGGTGCTGCCGTACGGGCGGGAGCGCCGCGACCGGACGCCGCTGCCCGGCGCCCTGCTCGCGCCCGACCCCGCCAGCAAGGTCGCCGACCGGATCACCCGCGAGCCGGTGGCCAGCACTCTCGACGCGGCCTGGCCCGAGGCGCACGTCGCGCAGCGCGCGTTGCCTTTGGTCCGCGGCTCCAGCGGCGAGGACGTGACGATGTGGTGACCGACCCCGACACCCTTCCCCGCCTCGACGACCGGGCCCGCGGCTGGCTGCGGTTCATCTGGGAGAAGGCGACGACCCCGGACGACTGGTCCAGCGCCGGCGAGCCGAATCCGTGGTGGGACAGCACCTCCACCCCGCCGATGTGCAGCCTGGGCCGGTTCGACCTGCACGAGACCGGCTACGTGCTGCCGGTGATGTGCGACCTGACGCCGGCCTGGCGGGAGGGCTACGCCCGCATCGCGGACGAGCTGGTGGGTCGCTACACGACCTTCTGGGCCGCGGTGGACTGGCTGACCACGATCGGGCCCGATCCGAACCAGGAGAACTATCCACCGCTCTGGCAGGCCTACCTGCCGGAGTTCCTCCGCGGCAGTTACGACGTCCCCGGCTGGACCGCGAACGGCGTCGCGCCGTGGGGTCTGCAGCCCGACCCGATCGGGGCCGACGGCAACAACTTCTTCCGCGGCTTCTTCAACCTGCTGATCGGCTTCTACGACTACGTCGCCGGCGACGACAAGTGGGCGTCGCCATTCAAGGTGACCGGCTACCAGGACCGGCTCTTCGACTGGGACCGGCACCGCATCGTCAACTTCATGGTCGACCAGTGGGCCGAGCGGCCGGCCGGAGTGCACTGCGAGAACACCAAGGTCTGGCCGTTCTGCGTCTCCGGCGCCGGGCTCGGTCTCCAGCTCTACGACAAGCTGCACGGCAAGGACACCCACTACGTGTTCGGCCGCTGGGCGCAGTACTGCCGCGAGAACTACCTCAAGACCAACCGCCGCGGCGAGATCACCCAGTTCACCTTCTACTACGACCCGTTGGAGAAGGCCCACTTCCGGTTGCGGGACGAGGTCTCGGCGTACGCGTCGCTGGCCATCACCCCGTACGTGGTGCCGCAGGACCGCGAGCTGGGCGAGCTGCTCTACACGTCCTCGGTGCGCCGCCTCGGCTGGGACGACCCCCGCAAGCCGCTGCTGCAGCTGCACCCGGACCCGCGCTTCCTGCTGGTCGCGCTGGTGGTGGCCCGCGAGCTCGGCGACCACGAGACCGAGGCGCGCCTGCGCGCGGTGGCCGAGCGGGACTTCGAGCCCCGGTTCTTCGGCCCGGACGCCGACATGTTCGGCTGGTTCTTCGGCAACGGAGAGCCCTGGCCGCGGGGCCAGCTGGCCAGCCTGATGATGCTCAGCGAGCTCGGTGAGCCCGGTGCGTGGGGCCGGGTCTTCAACGAGCCCAACGTCGCCAAGTTCAGCCAGCCGACGGTCACCGGGGTCGACTACCCCCGCCTGGGGATCGCCCAGGCCTGGAATGCCCTCGACGCCGGGGTGCTCTGGGTCGAGACCTACGCGGGGACCACCGCGGCCCGCGGCGCCGCGACCGCGTTCTCGGTCACCCAGCTCCCGCACGTCGCCGACCTGGAGATCTCCTGCGACGGGGCCGAGTTCCCCGGCTGGCGGGCGTCCGGGCCGGATTCGATCGAGATCACCACGACGGTGGACGCCCACCGGTTCCGGATCCTGACCCGCTTTCACGGCTCGGACGCCGCGACACGCGCGGTCACCACCACCACTCCGGGAACCGTGTATTCGCCCTCGGCCTGTGGCGGCGGGTGCTGCTAGCTGCGGCTTTACCGGCCGGGGTGCGCAGGACTGTGCCCGAGTCACAAGAACTGGCGGCTAGTTCGTGGGCCGCGCCTAGTGGCCCTCGTCACAGCCTGTCCTAGCGTGGGCAGGACCCTCATATCCACCTGAATCACGTTCGTCCCGGGAGTGCCAAGCATGGGATTCAAGACGCCTGATTTCCCGCCGGTCGATCCGGAGACGTTCCTCGACAAGCCGCTGATGGAGCGCACGAAGACCCTCGCGCTGCACTGGTGCGAGTACGGCTTCGGAACGCCGAAGATGGTCCACACCATCTACATCCTCAAGCTGCTGTTCTTCTACATCGGCGTGGGCGTCTGCCTCGCGGTGCTGACCTCGGACGTCGGGGCGCCGTGGGAGATCGACGGCTGGTGGGACGAGCCGATCGTCTTCCAGAAGTTGGTCCTGTGGACCATGTTGCTGGAGACCCTGGGTGTGGCCGGGTCCTGGGGCCCACTTTCCGGCACCTTCAAGCCGATGACCGCCGGCGTCCTTTTCTGGGCGCGGGTCGGCACGCTGCGGGTCCGGCCCTGGAAGGCCGTCCCCGGAACCAACGGTGACTCCCGGACGATCGTCGACGTCGGCCTCTACCTCGCCTTCCTGGCCACCATGCTGCTCGCGATCGTGGTGCCCGGTAAGGACAGCGGGTCGCTGAACGCGGTGCTGCCGGACAACGAGGCCGGCTTGATCCGACCGGCGCTGCTGATCGCCCCCATGGTGCTGATCGTCCTCATCGGCCTCCGCGACACGATCGTGTTCCTGGCCGCGCGCTCGGAGCAGTACCTGCCGTGGATCTTCTTCTTCACGGTGCTGGACTTCACCGACATGATCGTCGCGGTCAAGATCTCGATCTGCCTCATCTGGATCGGGGCCGGGGTCTCGAAGTTCGGCCACCACTTCAGCAGCGTCGTCGCGCCGATGATGTCCAACTCCCCGGCGCTGCCGTCCAAGAAGATCAAGCGGTGGATGTACCGGGACTTCCCGAATGACATCCGCCCCGGCAAGCTCGCCCAGTTCCTGGCCCACGGCGGCGGCAGCTTCGTGGAGATCACCGCGCCGCTGGTGCTGCTGTTCTCCACCAACCGTGAGCTGACCATCGCCGCGGTCGTGCTGATGGTGGTCTTCCACGTCTTCATCATCACCGCGTTCCCGCTGGCGGTCCCGCTGGAGTGGAACGTGATGTTCGCCTTCGCGACGGTCTTCCTGTTCGCCGGCTTCCCGGCGCAGGACGGGTTCGGTGTCGGCGACATCTCCGGCGGCTGGCTGGTCGCGGTCCTCGTGATGGGCCTGTTCTTCCCGATCCTGGGCAACCTGCGGCCGGACCTGGTCTCGTTCCTGCCGTCCATGCGGCAGTACGCGGGCAACTGGGCCTCGGCGCAGTGGGCCTTCTCCTCCCTGGCGGCCGAGGCCAAGCTCAACAAGCTGACCCCGCGGCCCCACGTCAACCAGATCGACCAGCTGACGACCGGCATGGGCTACCCGCAGGCGATCGCGGAGACCACGCTGCAGCAGACGATCGGCTGGCGGACCATGCACAGCCAGGCCCGTGGCCTGTACTCGCTGCTCATGCACCACGTGCCGAACCTGGACAAGGCGACCGTCCGCGAGGCCGAGTTCGCCTGCAACTCCATCGTCGGGTTCAACTTCGGCGACGGCCACTTCCACGACGACGACCTGCTCGCCGCCATCCAGAAGCGGTGTGGCTTCGAGCCGGGCGAGTTCATCGTGGTCTGGGTGGAGTCCCAGCCGATCCATAAGCCGACCCAGACCTACAAGGTCATCGACGTCGCAACCGGCGTCCTGGAGCGGGGCACCTGGAACGTCGCCGAGGCCGTCAACGAGCAGCCCTGGCTGCCCAACGGCCCGATCAACCTCAACGTCACCTGGACCCGCGAGGGCTACGTCCGGCCCGGGAACTACGTGGTCCCGGACTCGCTGCGGGTGCAGGCGGCCAAGGCAGCGGCGAACGAAGTCGGGCAGCCTGCTTGAGCACAGCGCTCGTGGTGGGGGCGGGCCCGAACGGGCTCGCCGCCGCCGCGGTCCTGGCCGAGGCCGGGGTCTCGGTCACGGTGCTGGAGGCCACCGCCGAGATCGGCGGTGGCACCCGCACGTCCGAGGCGATCGTGCCCGGCCTGCTGCACGACCAGTGCTCGGCGGTGCACCCGATCGCGGTCGGCTCCAGGGTCCTGCGTGACCTGGAGCTGGAGAAGCGCGGGCTGAGCTGGTGCTGGGCCGAGATCGACTGCGCCCACCCGCTGGACGGCGGCAGCGCCGCGCTGCTGCACCGGTCGGTTGCCGAGACCGCCGGTGGTCTCGGGGCGGACGGGCAGCGCTGGCGCCGGCTGTTCGAGCGCACCTCGGCCGGCTACGACGACCTCTCCGAGGACATCCTCCAGCCACTGATCCGCTTCCCCTCCCACCCGGTCCGCCTGGCCCGGTTCGGGATCCCGACGCTGCTGCCGGCCACCGCGCTGGCCCGCGGCTTCGACACCGAGGAGGGCCGGGCGCTCTGGGGCGGGGTGGCGGCGCACGCCATGCGGCCGCTGAACCGCCCGCTGACCTCCGCGATCGGCCTCGGCATCCTGACGGCGGGTCACCGCCACGGCTGGGCGGTCGCCGCGGGCGGGTCCCGATCGATCACCGATGCGCTGGCGTCCGTGGTCACCGAGCACGGCGGCACCATCGAGCTGAATACCTACGTCCGCGCGGCCGCGGACCTGCCGCCCGCCGACGTCGTGCTCTTCGACCTGGCCCCGGCCGCGGTCGCGGACATCCTGGGGCACACGTTGCCCCGCCGGGTCGCGCGGGCCTACCGGAAGTTCAAGCACGGCCCCGCGGCGTTCAAGGTCGACTACGCCGTGGACGGCGGCGTTCCGTGGATGAACGCCGAGGTCGGCCGCGCCGGCACCGTGCACCTCGGCGGCACCTTCGCCGAGATCGCGGCCAACGAGCGCGAGGTGCACGCCGGCCGGATGCCCGAGCGCCCCTTCGTCCTGGTCGCCCAGCAGTACCTGGCCGACTCCGGCCGCTCCGTCGGCGACATCCACCCGCTCTGGACCTACGCCCACGTCCCGGCCGGCTACACCGGCGATGCCACCGAGGCGATCACCGCCCAGATCGAGCGCTTCGCCCCGGGGTTCCGGGACCGAATCGTGGGCCTGGCGGTGCGGACCCCGACCGAGTTCGCGCGCTACAACCCGAACTACGTCGGCGGCGACATCGTCACCGGCGCCAAGACCGGGCCGCAGCTGCTGCTCGGCCCGCGGCTGACCGCGCAGCCCTACGACACCGGGGTGCCCGGGATGTACCTGTGCTCGGCCGCGGTGCCGCCCGGCCCCGGCGCCCACGGCATGTGCGGCGGACACGCGGCAGCCCGGGCGTTGAAGCACCTCAAGTTGAGCTGACCCAGCGTCAGGACCTGTGGACAACTAACCATTAGGCGTGACACGCCTACTGGTTCAGTGGCCGACGTCGGCCCCGACGTACTCGGCGAAGACGTCATCGCCATCCAGCTCGGACGGTTGGCCGACGAACGCGACCTCGCCCTTGTTGAGCAGGTAGACGTAGTCGGCGACCTCGAGGGCGCGGGTGACGTACTGCTCGACCAGGAGCAGGCTTGAGCCCTGGTCGCGGAGCAGGGCGAGGAACTCGAAGATCTCGTCGACGATCTTGGGCGCGAGGCCCATCGAGACCTCGTCGAGCAGGGCGACCTTGGGGCTCTGCACGTAGGTGCGTGCGAGGGCGACCATCTGCTGCTCGCCGCCGGACATGGTGCCGCAGGCCTGGCCCAGCCGCTCGCCGAGGCGGGGGAAGGCGGTGCAGGCCTTCTCGATGGATTCCTTCTCCTCGCCGGCGGGGGACTGCAGGATCAGGTTCTCCCGCACGGTGAGGTTGGGGAAGATGCCCCGGCCTTCGGGGACGTGGCAGATGCCGCGCTTGACGAGTTGGTGCGGCGCCTTCTTGGTGACGTCCTCACCGTCGAGGACCAGCTGGCCTTCGGTGGCGTGGATCAGGCCGGAGGCCAGGCGCAGCAGGGTGGTCTTACCGGCGCCGTCGGCGCCGAGCAGAGCGACCACCGAGCCCTCGGGCACGACGAGGTCGACCCCGCGCAGCACGGTGGTGCCGGCATAGCCGGCATGGACGCCCTTGAGCTCGAACATGGAGACCGCCTCTCAGACCTGGGCCGCGTCGAAGTTTTCACCGAGCGCGTCCTCGACCGCTTCACTGCCGAGGTAGGCCGCGCGGACCAGGTCGGAGGTGCCGACCTCACGTGCGGTGCCCTCGAAATTGGCTTACCGAAGTCCAGGACGTGGATGTAGTCACACGTGGACATGACCAGGGCCATGTCGTGCTCGACGATGAGGATCCCGACGCCGCGGTCGGCGACGAGGGAGCGCAGGATCTCCCCGAAGCGCTTGGTCTCGGGCTTGTCCAGGCCCGGAGGACGGCTCGTCGAGCAGCATGATCTGGAACCCGCCGGCCATGCAGCGGGCCAGTTCGACCAGGCGGCGCTGACCGGTGGACAGGTCGGCGGGACGGCGGTCGATCAGCTCGCTGATCCCGCAGGCGTCGATGGCCTCTTCCACGGCGCTGGCGACCGTGGCCGCGTCCGAGCGCTTGCCCAGGATGTGGCGCCACGGCTTGGACCCCGCGAGGCCCGCTTCTCGGCCGAGGGAGACGTTGTCCCGCACCGTCAGGGAGTCGAACAGTTCCATGCGCTGGAAGGTGCGCCCGAGGCCCTTCTGGGCCCGGTGGTGCGGGGTCGTCCCGGTGACGTCCTCACCGAAGAGGTGCACCGTGCCGGAGGTCGGGCGCAGTAGGCCGGTGCAGGCGTCGGCCCAGACGCCCTGGAAGAAGCTCGACATCGCGATGAGGGCCGCACCCATGCGGATCCCGTCGGTGTTCGCGTTGTACATGTCGGCGATCTCGCTCGCGGTCTGGTTCGCCTCCGGGGGAGGGAGCCACCCGGCCGCGAGGATGCCACCGAAGAAGACCGCGACGAAGATCGGTCCACTCCACAGGCACGCGCGTTGGATTCCCGGCGTCATCTGCCCAGCCAAAGTGTGTTTGTAACGTGGCTTCCATACTGAAAGTTCGCTCTAGAAAAGCGGGAGTTGACCGGCGGGCGACCATCTCGGACAATGTGTCCAGACTCTTTGTGTATCACGGTTTCAGGCTGCTGCGGAAGGACGCCCGATGGGCCACCCCAAGCCCGACTACGACCCGGTCTCCCTCTCCCCGCTCGCGTTCTGGTCGAAGAACCCGCGCGGGCGCGACCAGGAGCTCTCGATCCTGCGCCGCGAGCGGCCGCTGAGCTGGCACCCGCCGGCGGAGGGCTCGATGATGGAGCCCGACGAGCAGCAGGACGGCTTCTGGGCCGTCACCTCCAACGCTCTGATCAAAGAGGTGTCCACCCGCCCCGAGGACTTCTGCTCCGGTAGCGGGATCACCCTCGAAGAGGTCCCGACGGAGATCCTCGAGACGGTGAGCTCGTTCCTCGCCATGGACGCTCCGCGGCACACCCAGCTGCGCAAGCTGGTCTCCACGGCCTTCACCCCGCGCCGGGTGAAAATCATCGAGGAGCAGATCCACGCGCGCGCCGTCCGCATCGTCGATGACCTGCTGACCAAGCCCGAGGGCGACTTCGTCCACCAGGTCTCCATGCGTCTTCCGATGGAGACGATCTTCGACATGATGGGCGTGCCGGAGGAGTTCCACGCCGACACCGTCAGCGGCGTCGAGGGCATGGTCGCCTGGGCGGACGAAGAGGTCCGGGCCGGGCGTGCGCCCGAGGAACTTCTGATGGACTCCCTGCTGACCCTGCTCCGGGTCGCCACCACGCTGAGCGCGGACCGCCGGGAGAACCCGAAGGACGACCTGATGACCAACCTGGTCCAGGCCGAGGTCGACGGGGTCAAGATCACCGACGACGAGATCGCGGGCTACTTCTGCCTGCTCGCCGTCGCCGGCAACGACACCACGCGCAACACCACCTCCCAGACCGCGAAGGCGCTTACCGACTTCCCGGCGGCGCGCAAGCTGCTGATCGAGGACTTCGACAGCTACGCGGCCACGGCGGCCGAGGAGATGGTGCGTTGGGCGACCCCGGTCATGACCTTCCGGCGGACCGCGACCCGCGACACCGAGCTGAACGGCATCGCGATCTCCGAAGGGGACTGGCTCGGACTGTTCTACGAGTCCGGCAACCGGGACGAGGCCGCCTTCGCCGACCCCTGGACCTTCGACGTCAGCCGGAACCCGAACCCGCACGTCGGTTTCGGCGGCGGCGGACCGCACTTCTGCATGGGCAGCATGCTGGCCAAGACCCAGTTGCGGCACCTGTGGAAGGAGATCCTCACCCGCGCGCCGAACTTCGAGGTGGGCGAGCCGGAGTACCTGGTGGGTAACTTCATGTGTGCCACCAAGCGGCTGTCGTACAAGCTGAACCTCTGACTCAGAACACCAGGAGCGTCCCGTGCGTGTTTTCGCCACCCTCGACGAGTTCGTCGCGGCGTCCGGTACCGACCTCGGATCCTCGGACTGGTTGACCGTCGACCAGAAGCGGATCGACACCTTCGCCGAGGCCACCGGCGATCATCAGTGGATTCACGTCGACCCCGAGAAGGCGGCGAGCGGGCCGTTCGGCACGACCATCGCGCACGGCCTGCTGACGCTCTCGCTGTACCCCGTCCTGATGTTCGAGGTGTACGAGGTCCAGAACATCAAGATGGGCCTGAACTACGGGTTCAACAAGGTGCGCTTCCCCTCTCCGGTCCCGGTCGATTCCGAGGTGCGTCTGACCGTCTCGATCGGCGAGGTGACCACCTTCAACGGTGGGGCGCAGGCGATCATGCCCAGCGTGATGGAGATCAAGGGCGCGGCCAAACCGGCCGCGGTGCTCGAGGCGATCGTCCGGTTCATCGCGTGAGCTCGGGCGACGAGGTCCTGGTCTCCGCGGACGACCGGGTCGGCCGGATCACGCTGAACCGGCCGGAAGCCAAGAACGCCATCACCGTCGAGCTCAGCCACGGGCTGGCCGCGGCCGTGCGCGAGCTCGAGGCCGACGTCGACGTCATCGTCATCCGTGGCGCCGGCGGCACGTTCTGCGCGGGTGGCGACGTAGCCCAGCTCGACGCGCTGCGGGCCAAGGGTCGCGAGGACCTGGCCTCCCTGTTCTCCGCCTTCCGGGACGCCCGGGCCGCGATCGCGGCCGCCGAGGTGCCGGTGGTCGCGGTGGTCGAGGGCCACGCCGTGGCCGGCGGGTTCGAGCTGCTGCTGTCCTGCGACATCGTGTTGGCTTCGGAGTCCGCGGTGCTCTCGGACATCCATGCCCGGTTCGGTCAGATCCCCGGTGGCGGTGGGACGCAGCTGCTGCCGCGCCTCGTCGGGCTCAGCCGGGCGTCCGGACTGGTGCTGACCGGTGACGCCCTGACGGCCCATCAGGCACTGGAGTGGGGCCTGGTCTACGCCGTCGCTGCGGATGACGCGCTCGAAACGGAGCTGGACTCGCTGATCAAGCGCCTGACGGCGCGTGGGTCGCGGGCCGCCCGGACCCAGTCCAAGCGGCTGATGCGGGCCGGCCTCGAGATGCCGCTCGAGCACGGGCTCGACCTGGAGGCCGAGGCCGTGATCGACCACATCCTGGGCGACGCCGGGCAGGCCGCCACCGACGCCTTCACGAACCGGAAGGACAGCTGAACTTGACCGAACCCAAGGCCCTGATCGCCGACGGGGACGTGCTGCTCGACCTCCACGAGGACGGCATCGGACACCTGCGCCTGAACCGGCCGGACGCGTCGAACGCGATGAGCAACGAGTTCCTGAAGGCGTTGTTCGACGCGGTGATGCGTTGCCACGGCGAGTCCGCGATGCGGGTGGTGGTGCTCTCGGGTGAAGGCCGGCACTTCTGCGCCGGCGGCGACATCAAGGACTTCGCGTCCAAGGGCGAGGGCCTGCCGGACTACCTGCGCGAGGCGACCACCTGGCTGGGGATGGTCGCGGGTTCGCTGATCCGCCTGCAACAGCCGGTCGTGGTCGCGGTGCAGGGTTACGCCGCCGGCGGCGGCGGGCTCGGCCTGGTCTGCGCCGGCGACCTGGTTGTCGCCGGCCAGGGCGCGAAATTCATGTCCGGCGCGACCCGGGCCGGGATGGCCCCCGACGCCGGATCCACCGTCGCGCTGCAGCGGATCGTCGGCTTCCGCAAGGCGATGGAGATCGTCCTGCTCAACCCGATCCTGAGCGCCGATGACGCGCTCGGCCTCGGGCTGGTCAACAAGGTGGTCGACGACTCCGCCGTGCTCGACGAGGCGTTCGAGATCGCGCGGGTGTTGGCTGCCGGCGCCCCGCTCGCGATGGGCGCGGCCAAGCGGCTGATGTGGGACGGCGTCGGCCGCTCGATCGAAGAAGCGTTCCCGGACGAGTCGCGCACCGTGTCCGCGCTGTCCGGAACCGCGGATGCCCGCGAGGCCCTGGCTGCGGTGATCGAGCGGCGCAAGCCGGAGTTCAAGGGTCACTGATGCCGGACTTCAGCGGGCGTACCGCGGTCGTCACCGGGGGCGGTCGGGGCATCGGTGCCTCGATCTGCCGGGAGCTCGCGGCCGGCGGTGCCGCTGTGTATGTGGTCGACCGCGACGCCGAACCGGCCGAGGCTGTCGCTGCCGAGATCGGCGGCAAGGCCCTGGCGCTCGACGTCTGCGACGCCGACGCCGTCGAGGCCGCGCTGATCCCGCTGAACGCGGACATCCTGGTCAACAACGCCGGCTTCGACGAGCACTGCTGGTTCACCGACGCGACGCCGGCCTACTGGCGACGGCTGATCGCAGTGAACCTCGAGGGCGTCTTCGCCTGCACCCACGCCGTGCTGAAGGGGATGCAGGAGCGCAGCTACGGCCGCCTCGTTCACGTCTCCTCCGAGGCCGGCCGGATCGGTTCGAAGGGCAACGCCGTCTACTCCGCCGCCAAGGGCGGGGTGATCGTGTTCTCCAAGTCGATCGCCCTGGAGAACGCCCGTTTCGCCATCACGTCGAACACGATCCTCCCCGGCCCGATCGACACCCCCCTGCTCGATCAGGTCCGCGCCCACCCCAAGGGCGAGGAGATGATCGCCGCGATGAAGAAGCTCACCCCCCTCGGCCGCCTCGGCACGCCTGAGGAGATCGCCCACGCCGTCGCCTTCCTCTGCTCCGAGCAAGCCGCGTACATCACCGGCGAAACTCTCGGCGTCTCCGGCGGCATGGGTATCGGCGCCTGATCGCATGTCACGGCTGCGCCCCGCGCCATCACACTCGGCGAGACTAGAGGCGTGACCGACAAGTCAGTGGCGGAGTGGGCGGCCACGTATCGAGCCGAGCTGGTAGCCATGGACTCGATCCCATTGGGCGACGGCAAGCCGCGCCAGTGGAACCGCCACGTCCACCGGATGCAGCGCGCGCAACTGCAATTGCGTTTGACCCAGGAGGGTCGCGACGCCATCACGCGGATGATCGACGATCCGGTTGCCACAGTCGCAAGTTGGTCTGCGGTCCACGCGCTGTTCTGGCACCGGAGGTTGCTCGGTCCTACCTTGGGCGAGAAGGTCAGGGCGCGGATCTCCGCGCGTCAGAAGCGCAGATCGCGTTGCGCGAGTTCGATGCAGGACGACTGCGCACGGATTGGCAGCCGAAGGGTCGATAGCGATCCGTCGAATCATTTCGTGCATGGCATGGCGGCCTTGAGGGTGGCGATGACTTCGTCCTTGTCCCGCCAGGTCAGGGTCTGGGTGCCGTCATGGTTTGTCCCGAATGTTCGCCGAGCGCCGCTCGTTGGCGACCTTTTCCCGGTCCAGAGTTCCGTCGGGGTCGATCGCGGAGTCGATCCGCTTGCTCAACTTGGCCAGGTCCTCGGCGTTCAGGACCCGGGCGTGCTCGAGCAGGAACCCTTCGGCCCAGCGGGTGGCTTCGTAGGTGGCCTTGGAGGGCAGACCCTCGATGATGCGCGAGATGGCCGCGGCCTGCTCGTAGTTCACGCCGCCGTTGCCGAGGGCGGCCCCGGTGTCGGTGCATTTCTCGTGCAGGGACCGGGCCAGCTTGTCCATCGCCTTGGCCTCACGTGGCGAGAGCCGCATCGCACCGGAGATCCAGGCCCGCAGCGAAGTCGCTCCGAGGCTGGCCGGGATCGAGCGGGAGTCGACCTCGCGAACCAGGCGCAGCTGCACCCCTTGGGCTTGGCAGGTCATCGTGTGCAGGCGACGGGTCAGGTCGACGACGTCCGTCTCGGCGAGCTGCCACGCGTCGTCCTGGACGCGTTTGGCCACGTCGGAGAACGCGGCCTCCAAGGCCGCGAACGCTTCGAGCAGGTCCCCACCCACATGATCAACGTAGACCCTGCCACTGACAGTTCTCTCCAGCCCCCGGAGGCCCAGCAATCACTACCGTCTGCATTATCTGACGCCTACTCATTTGCGAGAACCACACTTGGTCCTGTCTCTGATTGAGCTCGCTTCGCGCGCGCGCGCCAGTCGGCGAGCGCTACGGTAGATCTCGTGTTCGAGTACCACGGCTGGGCCACCTCCGAGACGCGCAGGAGTTAGACGACGCCGCACCCGCTGGAGACGGTCTGAGCGTCCCCAGCCTGGAGTCCATCCGCGCGCTGATCGAGACGGACGCCCTTCAGAACCCGGCTCAATCCGCTGTGCTCAGGGGCCAACGGGTCTTGGCGCCTCCACCTCAGTGGCCTTCGGAACCATCGTCAGCAGCTCGTCGTGGACCTATGGCAACGAGTGGGCGAGCTCGCGCCCGCTTCGTATGGCCTTCTTTACATTCAAGATGACGAGGATCCAGCTCACGGCAACGAGTGGGTGGCTTGGCCGCTTCGTCGCGGTTCGACGAGAGCGGAGGCCGACCCATTCCTGTCGCCCGTGGTCCCTGCTCTTCAAGATCCGGAACCCTGGGAGCAGTAGTGATGCAGCGCTTCTCGTTCCGGGGGTTGTGAACCCGTTAGATGGTGATGAGGCGCAGCGTCGGGTCGATCCGTCGCAGGTCGTCTGGGTCACTGGTCACGACGGCTTGTCCGGCGCGCTGGGCGCACACCACGACGTGGGCGTCGACGACATCCGACGTACCGCTGGCGGCGAGCGCCCGGCCGACCACGGTCGCGTCATCCTGGTCGAGGCCGACGACGCTCGTTGACCGCCGGCGCAGCAACCGGGACAACCGGACCTGCCGAGCTGGGTCGCGGATGACTTGCGCAAACGCGCCCGCAGGCACGGTCACGGTGGCGAGTTCTGCGTGGGCGAGATCCAAGATCCGAAGGACTTGCCGATCGCTGCGCTCCAACGCGATGAGGGCACCGGCGTCGAGGATGACGCCGGACGTCACGGTGCTTGCTCGGGCACGACTCCGTTGAGGACGGCCTGCGCCCAGGCGCGTTCCTCTGGCGTGATCGGGCCGCCATTCTCGAGTAGGGCCTGCGCGATCATCGAGCCCCAGGCGGCGTCCTCCGCGAGGGCGAGCTTGATCGCGTGTTGGACGAACTCCGCGACGTTGGGTGCTTGGCCGCGATCGACCAGGTCACGGATCTCGGCAAGCTGCTCCGCCCTCAGGGTCACCGTGACCTTCTGCGCCTTCGTCATGGGACGACGATACGCGTGGAGTTCGGTCGTTGCCGGGGCCTGTGGATAGAGCGGTCAGGACGCAATCGCAGCGAGCTGCTCGATGAGCTTGGTGAGACCACCGGGCTCCAGGGGGCGGCCCATGGGGCTGACGACCATGGTGGTGATGCCGGCCTCGGCGAAGGCCGACATGCGCTCCTTCACTTTCCCTGCGGGGCCGACGGCGGTGACGCCCTCGACGAACTCGTCGGGAACCGCGGCCGCGGCGCCCTTCTTGTCCCCACCCAGGAAAGCGTCCTGGATCTCCTTCGCCTGCGCCTCGTAGCCGTAGCGGATGGCGAGTTCGTTGTAGAAGTTGTTGTCGCGCGGGCCCATGCCGCCGACGTAGAGGGCGAGCTTGGCCCGGGCTTCCTTTTCGGCGGCCGCAATCGCGTCCGGGTCGTCGCTCACGCACACGCCGACCTCGGCGACCACCTGCAACGGCCCCAGCGTGGGGTCGCGTTTCGCCAGCCCGGCAGAAAGCGCGGACCCGAACGCGCGGTGCGCTCGCCCGGCGTCGAAGTGGATCGGCAGCCAGTACTCGGCGATCTCCGCGGCGAGGGCAATGTTCTTCTCGCCGATCGAGGCCAGCATCACCGGGATCCGCTCCCGGACCGGAGTGTCCGCGAAGGTGCGGGGACCGCCGGACAGCGGCACCGTGTAGTGCTTGCCGGCGTGCTGCACCTTCTCCTTGCGCCACACCGACCGGCAGATCTCGACGATCTCGCGGGTCCGCCCGAGCGGGGCGTCGAAAGGCACGCCGTGGAAGCCCTCGATCACCATCGGACCGGACGCGCCGAGGCCGAGCACGAACCGGCCGTCGGAGACCAGGTCGAGTCCGGCCGCGGTCATTGCGGTCAGGCCCGGCGTCCGGCTGTAGATGGCGAGGATCCCCGAGGCCAGCTGCACCGACGAGGTCTTCGCGGCCAGGTAGCCGAGCCGGCTGACCGCGTCGACGCCGTAGAACTCCGGCACCAGGGCCATCCCCAGGCCGGCCGACTCCAGGTCGGCGAGTTCATTCGCGGACGCCGCGAACTCCGCCGGGTTGGCGGTGGACCGGACCAGGTAGGCGAGCTGCATCTCAGGATGTTCGCATCTCGTTCAGGGCGGCCTGCCGGACGGCCCAGGCGAGCAGGAGAACCCACCCCCCGAACACCAGCAGCGGGATCCAGAACGGGAACATCCCGTGGTAGCTGAACACCCCGGAGTGGAAGAAGATCAGCGCCGCGGCGGGGATGAACAGAGCCTCGGCCCAGATGTTCACGTAGGCCAGCCAGCGCGGGAAGACCGGGTTCGGACCGGGGTCCTGAAAGATCGCCACGGCCATCGCCGTGGCGAACATCGCGAAGACCAGGAACGGGAAGAACGCTGAGATCCAGTCGAGGTCGTGCAGGGTCTGGGTGATCTCGGGCGAGCGCTCCGGGCGGTAGGCCGCGACGGTCAGGACGATCGTCGGCAGAAGCACGAACATCCAGGCGGCGCCGCCGCTGAGCATCAGGATGTTGGTCATGATCGGTCGGACGCCCTCGATCCGCTGCATCTGCGTTGCGATGCAGGCGACCAACGTTCCCCACCCGGCCCACGAGATGAACATCAGCAGGAGCCCGGCGCGGATCCGGCCCGTGTGGTTGGCGTAGAAGTCCGCGATGTCCTGCGCGGACGCGTCCGCCTTCGGCGGCGGGATGAAATCCGCGATGACGAACGCCAGCCCGCTCAACAGGATGCAGACGATCGAGGTCCACGCACAGACGACCTGCGTCCGGCTGCTCAGGCTCAGCGAGCGCGCCTGGGTGGGCGGCACCCACGGGGTTCTCGGCAAGCGCGGTCATGATCCCAACCTCTCCAGTACTCGCTCGACGACGAGCCTCGACGTCTCGGCGCACGCGGTCGTGCCGCCGTTGGCGTACTCCTTCACCCCGTCGCCGAGGTTCCACAGGTTCGGTAGCGGCGTCTCGGGCGTCAGGTCGAACCCGGCGACCGCGCGCTGCGGTGGCCAGGCGTCCCGGGTGATCACGACGGAGAGAACGCGCGCTCGGCTGTCGAAGTCCCCGACCGCGGGCCGCGGCACGGCGGTGGCCACGTAGAGGTGCCAGCCGGGCGGCGCCATCTCCGGGCACAGGTCGGTGAAGTTGGCCATGTAGGCCAGCCGCCGCGACTTGGCGAACCCGAGCATGCCCGGCTGCTCCAGCAGGCGCTCCTGACTGGCGAAGTTGACGGTGATCATCGCGCTCGGCCGGTCCGCCCGCTTGACCGCGAGCAGGTAGTCGGCGTCGAAGTGCTCCTCGCCCACCAGGCGTACGGTGCCCGACGGGCCGACGTTGCTGAGCACCACGCGGGCGGTGACGGTGCTGCCGTCGCCCAGCACGGCGGTCGCCGAGTCCGGCTCCATCGCCAGGCTTGTCACCTCGGTGGACAAGCGAACTTCGCCGCCATTGGCGACGGTCGCGTCCGCCAGTGCGCGCCAGAGACCGATCGTGCCTTCCGGGTGGTAGCCGAATCGCTTGAACGCGCTCTTGCGGGTGAAGTAGGTCAGGAACACCCGGGCCGGTAGCTCATCGGAGCCGACGGCGAAGATCGAGGCGCACATGTTGCGGAAGATGCCGTGCACCGATTCGTTCTTCGTGTACGTGTTCAGCCACTGCTCGAGCGTCTGCTCGTGCTCGGGCAGACCGTCGTCGGAGCGGGCCGCACCGATGCCGCCGAGGATCTTCGCCCCTGACCGCGACATCTTCGACAGCAGCAGGCCCCAGCCGCCACCGGTGACGTCGACGTCCTTCTTGCCGACGCGGTACAGGATCGGCGGCGAGGGCTCCCGGATGTCGAAGCGCGCCCCGACCTCCCTGCAGGTCTCTTCGGTGATCCCGCCGACCTCGATGAACGATCGCGCCGTCGTTGACCTTGAAGCCGTCGACCTCGGTGGTGGACGCGCGCCCGCCGACCTTGTCCAGGCTCTCGACGACCAGCACCCGCCGGCCGGCCTTGGCCAGCCGTGCGGCGGCGAACAACCCGCCGGCGCCGGCGCCGATCACCAGAACGTCGTAGTCGGTCATGATTCCTCCGAAGGTGCGCTCAAGCCCTGACGAACCATCAGCTGGGCCGTCGCGATGGTGCGGGTCAGCGACCCGCGGGACGGGTTCCACCACTCGGCGGCCCAGTTCAGGGCGCCGAGGATGAGCATCCGCGCCGCCGGGGCGTCCAGCGCGGAGTTGATCTGACCGGCGCGGTCCGCGTCGGCGATCAGCGTCCGCCAGATCACGCCGTAGCGGCGCTCGTCGACCAGCTGTGCCTCGCGGATCGCGGGCGGCAGTGAGGAAGCGAGCCGAATTGCCACGGCGCCGTACTTCGAGTCGCGCAGGGTGGCCTGCAGATGGGCCGCGACGGCGGCGGAGATCCGGTCCATCGGCGAGGCACCGGCGGGCAGTGCCGCGAGGGCCTCCTGGACGGAGGCCAGGACGCGGCGCAGGCCTTCCTGCACGGCCTCGCCGATCACCAGGTCGCGCGAGTCGAAGTAGTAGTAGACGGCGGTGGGTTGGACGCCCGCGACCTCCGCGATGTCGGAGAGCCGAGTGCCCGCGTAGCCCTTGGTGTTCAGTACCTCGGCGGTCGCGTCGAGGATGCGCTCGCGGGTCGCCTCGCTCTTGGAGAGGGTGCGGGTGGCCATCAGTAGGAGGCCGGCAGCTTCAGGCTGTGCTGGGCGACGAAGTTGAGCACCATCTCCCGGCTGACCGGCGCGGTCTTGAGCATGCGCGCGACGAACCACAGGTCGGCCAGGCCGTACTCCAGCGACATCCCGTTGCCGCCGTGGGTCTGCATCGCCTGGTCCAGAGTGCGCAGTGAGGAGTCCGCGGAGACGAACTTGGCGATGTTGGACGCCTCGCCGGCCTCCAGCCCGAGGTCGTAGAGCTCGGCCGCCCGGTAGGTGGTCAGCCGCGCGACCTGGGTGCCGATGTAGCACTCGGCAAGTGGGTGGGACACGCCCTGGTGCGCGCCGATCGGGGTGTTCCAGACCTGCCGCTCGCAGGCGTAGCGGACCGCCTTGTTCAGGGCGTAGCGGGCGATGCCGTTGCTGATGCAGGCCGCCGTGATGCGCTCCGGGTTCAGCCCGGCGAACACCTGGCGCAGGCCCTGACCCTCGACGCCGATCAGCGCCTCCGGCCCGATCGCGACGTCGTCGAAGAACACGGTGAACTGGTGCTCCGGCTGGGACAGGGCCGACGGGATCGGAGTCCAGCTGAGCCCCGGGGCGTCGGTGGGGACGACGAACAGCGAGAGTGCGTGCTTGCCGTTGGGCTCCGGCTCGGGCCGGCGGGCCACGACCAGTACCCCGTCGGCCTCGTCGATCGCGGAGGTCCAGTACTTGGTCCCGCTGACCCGCCAGCCGTCCCCGGAAGGGTGCGCGGTCGTGGTGACCAGGTGGCTGTTGGAGCCGGCGTCGGGCTCGGTGATGGCGAAGGCCATCTTGAGCGAGCCGTCGGCGATGCCGGGCAGCCAGTGCGACTTCATCTCGTGGCTGCCGTGCTTGTCCAGGATGGTGCCGCAGATCGCGGGGGAGATGACGCTCATCAGCAGCGGGCAGCCCTGGGTCGCGGTCTCCTCGATCGCCACCGCGAGGTCGGTCATCGTGCCGCCGCCCCCGCCGTACTCGGCGCAGAGGTGCACGCCGAGGAACCCGGCCGCGCCGAGGTCCTTCCACAGCTCGGTCGGCTCTACGTGCCGGGTCGCGCAGTCGGCGAAGTAGGCGTGCCCGTACCCGCCGACGAGTTGGCCGACGGCTTGGCGCAACAGCGCGCGCTCCGGGCTGTCGACGATCAGCGAGCTGTCCATCGGGTCTCCATCTCTTTGTGTCCGAAGGAGCGAGCGCTATAGCTCACGCCGCCTCGGACGTTGCGTGTCAGTGGCCGCGGAACTCTGGGCGGCGGCGGGCGGCGAAGGCGCTCATGCCCTCGCTCAGGTCATCGGTGCGGGCGATCTCGTCGACCTCGCGCAGCTCGGCGGCGAGCTGGTCGCGCAAGGAGTTGTCGTAGCTGTCCCGCAGCAGGCGGCGCATCGCGGCGAACGCGCGGGTCGGCCCGGCCGCGAGCTTGGCCGCGATCCGGGCGGCCTCGGCGTCGACCTCGGAGGCCGGGACGACCTCCGAGACCAGACCCCACTCCAGCGCCTCGACTGCGGTCAGACGCTTGTTGAGCAGGAACATCTGCTGGGCCCGACGCAGGCCGACCAGGCGCGGCAGGTACCAGGAGTTGGCGCCGTCGGAGGTCATTCCCAGCGCTGCGTAGCCGAGCGCGAAGGCGGCGTCGTCCGCGGCGATCGCGACGTCGGCGGCGCAGACCAGCCCGAGCCCGCCCCCACCGGCCGAGCCGCTGACCGCGGCGACCAGGGGAGCGTCCAGTGAGGCGAGCCGCTCGAGGGCGACGTGGTAGTCACCGATCATCCGGTGCAGCGTGGCCGCCCGTTCGCCGGAATCCTGGGGCCCGAGGAACCGCATGTCGCCGCCGACGGTGAAAGCGCCCTTGGCCCGCAGCAGCACGCAGCGCACGTCGGGATCGCGGGACAGTCGGGTCGAGAGCTCGAGCAGGTCGTCGGTCATCGTGACGTCGAAGGCGTTCCCGACGTCGGGCCGGTTCAGCGTGACGGTGGCGACGCCGTCGGCGACCTCCAACGTCATGGAGCGGAACGGGGAGGCGGCATCCCGCCAGAGCGCGGTGTCGCTGACCTGCTCGATGCCGCTGATCCGGTTGTCGCGGAAGCTGAAGACGTGGGTGTAGGCCGCATCGAGCGGCCCGCCGCCGCGCCGGCCGTGCCCTTGGTACCGACCACTGACCAACAGACGCCCGTCGACCAGGGCGGTCATCTCGGTCGGCTTCGGCCCGGCAGCGAACGCGCGCCCGATCTGAGCCCACCCGTCGGACCACATCGCGTCCGCTCCGTCGTGCTGACCGGCTCCCGCCGGCATCCCCTCGGCGATCACGCCGCGGAAGTCGGGGTGTAGCAAGGCCGAGATCGCGGCGGCGTCGCCGGTGGCGAGCGCGTCGTAGAGCTTCCGGACCAGGTCGTCGGCATGGCCTTCCATTGCCACCTCCGCGTGAGCTAGTTTTGAATCTAGATTCAAAACTGTCAGGGAGTCAAGATGACCGCGGACCGCACGCCGCTGGACCGGGACTTCGCCGTCGACTGGTACGCCAACGGCTGGATCGCGGCCTGGAACCAGAACCGGCCCGAGCTCTGCTTCGACATCCTCACCGAGGATTTCGTCCTGGACAGCCCGACCACCCGGCACACCGGCTGGAAGGTGCAGGGCCGGCAGGCCGCTGCGGACTACATCGGCTACGTACTGGGCGCCTACCCGGATCTGCAGTGGGAGGTCACGGACCCGCCGATGTTCCGCGACGACCTGGCTCGGGCCGCCTTCAGCTGGCGGGGGACCGGGACGTTCTCGGGCCGGCTCGACCCGCCCGGGATCGAGGGCACCGGGAAGGCTTTCGACTTCTCCGGCCTGGAGGTCTTCGACTTCCGCGGCGACCGCGCCTGCTACCTCTACGCCACCTACGACCTCCTGGGCCTGATGAAGCAGATCGGCGTCTACCGCTGACCCCTTCGGCTCGCCCCACCACCTGTGGCGATGAGGCGGGCCGCCCGGGCTGGATGGCGCTTGGCGGGCTTCCTGCGGAGTGGTAGTCTGGACACACTGTCCGATCAGTGTGACCGACGTGTTACCGAGAACCGCCCCACCACCGGAGGACCTGCATGCCGCAGGGGATCGTGGCGTACGCCGCGTACCTGCCCGCGCACCGCCTTGCGCTGGCCGATGTCGCAGCGACGCTGGGTGCGAGGCTCTCGCTGGTGGCCGGTCCGGGCAGCGGCGCCTCCGACCCGGGTTATGACTACACCTCCTTCCCCGAGGTGGTCGTGAGCTCGAACGACGCCTACGCGCAGGCCGGAATCTCGGCGACGGACCTCGACCTGGCCGAGGTGCACGACTGCTTCACCCCGACCGAGATCGTCCTGATGGAGGACCTCGGGTTCTCCCCGCGGGGCAGTGCTTGGAAGGAGGTACTCACCGGCGACTTCGACCTCGGCGGGCGGATCTCGGTCAACCCCGACGGCGGGTTGAAGTCCTTCGGCCACCCTGTCGGGGCCAGCGGTCTGCGGATGCTCTTCGAGTGCTGGCTGCAGTTCCGCGGCGAGGCCGGGGAGCGCCAGCTCGACGATCCCAAGCTCGGTCTCACGCACAATCTGGGCGGTCGCCCGGGTAGTTGTGTCTCGTTCGTGTCCGTGGTCGGCAAGGAGCTGTCATGACGTCCTTAGATGAAGCCGTCGGAAGCAAGTACGACGCGCTGATCCAGTCCGACCGGGTGCACGGGTCGCTCTACACCGACCCGGAGATCTTCGCCGAGGAGATGGCGAAGATCTACTACACCACGTGGGTCTACGTCGGACACGAGTCCGAGGTGCCCGAGCCCAACGACTACGTGGTCAAGCCGTTCGGTCCGCAGTCGGTGATTCTGAGCCGGGCCAAGGACGGGTCGATCCACCTCTTGCAGAACCGCTGCGCGCACCGCGCGAACCTGGTCTGCGACGCCCCCAAGGGGAACTCGACGGCGTTCCGCTGCCAGTACCACGGCTGGACCTACGCCAACGACGGCGAGCTGCTCGGTTTCCCCTACAAGAAGGGCTACGAGGGCGCCGACAGGTCCCAGCTCGGGCTGGGCAAGGTGCCGCGCGTGGAGTCCTACCAGGGCTTCGTGTTCGGCAGTTTCGCAACTGAGGGTCCCTCACTGACGGAGCACCTCGGGGACGCCGCCGGCGAGATCGACCGCCTGGTCCGGCTCTCGCCCACCGGCAAGATCAAGCTGACCGCGGGCTGGCTCAAGCACAAGGCCAAGGCCAACTGGAAGATGCTGCTGGAGAACGAGACCGACGGGTATCACCCGCAGTTCGTGCACTCCTCGGTCTTCGCCGCCGCCGACAGCGGCATCGGCGCGCTCTACTCGGACAACGCCGACGCGGTCAGCCGCGACCTCGGCGGTGGGCACACCGAGAATGACCTGCGCCCGGAGTTCCGCCGCCTCGGCAACGTGATGGGCTGGTTCGGCACCACCGAGGACAAGGTGCCGAACTACGTCGCGAAGATGCGCGAGCTGCACGGGGAGAAGGCCGACGAGATCCTCATCGAGGGCTCGCCGCACCTGATGGTCTTCCCGAACCTGTTCATCGCGGAGATTCAGATCTTCGTCATCCAGCCCCTCGCGGTGGACGAGACCGTCCAGCACGTGACGGCCATTCAGTTCGAGGACGGCGAGGAGATGAACCGCCGCCTGCTGCAGCAGACCATCGGCTCGGTCGGCCCGGCCGGCTTCCTGCTGGCCGACGACTCGGAGATGTACGAGCGGAATCAGCGCGGCGTGCAGGCCCGCAACCCGGAGTGGCTGGTTATCAACCGCGGCGCCAACCGGGAGCGCGTCGACGAGAACGGGCACCTGATCGGATACAACACTGACGAGGTCCCGATCCGGGCGATCTGGAAGCACTACAAGACCCTGATGGAGAAGTGATGACGGCGGTGGCCGAAGGGTCGATCGAACTCGGGACCATCGCTCAGGCCGAGGCCGAGCAGTTCCTCTACCGCGAGGCCCGCCTCGCCGACGCCCACGACTACGACGGGTGGGAGGCGCTGTGGACCGACGACGCCATCTACTGGGTCCCCGCCGGGGGTGAGTCCGCCGAGGACCCGAACACGCAGGTCTCGGTGCTCTTCGACAACCGGTCGCGGATCGGCACCCGGATCCGTCAGCTGAAGTCGGGCAAGCGACACTCGCAGACCCCGAAGTCCAACGTGGTGCACCAGATCACCAACGTCGAGGTCCTCGGTTTGCAGGAGAACGGCGACACCGAGGTCGTCGCCTCGCTGCTCGCGGTCGAGTCGCGCGAACGCGGCACCACGTTCTGGGCCGGCCGCGTCGAGTACCGGCTGCGGCGGGTCGACACCGATCAAGGGTCGGAGCTTCGCCTGGCCTTCAAGAAGGTCACCCTGGTCGACCGCGACCAGCCGCTCTACACGCTCTCGTTCCTGATCTGAGACGGCGACATGGACGATCCGTCGATCGAGCCCCTGGGCGTCGTCGAGAACGAGTTCGCCGCGGTGCACCTCTCGATCGACCGCCGCGGCAACGGTCCCCGGCTACGCATCGAGGATCTGACCAACGAGCGGGTGTCCTACCTGGACGCGCTTACCCTGGAGGCCCTGGCCTGGGCGAGCGAGGACCGGATCCGGTCCCTGCTCGACCCGTCCGACGAGCGCTGGCGCGACCAGCCCTGACCTCGGGTCAGATCTTTTTCAGGCTCGCTCCGCTGCCAGGATGAAGTTCGAGGTGCAGCCCGAGCGTCGTGATGACCGCGATTACCTTGTCGAGTCGGACGGTGGTCTTGCCGTTCTCCATGGCGTGGATGAAGCGCTCAGAGACTCCGGCCAGGTCCGCGAGGTCTCCCTGCCTGAGGCCGAGGGTCGTGCGTCGAAGCCGGATTACGCCCGCACGACCGGCCCGGTCCTCGGTTCCGAGCACGGCGTTCATCTGCGACCTCCTGCCCGCACGATCGTGCGGATCTGGAGACGGTAGGCCGCTGAAAGGGCGGCAGCTACGAGTCCAGGTCGAACGGCTCGCCGTGGGCGGTCGGCAGCACCCAGATCGCCCCGGCGCGTTCCTCGACCGACACCGCGCTCAGGCCTCGCCCACGGACATGTCCGGGTTCGCCATCAGGTCCAGCAGGCGGGTGGCGACGTCGAGCTCGAGGGTCCGGTCCATGGGTCGAGCGTAGATAGGAGTGCCTTCCAAAAACAAGAGTCACTCGCAACATTGCGATGGCGTACCGTGAACGACGTGCCGGGTCAGTCGAAGGTCGAGCTGCGTCGCTCCCGGGTCCGGCGGGATCTGGCGCATTGCGCGGTCACGTTGATGACCGAGCAGGGCTTCGAGGCGACCACGGTCGCGGACATCGCCGCGGCCGCCGACTACCACCCGAGCAGCTTCTTCCGGTACTTCGCGGCCAAGGAGGACGCCGTCTTCATCGGTGTTCCGGAGGCGAGCGAAGCGTTCCGGGCTGCGTGTGCCGGAATCAAGCGCGGCGACGATGCCTGGCCGGTCGTGCGCGCCGGGGTGGTGGCGGGCGTCGAACACTTCACCGAGGCCGACCCGGACTTCTTCGCCGCCCAGTTCGGACTCTGGCTCTCCGACCCCGCCCTGCAGGGCCCGATGGCCACCAACCTGATCGTGTGGGAGCAGGTCATCGCCGCCGCCTTCGCGACTGCGGCCGGCTTGAAGCGGCCCGACCTGCACTGCTACGTCGTGGGCGGCGCGATCGTCAGTTCCTTACGGGCCTGCGTGCACGCGCAAGGCCAGGACTCCGACACCTTCACCGTCCGGGTCGAGCGGGCGATCGCCATGCTCGAGCAGGGGCTGCGGACCGGGCCGACCCGACGAGGTAAACCGACCAACAGCCGTTGACACTCCGGTCGGTGCGTGACTGGATGCCCTAACGCCCCCCGACATATTTGGAGCCCCCATGGCTGAGCGCCTGACCGTCACCGGATCCGTGTCCGCCTCGCCCTCGGCGGTCTTCGCCGTGCTGGCCGACCCCAACCGGCACTGCGACATCGACGGCGCGGGTCAGCTGCAGGGCCTGGTCGACGGCAGCCCGATCAGCGCGGCGGGCCAGAGCTTCGACATGGACATGAACCAGGACCCGCTCGGCGACTACCGGATGCGCAACACCGTCACCGAGTTCGAGCCGGACGAGCGGATCACCTGGTCCCCGATGATCGAGCCGCCCGGGTCGATGGACCACATGTTGGGCGGCATTACGCCCGGCGGGCACGTCTACAGCTGGGTGCTCACCCCGAACGCCGACGGCGGCACCGACATCGAGCACTACTGCGACTGGAGCGCCTGCCCCGACGAGCGGTTCAAGGGCTTCTTCCCGCGGGTGACCGCCGAGCAGATGGCGGCCTCGATCGAGACGGTCGGCAAACTCGCCAACTGACTGCTCGACGGCTTGACGATCAACCGACCCGAGCGGGCGTGCGGGTCCGCGTGCTGAAGACGATGTCCTCGGTGATGTCGGCCCGGCGTGCGGCCAGGACATCGCCCAGGTAGTTCTGCGTGACCAGCCACGGGCCGGAGGTGCCCGCCTTCGGGAACTGCGCGATGCCGCGCTGGACGTAACCCGAGCTCAGGTCCAGGAACGGCCGGCGTTCCATCCCGGCCGGCGGGGTGGGCAGGGCGGTGTCGTAGCCGTGAGAGGCGAGGTGCCCGAGCAGGCGGGTCAGGTACCGCGCGGACAGGTCGGCCCGCAGCGTCCACGAGTTGTTGGAGTACCCGAAGCAGAAGCCGAAGTTCGGCACGCCGGAGAGCATCCACGCGCGGTAGGTCAGGGTGTCCGCGATGTCGACGGACTTGCCGTCGACCTCGAGCGTCAGCCCGCCCAGCGGCTTGAGCGCCAGCCCGGTCGCGGAGACGATGACCTCGGCCTCGAGGAACCGGCCGGACGTCAGCCTGATACCGCCCGACTCGAACCGCTCGATGTGGTCGGTGACAACGTCGACGGAGCCGCCGCGGATCGCCTTGAACAGGTCGCCGTCCGGCACCAGGCACAGCCGCTGGTCCCACGGCTCGTAGTTCGGCGTGAAGTGCTCGTCGACGAGGGCGGAGTCCTTGAGGAAGTGCAGCGCGGTCCTGCGACAGATCCTTTTGAAGGTGTCCGGCCGCCGGCGGCTGAGCGCGTACATGGCCTGGATGGTCAGCACGTTCTTGGCCCGCACGACGCGGTGGGCGGCCCCGGCCGGCAGCACCTTCTGCAGGACGACGGCCAGTTGGTCGACCGCGGGCAGTGAGAGCACCCAGCTCGGCGTGCGCTGCAGCATCGTCACGTGCCCGGCGGTCGGGGCCATCGACGGCACCAGCGTGATCGCGGTGGCGCCGCTGCCGATGACCACGACGCGCTTGCCGGTGTAGTCCAGGTCCTTCGGCCAGAACTGCGGGTGGACGATCGTGCCCGCGAAGTCCTCCTGGCCGGGGAAGTGCGGGGTGTGGCCCTTGTCGTAGTCGTAGTAGCCGGTGCACAGGTAGACGAAGTTGGCCGTGATCTCGACCGGCGCTCCGGCGCTCTCCGCGCGGACCGTCCAACGCGCGTCGGCGGAGGACCACGAAGCGCCGAGCGCCTTGGTGCGGTACCGGATGCGGGAGTCCACGCCGGACTCGCGGGCCAGGTCGCGGATGTAGGTGCGCAGCGAGTCGCCCGAGGTGATCGACTCCCGGCCCTTCCACGGCTTGAACGAGAAGCCCATCGTGAAGGCGTCGGTGTCGGAGCGGATCCCGGGGTACTGGAACAGGTCCCAGGTCCCACCGATCGCGTCCCGGGCCTCCAGCACCTCGTAGCTGAGGCCGGGACGCTCGCGCTGCAACCGGGCTGCGGCGCCGATGCCGGAGAGACCCGCACCGATGATCAGAACGTCGACGTGGTCACTCATCAAGGACCTCCGAAACAGCTCGAGCCGGGTTCAGGAAGGAAAGGGGCGGCACGGCATCCGCTTCACTACATGGAAGAAGTTACCAGGAGTAAGTTCTACTTCGCCAGCCTCGATGCCCGGGCAGCGGGTGAGCAGTTCGGTGAACAGGGCGCGGATCTGGAACCGGGCCAGCTGATTGCCCAGGCAGTGGTGGATGCCGCCGCCGCCGAACGCGACGTGCGGGTTCGGGTGCCGGGACAGGTCGAGTTCGTGCGGGCGCTCGATGGCCAGCTCGTCCCGGTTGGCGGAGGAGTAGAAGAGCACGACCTTGTCGCCCTTGGTGATCCGGATGCCGTCGAGTTCGCAGTCCCGCGAAGCGGTGCGGCGGAAGGTCATGATCGGGGTCGCCCAGCGCACCATCTCCTCGGCGGCGGTGGACATCCGTCCCGCCAGGTCCTCCAGCAGCCAGGCGCGCTGCTCGGGGTGCGTGGTGAGCGCCCGCATGCCGTGGGCGAGGGACTGCCGGGTGGTGTCGTTGCCGGCGATCGTGAGCAGGACGAAGAACGACCCGATCTCGTGGTCGGTGAGCTGTTCGCCGTCGACCTCGGCGGCGCACAGGGACGAAAACAGGTCCGGCCCGGGGTTCGCGCGACGCTCCTCGATCAACCCGCCGGCCAGGTCGTGCATGTAGACGACGGCGTCGAAGAGCATCGTGATCGCGTCGTCCTTGGTGGGTCCCGCGTACTCCGGGTCCCCCCAGGAAGTGGCCTTCATCATCCACTCGGCGGCTTCCTGCCGCTGCCCGTCCGGGATGCCCATCATGTCGTTGATGTTGTGCATCGGCAGCGGGGCGGCGCACTCGGCGACGAAGTCGACCCACCCGTCCGGGGACTCTTTCGCCTTCTGGATCAGGTTGTCCACGACCATCGCCGCGTTGGCGTTGATCTGATCCTCGATCGTGCGCATCTGACGGGGCGTGAAGGCGGAGGCCATCAGGCGCCGCAGCGGCGGGTGGCGGGGCGCGTCCATCGCGATGATCGACTGCGCGGCGTCGATGACCTGGACCGGCAGGTTCTCCATCAGGATGGACGGCGCGGACAGGAAGTCCTCGGGGCGCCGGGTCACCTCGACCAGGTGCCGGTGCGTGGTGATCGCCCAGTAGCCGTAGTCCTCCGGCTCGTCGATCAGCCCGTCCTCGAAGGGCGGCTGCCAGGTGATCGGCCGCTCCGTGCGCAGCACCGCGAAGGTCTTCTCCCGCTCGTCCATCGTGGTCCACCAGAACTCTTTGGTGGAGAGGTTGATGGCGTCGTGTGGGCGGTCCGGGTTGCCGCTGGCGTTGGAGGCGGTGTCCTCGTCCTCGAACCAGGTGCTGGTGCTCATCGAAGTCCTCACTCTAAGCGCGGGACGCAGCAACCCGGCGGACGGCCGCCGCGATCTGCGCCGCCGCGCTCGGGTCAGCGCCACCGGCACACGGACACAGAGAATCACCTCGCGTGACCGGGATCACCCTCGGTAACCCGCTCACCGGCGTGTTATCACGGTGCGCACTCGGCCGGGCGCGTTCCGCGGTGCCGTTTTGTCACGATCTGGCAACCGAAGGGGCCGCGGGACGCAGGTGGTCAGCGGGGGTGGTCCGGTGAGCCCAAAGTCGGCATCCGACGTTGTGCCCGCCACACAGTGACCCCAGTCACGTCCCCTTCGTACCTTTGACCCCACGTCTTTGGTCCCTCAGCACAACAAGTGTTCGGAGTTGCGCGTGCCCTCAACTCGTTCCGTCACGTCGATCCGGTTGATCGCCCTGGTGGCGACCGGTGCCCTGATCTCAGCCTGTGGTGCCTCCCAGGAGGTCAAGGAGTCCGTTGCGGCCCAACGCGCGGCCGGGCCAGCGGCTGCTGCCGGCGCCGGCCCCGACATCGGCGCGGCTCCCGCGGTCGACGCC
>NZ_JACDFE010000172.1 GCF_013815995.1 Sporichthya sp.
GTCCAGGCCGATCCGGCGCGAGCACGCGGGCCAGGCGCCCCAGCCCTGAGTGTCCAGCACGCGCTCGGCCACGGCGATCTGCTCGACCCGGCTGGCGAGGTCGGCCCGCGGGGCGTAGCGGGCGCCGCCGTGGGAGCGCCAGGTGCCGGAGGCGAACTGCAGGCCGCCGTAGTACCCGTTGCCGGTGTTGATCTGCCAGTTCCCCCCGCTCTCGCACTGCGCGAGCCGATCCCAGCTTGAGGTACTCGCCGCCTCGGCGGTGGCGACCCCGGCGAGTCCAGCGAGCGGGATCGCGACGCCGGCGCCGGCCACGACAGCGGCCCGGGTGGCCCGGGACGGTGGCTTGGGTTTGCGGTGCCGGCCTTGGACCCGGGGTGGAGTTTTGTTCGGGGCGGGTGCCTCGTCCGGACGGGGGCGTGGGAAGGCCGAACTCGGTATGGGCATGGAGAGCCTCTCGAGCGCCTACGGGGTTAGCTGACGGGTTCGGGCGAGAGGTCGCATGCCCGGCCGCGCACACTCGCGTGGCTTCACCCCAAGATGGCCGCCGCAGCGGCCGGTGGGTCCCCCATCGCTGCCCGAGGTGGGATCGGTGCGCGGATCCGTCGGGCAGCGCTCGGCGCACGGATCCCGGGCCGTGCCGGCGGGCTCGACCGCGCGCCAATCTAGCCGCGGTTCGCCCGATTTCACCGAACTTTGCGCGCTGAACTGGTGCCCGTGGCCCTTGTCGCGGGACGAATCGGGACACTTCGGGTCACCGGGCCAAGTCCCGGCTGCGATCAGCCTTCGCCGGGACGGTGGTAGCCGCGCCCGGGGTCGGGAGGCCCCGCGGACCTACGATGACCATGTGGATGCCTGGGTGTGGTGGATCATCGCCGCGGCCGTCCTGGCCGCGGCGGAGGTATTCACCTTCGATCTGGTGTTCGCGCAGCTCTCGGCCGGGGCGCTGGCCGCGGCCGGGGTGGCCGGCGCGGACGGCGGGACTCCGCTGCAGATCGCGACCGGGATCGTGGTCGCGCTGGCGGGTCTGGTGCTGCTCCGTCCGGTCGCGCTGCGCCACCTGCGGACCACGCCGGAGTTGCGCACCGGCGTCGCGGCGCTGGTCGGGCAGCAGGCGGAAGTACTCGAGGACGTCGGGCCGCGTGGCGGCCGGGTCAAGCTCGCCGGCGAGGTCTGGTCCGCGCGCAGCTATGACCAGACCAGCGTGTACGGCGCCGGCGAGGACGTCGCAGTGATCGAGATCGACGGTGCGACCGCCTTGGTCGGATAGCCACCCGCAACGAACGACGGGGGAAACATGAGTGACGGCAACCTGGCAGCGACGATCGCTCTGGTCGCGATCGCGGTGGTCGTGCTCGTGGTGTTGTCCCGCTCGGTGCGGATCGTGCCGCAGGCGCGGGCCGGGATCGTGGAGCGGCTCGGCCGCTATTCGCGGACCCTCCCCGCCGGGCTGACGCTGCTGGTCCCGTTCATCGATCGGCTCCGCCCGTTGATCGACCTGCGCGAGCAGGTGGTCTCGTTCCCGCCGCAGCCGGTCATCACCCAGGACAACCTCGTGGTGTCGATCGACACCGTCATCTACTTCCAGGTCACCGACCCCAAGGCGGCGACCTACGAGATCGCCGACTACATCCAGGGCGTCGAGCAACTCACCGTTACCACGCTGCGCAACGTGGTCGGCGGCCTGACCCTGGAGCAGACGCTTACCTCCCGCGACCAGATCAACGCCGCCCTGCGCGGCGTCCTGGACGAGGCGACCGGTCGCTGGGGCCTGCGGGTGAACCGGGTCGAGCTCAAGGCCGTCGACCCGCCGCTGTCGATCAAGGACTCGATGGAGAAGCAGATGCGCGCCGACCGCGAGAAGCGGGCGACCATCCTGACCGCCGAGGGCTTCAAGCAGTCCCAGATCCTGACTGCCGAGGGTGAGAAGCAGGCGCAGATCCTGCGGGCCGAGGGCGAGCGCGAGTCCCAGATCCTGCGCGCGCAGGGCGAGGCGCAGGCGATCACCACGGTGTTCCAGGCGATCCACGACGGTGACCCCGACCAGGGCTTGCTGGCGTACCAGTACCTGCAGATGCTGCCGGAGATCGCCCGCGGCGACGCCAACAAGGTCTGGATCGTGCCGAGCGAACTCGGCAAGGCGCTGGAGGGACTGGGCCGCGTGGTCGGGAGCGTTCCGCCCACGCCGCCCGGAAGCTGACGTGCCCTCAGTCCGACACGCGGGTTAGCGTCACGCAGTGAGTCCCTGGGAAGCCCTGGCGATCGCGCTCGCCGGGTTCGGAGCCGGGGCGATGAACGCCGTCGGCGGGTCCGGGACGCTGCTGACCTTCCCGACCGTGGTCGCCGTCGGCTATCCGCCGCTGCTGGCCAACGTCTCCAACACCGTCGGCCTGGTCCCGGGGTCCGCGGCCGCCGTCTGGGGGATGCGCTCCGAGCTGACGGGGCAGCTCGATCGGATCCGCCGGCTCGCGGTCGCCTCGGCCTGCGGGGCCCTCACCGGAGCAATCCTGCTGCTCACGCTGCCCTCCGAGGCGTTCGACGCCATCGTCCCGGCGCTGATCGCGCTGGCCGTCATCCTCGTGCTCGTCCAGCCCCGACTGACCGCCGCGATCACCAGCCGGCGGGAACTGAACCCCGGCCACGGCGGGCCGCCGATGTTCATCGCCTGCGGCCTGGTCGGGATCTACGGCGGGTACTTCGGGGCCGCCCAGGGCGTGCTGCTGATCGCGTTGCTCGCGGTGTTCCTCGACGACAGCCTGCATCGCCTGAACGGGACCAAGAACGTGCTCGCCCTGACGGCCAACCTGGTCGCTGCCCTGGTCTTTATCGCAATCGAAGACATCGACTGGAAGATCGCGGGCCTGATCGCGGGTGGGTCCATCGTCGGCGGCCTGCTCGGCGCCCGGCTGGCCCGCAAGCTGCCACCCGCCGCGCTCCGCGGCATCATCGTCGTGATCGGCACCCTCGCGATCGTCCGGCTGCTCGCCTGAATACTCAGTCGTCGGCGGAGCGGCGCAGGCGTTTGGTCTGCGAGCGTCGCGTCTTCTCGTCCAGCCGGCGCTCGGTGGAGCCCTTGGTGGGCCGGGTCGCGCGCCGCGGTGGCGGCGGCGGGGCGATCGCCTCGGTGAGGATCGCGACCAGCCGCTCGGCCGCGGCCTGCCGGTTGCGCAGCTGGGCCCGGTTCTCCGAGGAGACCACCACGACGGTCCCGTCGACGAGCTTGTTGGCCAGGCGCTGCAGCGCGCGCTGGTGCAGCGCTGGGGAGAAGGCCTCGGAGTTCGCCAGGTCGAAGATCAGCTCGACGCGGGAGTCCGCGGTGTTCACGCCCTGGCCGCCCGGTCCGGACGACCGGGAGAAGCGCCAGGTGAGCTCCTTCTCCGGGATCGTCACCGAGCCGACCCGTATCGCTTCAGGCATGCCGCCAGGATGCCGCCGCGGGCCCCCGGACTCCATTCAATTGCCTCCCACCCGGCCCCGCGAGTCGGTCCTGCATGACTGAGTGGTCGATTTCCCGGCCTCCGGGCCCCGAATTTCGACCACTCGCTCATGCATGAGCGGATGGTGGGTGAGGCATGACCGACCGCACACGCGCAGGGGGACGGCGTGTGGTTGGTTGTCCCGGTGGCTGGCCGATCAGGAGCAGGACGCACGTCGGCCGACGTGGTGATCCTCGGCGCCGGGCCGGCGGGACTGGCCGCGGCCTGGCGCGCCGCGCGCGCTGGGCGTTCGGTGGTCGTGCTGGAGGCCGCGCCCTATGTCGGTGGGATGGCTGCGAGCTTCGAGGTGGCCGGCATCCGGGTCGACGCCGGCAGCCACCGGCTGCACCCGGCGACCGATCCGCGGTTGCTCGCGGACCTGCGCGGCCTGCTCGGTGAGGACCTGCAGACCCGCCCCCGCAACGGCCGGCTCCGGGTGGCCGGGACCTGGGTCGGCTTCCCGCTCAAGCCGGTCGAGCTCGCCCGGGTGCTGCCGGGGCGGATGTTGGCGGGGATCGGGCGGGACGCGATCACCGGACCGGCGCGCAAGCCCCGGGAAGACACCTTCGCCGAGGTGCTGCGCTCCGGACTCGGCCCGACGCTCTACGGCGCGCTCTACGACCCGTACGCCCGCAAGCTGTGGGGCCTGGACGGTAGCCAGATCGACGGCGAGCAGGCCCGGCGCCGGGTCACCGCCGACACCCCGTGGAAAGTTGCGGCCAAGATCCTGGCCCGAGCCCGGCGCAGCCGCGTCACCGGCGAGGGCGGCAGCGGACAGGGCCTGATCTTTCACTACCCGCGGCGCGGGTTCGGCCAGATCGTCGACGCGCTGGCTCAGGCCGCGACCGACGCCGGGGCGGAGATCCGGCTCTCCAGTCCGGTCGCGCGGATCGTGCCCCGGTCCGGGTCGGATTCCTCGCCCTTGGTCGGCACCGCTGACGGCACCACCGTGACGGGTCGTCACGTCTTCTCCACCGTGCCGCTGCCCCGGTTGGCGAAGATGGCGGACCCGGCTGCTCCCGCGTCCGTCCTCGCCGCTGCGGACGGCCTGACCTTCCGGGCGATGGTGCTGGTCTACCTGGTGCACAGCGGCGGTCGCTGGACCGGCTTCGACGCGCACTACCTGCCGGCCGACGGAACGCCGATCACCCGGCTCTCCGAACCGGCGAACTACCGGATCAGCGCCGACGACCCGGCCGACCGCAGCGTGATCTGCGCCGAGATCCCGTGCGCGCAGGGCGATGCGATCCACACCGCCGACTCCGCGACGCTGGCCGAGATCGTGGCCGACACCCTCGCCCGCACCGGACTGCCGGTGATGCATGTCGAGCAGGTCGTCGTGCGCCGCGTCAATCACGTCTACCCGGTCTACACCCGTGGCTACGGCGAGGCGTTGAGCACCCTGGACTCCTGGGCGCGCGGGATCCCGGGGGTCACCACCTTCGGCCGCCTCGGCCTGTTCGCGCACGACAACACCCACCACGCGCTCGCGATGGCCTACGACGCGGTCGCGGCCCTGACTCCGGCCGGCTTCGACCACCAGGCCTGGGCGCAGGCCCGGGAGCGGTTCAACGTCCACGTGGTTGAGGACTGACGCACCCTCAGCGGGGCCGGACCCCGTCGACCAGGATCGAGGGCGTGATGCCCGGCGCGAGTCCGACCGAGACCTTGGCGCCGAGGTCGAGGCGGACCTCGTGCGGTTGCAGCGAGCGCAGCGTGATCCCGGACTGCAGCGTGAGGGTGTAGAGCACGAAGGCGCCCTGGAACTCCAGCGCGACCACCTCGGCCTTGCCGGGGCCGCCGGCGTCAAGGGTCACCTCGTGCGGCCGGGCGACCAGTTCGACCTCGCCGTGGCCGATCCCGGAGGGGGTGATCATCTCGGCGATCTCGGAGTACAGCATGCCGGCGTCGCGCTCGGCCGGCAGGAGCACCGCGTCGCCCACGAAGGTGGCCACGAACCGGGTCGCCGGGTGGTGGAACGCCTCGTCCGGGGTCGCGTCCTGCTCGATCCGGCCGCCGCGCATGATGACCACGCGGTCGCCGGTGGCCAGGGCCTCGTCCCGGTCGTGGGTGATCAGGATCGCGGCGGTGCCGGTGTGGCGCAGGATCGCGACGGTGTCGGTGCGGATCTGGGCGCGCAGGCCGCGGTCCAGGCTGGAGAAGGCCTCGTCCAGCAGGACGATCGGCGGTCCCGGCGCGAGCGCGCGGGCCAGCGCGACACGCTGCTGTTCTCCGCCGGAGAGCTCGTGCGGGTAGCGCCCGGCCAACGGGGCCATCGAGACCAGATCCAGCACCTCGCGGATCCGGGCGGTCCGGGTCGGAGAGCGCCGGGGGAGTCCGAAGCCGACGTTGTTCTCGACCGTGAGGTGGGGGAACAGCGCGTGGTCCTGGAACACCAGGCCGACCCCGCGCCGCTCGGCCGGCACCCAGGCGTCCGGTCCGGCGACGTACCGTCCGGCCAGCCGGACGCGGCCGGAGTCGGGCCGCTCGAGGCCGGCCACCATGCGCAACGTCGTCGACTTGCCGCAGCCGGACGGGCCGACCATCGCGATGATCTCGCCCGGACCGACGGTGAGGGAGATTCCGTCGACGGCGCGGGTCCTGCCGAAGTCCTTGACCACGGACTCCAGCGAGAGGAGCAGCTCTCCGGGCGGCACCGCCGCCGTCAGCGGAGGGGCCGTCATGTCAGAGCCTTCGCCGGCAGGATCTTGCGGAACAGGATCAGCACCGGGATGGTCGCCACGACCACGATCGTCAGGGCCGGCGTGGCCGCGCTCTCCCAGCGGGCCTCCGAGGCTTCCTGGTAGGCCTGGATCGAGAGCGTGGTGAAGCCGAAGGGCCGCAGCAGCAGCACGATCGGCAACTCCTTCAACGCATCGATGAGGACGAGTACCACCGCCACCGCGACGCCGGCCCGGGCCAGGGGCAGGTGCACCCGGGTCAGCACCTGGCGGGGCATCGAGCCGAGGCTGAGCGCCGCACCGGTGAGCGATGAGGGCATCTTGGCGAACGAGGCGTCCACGCTCTGGTAGGCGGGGGCCATGAATCGCACCAGGTAGGCGTAGACGACGCCGATCACCGAACCGGTCGCCACCGCGCCGATGCCACCGGAGATGCCGATCGCCTCCGCCCCGTCGTCCACCCACGCCGTGGCGATCAGTACGCCGATCGCCACCACGACGCCGGGGATCGCGTAGCCGACGGTGGCCACCTGCGAGGCCATCTCTACCCCGCGACCCTGGGTCAGCTTGGCGGCGTGCGCCATCACCACCGCGGCGGCCACGCACCCGGCGGCCGCGATGAAACCGATGCGCAGGCTGTTCCAGAGGTACTCCAGGTAGCGCTCGTCGAGGAGGCTGGAGAAGCCGCCGTCCTTCGCGTTCCCGGCCCACCACACCAGCTGCCACACCGGCAGGGCGAAGGCCAGCAGCAGCACCAGGGAGCACACGCCGGTGGCGGCCCAGGCCTTGGCGCCGCGCAGCGGCACCGGGGTGAACCCGCGATCCGCCCCGCCTTTCTGCAGGTACCGCGCCCGGCCGCGGGCCAGGCGTTCGGCGAGGATGACGATCAAGGCGAACGCCAGCACCAGAGAAGCCAGCGCGGTCGCGGACTGCCGGTCGAAAGTGCCCTTCCAGACCCGATAGACCCCGACCGTGACCGTCTCCACGTTGAAGTACGCGACGGTGCCGAAGTCGGTCAGGGTCTCCATCATCACCAGCGCGGCGCCGGCCATCAGGGACGGGCGGGCCAGCGGCAGCACGACGCGCAGCAGTGCCCGGGTGGGCGAGCACCCCAGCGACCGCGCGGCGTCGTAGGTGGCCGGGGCCTGCTCCAGCAGCGCGGAGCGCGCGAGCAGGTAGACGTACGGATACAGGCACAGCGACAGCACGACCGCGGCCATGCCCGTCGAGTGCACGTCCGGGAACCAGGCGTCCTGCCCGAACCACTCGCGCCACTGGGTCTGGATGGGGCCGGGGTAGTCCAGCAGGTACAGGTAGACGAAGCCGGCGATGTAGGCGGGCATCGCCAGCGGCAGTACCAGCAGCCAGGAGAACGCGCCCCGCCCAGGGAAGCTGTAGGCGGTGACAAGCCAGGCCAGTCCGCCGCCGATGACGACCGTCGCCGCGCCGACGCTGACCAGGAGGACCATCGTGGTGATCACCATGTGCCCGAGCCGCGGCGGCCACTGGACGTCGCCGCCGGTCGCGGCGAACGCGTCGATCACCACGGCGAGCACCGGCAGGCTCGCGATCACCGCGATCAGGCCGACGCCGCCGGCCCAGCCAGTCCGTCCCCTGCCGCCCCGGAACCGGTTGCCCCTGTCCCGGGGTCGTTCGCCCTCGGAAGCGGCACTGCTCGCCGGCAAGCCGGGATCGAGCAGGGTCACCGGTACCCGGCCTCCGACATCACCTTGATCGCCTCGGCGTTGAGACTTCCGTACGCCTCGGCGTTGATGGGAGCGAACTCATACGTCCCGAAACCCTCGATCAGCGCGTCCGGCTTCACGTCGGGGTTCACCGGATATTCGTAGTTGCCGTCGCAGAACGCGTTCTGCCCGGTGGTGGCCAGCCACTCCAGCAGCTTCTGCGCGGCCGGGGCGTTGTCGGCGTTCTTCAGGACCCCGGCGCCGGAGATGTTCACGTGCACGCCGTCGCCATCCTGGTTGGCCCAGAACGGCTTGACCGGGAAGTCCGAATCGTCGGCGAGGACGCGCGCCAGGTAGTAGTGATTGGTCAACGCGACGTCGCAGCCACCGGCGTCGATGGTCTTCAGGACGGTCACATCGTCCGTGAGGATCTTGGTGTCGTTGGCGACCCAGCCCTTGACGATCTCCAGCGCCTTGTCCCGGCCGTGCTGGTCGATCATCTGCGCGACGAGGGACTGCATGTAGGAGGAGTCGGCGGTGCGCCCGCACAGCCGGCCCTTCCACTTCGGGTCGTCCAGGCCCGCGTAGGAGTCCGTGGAGTCGAAGTCGCTCGGCTGGGCCTTGTCCGGGTTGTACATGACGGTGCGGGCCCGCATGCTCAGCCCGACCCAGCGGTCCTGCGGGTCGCGCAGGCCCTCCGGCACGGCGTCGTCCAGGGTCGGTGAGGTGATCGGCTGGAGCAGGTCGTCCTTGGCCGCGAGCCAGAGGTTGCCGGCGTCGACGGTCATGTAGAGGTCGGCGGGGGTGTCCTCACCCTCGGCCTTGATCCGCTCGAGCAGTTCGGCGTCGCTGCCGTAGAGGAACTCGACGTTGATGCCGGTGTCCTTGGCGAACCCGTTGAAGGCGCCCTCGAGGTCGTAGTGGCGCCCGGAGTAGACCCGGATCGTCTCCTTGTCGTCGGACCCGCAGCCGACGAGGACGGGAAGCAGCAGGGAAAGGACAGCGGCAACACCGAAGAACTTGCGGTACACGGCTCACACCCTTGGCACGAATTCAGCACGCTGCCCGGATAATGGGCAGCCTAACCTAACCCTGCGACCTTGGAATTTCGTATGTGGGCAGGCCAAATCTTGAGCAGCCGCGTCGTGGTCGCTGCTGCCCTGGCGTTCGGAGCGGCCGCCCTCGCGGGTTGCGGTCAGGACGACGGACGCACGGTGCGCAACCTCAACTCCGAATCGCCGATCCCGTCCGGCGGATCGGAACCGGCCGGCTCGACGAGCCCGTAGTCGGCGCGGCCACCCGGTCCGCGTTCAGCTCGCGGTGCACGGCCGGGACCACCTTGCGCAGGTAGCGGCCGAGCTTGACGAATGAGTCCCCGGTGGTCCGGAAGTGGTACCCGATGGGCACTTCGGTGTAGTGATATCCCTTGGCCAGCAGGTCCAGGGTCAGGACCTGGGCGTAGTTGTAGTCGTGCACGATCTCGGCCTCGGCCGCCGCGCGGGCCGAGAAGGCGCGGTACCCACTCTGACCATCCGTCAGATCGCGGCGGCGGGCGGTCCAGCGCACCCAGCGGGTGAGGACCACGTTGCCGAGGCGCCGGTGCGGGCGCATGTGCTCGATGTTCCCGGCGAAGCGGGAGCCGACGACGTAGTCCGCCGTCCCGGCCAGCACCGGCGCGACCACCGTGGGCAGGTCCTCCGGGGCGTACTCACCGTCGGCGTCGAGGTAGACCACTGCCGCCGGGTTCAGGGCGCTCGCCTCCCGCAGGGCGGTGCGTACCGCGGCGCCCAGGCCCTGGTTGCGCGGGTGCGCGATCACGGTGGCGCCGGCCTCCGCGGCGCGGGCCGCGCTGTCGTCGGCCGAGCCGTCGTCGATGACCAGGCAGCGCACGGGCCGTCCGTCCACCCTCGCCGGCAACCGGCGGATCACGTCCCCGACGACGTCCTGCTCGTTGAAGACCGGGATCACCGCGATCACCGGCGCGGCCGCCTCGACGAGCCAGGGCACCGGGCGGGCCGGCAGGGTGCGGGGCAGGCGCAGGTTGCCCCAGTAGGTGGGCGCTGGGGTCAGCAACGCGACGGCACCGACCACCAGGGAGTAGGCGGTCTTCACCGCGTGGGTGGCCAGCGCGATGGCGAACGCCGTGCCGGGGTCGACCCCGAGCGCGGCCAGCGCCGCGGTGCCGGCGGCCTCGTAGGAACCGATGCCGCCCGGGGTCAGGGCGACGGTCTGCGCAGCGATCGCGACCGCGGTCACCGCGATCGCCTCGTGGTAGGCCAGGTCGACCCCGGCGGCGTGGGCGACCTGCCAGGCCAGCGTCGCCTCCAGGGCCCAGGCCAGGAA
>NZ_JACDFE010000173.1:0-6098 GCF_013815995.1 Sporichthya sp.
GAAGAGGTCCAGCACAGTCCCCGACGTCACCGTGATGGTGCCGGTGACGATCCCGGCCCGGCCGCCGGCGCCGCCCGAGGCTCCCGGGCCGCCGGTCCCGCCCCGGGCGGTCACCGTCACCGCGGTGACACCGGCGGGGACCTTGAACTGGACGGGGGAGTTGGACGGGGTGTTGTACAGGCAGGAGACCAGTTGCTCGTCGATCTGGGAGCAGGCCGACGGCAGGCCGGCGGGCGACGCGTCGGACTCGGCGACCGTCACGGCGGCGCACCCCAGCACGATCGCGAGCGCAAGGGGGCGAAAGACCGGGATCTCGGCGGCCACCTCGCGAAGGTAGCCGCCGAGATCCTCAGGACCGGGCGGGACACACCGGGCGCGCTCAGCCCTGCAAGAACTCCGTCACCATCGGGCCCACGACGTCGAGGCGCTCGAGCTGCGGGACGTGGGCCGCGCCGGACAGCACCTCGGCCCGCCCGCCGGTCAGGCGCGCGAAGTCCTGCGCGTAGTCCGGGGAGATGATCCCGTCCTTCTCGCCCCAGATCACCAGGGTGTCCGCGGTGATCCGGTGGATGCGGCGGTCCAGCCCGCGGTCCGGGATCGGCCACCAGTACTTGCCGGCCACGCCCATCGCCCACTGCAGGGCGATCAGCACTTCACCCATCGCTTCCGGATCGGTCGGCATCGCCAGCGCGGCCTGGGCCACCGGGCCGGTCGGGTCGGCGAACGCCGCGACGGCCAGCTCCGGGAGCTCGAGCAGGTAAGGGTTGTTGAACGCCCGCCCGTCGGTCCAGAGCCCGATCGGGCAGAGCAGGACGAGCTTGGAGACCCTCGCCGGGAACGTCGCCGCGAGGTCGCAGGCCACCATCCCGCCGAAGGAGTGCCCGATCACCGCTGCGGATTCGTCGACGCCGACCGCGTCGAGGATCTCGTCGTAGACCAGGGTCAGTTCGTAGTTGTCGGTGATGCTCTTGTGGGCGTCCGGCTCACCGGGCGCGGTCCCCGGCAGGTACGGCGCGTAGACGGTGTGGCTCTGGGCCAGCAGGTCCAGAAAGGGATCCCACTGCAGCCCGAGAACCGGGTGCAGGAAGACCACGGGCGGGCCGTCGCCGGCCACCAGGACCTGGGTGCGGACGTCGCCGCCCCAGACCTCGACGTTGCGGGTCTCGACGCTGTGAACCTGCGAGTGCTGCATCTCGTCGACTCCCTCAGACCGCTCGCGTCGCGCGGATCTTGACCGGCCACCAGTGGTTGACCCAGCCCTCGTCGTCCCAGACGTCGCGCAGCTTGGGCAGCACGTCCTGGCAGAACAGCGAGATCGACTCCTTGGTCAGCTCGTGCGGCATCGACCCGATGTGCTGAAGGGTCATCAGATTTCCGACCCGCAGGTCCTTGACCGCGCCGACCAGCTTGTCGGCGACGGTGGCCGGACTGCCCGCGATGACGATGTCCTTGTCGACGAAGTCCTTGTAGGAGAAGTTCTTGAAGTTCGCCATGATCTCCATCTGGCGGATCGCCGAACCGCTGCGGATGCCGTTGGCCAGGCTCGCGTGGTCCAGGTGCCCGGGCAGGCCCCACCACGGCAGCGGCACGTGCATGCACTTGTCGAAGAAGTAGCGAATGTGCTCCTTGAAGAGCTTCTCCGCCTGGGCATCGGTGTCCGCGACGCAGACCATCTGCGCGAAGCTGGCGCGGTACGGGTTACGGTCCAGGCCCTCCTCGTCGACGAAGGACCAGAAGCCGTCCATCACCTTCTTGCCCATCTGGGAGCCGAAGAAGCTGAGCATGGCGTAGTTGTGGTTGTGCTTGGCCGCGAACTTCCAGGTCGAGAGCGAGCCCAGGCCGGGAATCCAGACCGGCGGGTGCGGGTCCTGGATCGGGCGCGGCCAGACGTTGACCGAGGGCAGCTGGGTGTAGCGGCCGTTGAAGGCGAACGGCTCCCGGGACTGCCAGGCCTTCATGATCAGCTCGTACGCCTCGTAGTAGCGCTCGCGCTGCTCGATGGGTGGGATGCCCATGCACTGGTTGGCGTCCATCGAGGTGCCCGCCGGCATGCCCGCGATCAGCCGGCCGCCGGAGATGCAGTCGAGCATCGCGTACTCCTCGGCGATCCGGATCGCCGGTTGCGTGCTCGGCAGGGTGGACCCGATCTGCAGGATCCCGACGTCGAGGTGGTTGGTCAGGCGGGCCAGCGCCGTGCCCATCAGGTTGGGGTTCGGCATGAAGCCGTAGGCGTTCTGGTGGTGCTCGTTGACGCCGATCCCGTCGTAGCCGGACTCCGCGGCGTGGAGCAGCTCGTCGATCGACTGGTTGTAGTACCGCCCGGCCTGTTCGCCGTCGATCAGTTCGTGCCAGGGCGGGGTCACCCAGACCGACTTGTACCGGGTGGTGAAGTCCTCCGGGAGCTCCCGGTGTGGCATCAGGTGGACCATCGAGACCTTCATGACGTCTCCTCGCTGCGCTGCGGGCCGGCCGGGACCGACGCTATGCCGGGCGCGCCGCGTAGTCCACGCCCTCTTTCTGCCGGGGTACCGGTTGGCCCCGGTGGTAACGGGCAGCTAGTCCGTGTTGCTCCGGCCCCCGGCGACGATCCGCTGCACCCGGATTCCGATCGCCAGGAGAGGCACACCCATGACCACCATCGACGACAGAACCCTGTCCACGCTCGCCGGCCACCCCGTTCGGAGCACCCACGGCGCCAAGATCGGCAAGGTCGTCGACGTCTACGCCTCCGCCCAGGGGACCGGCACCTTCCTGTCCGTGTCCACCGGGCTGTTCGGTGGCGCCGCCAGCTTCGTTCCGCTGGAGCTGGCCACCATGGACGGCGACTGCGTCGTCGTGCCCTACGGCCACGACCTGGTCAAGGACGCGCCCCGCGTGGGAGCCGGCCACGCGCTCAGCGCCGCCGAGGAGGACCTGCTCTACTCCCACTACCAGCTCACCCCGCCCGACGGTCCCGACGAGATCGCCCCGCCGGTGCCGGAGTTCCGCGAACCCGCCGCAGCCGGCACCGACGACGCGATGACCCGCTCCGAGCAGCAGTTGACCGTCGGCACCTCCCGCCGCGAGTCCGGGCGCGCGCGGCTGCACAAGTACGTGGTGACGGAGACCGTGACCGCGACCGTCGCGGTCTCCCACGACGAGGTCCGGATCGAGCGCGAGGAGATTACCGAGACCAACCTCGCGCCCGCGATGGCCGGCCGGGACCTGACCGCGGCCGTGCACGAGGTCGTCCTCACCGAAGAGGTGGCCTTCTCCGGCAAGGTGACCGCGCCGGTGGAGCGCGTCCGGATGGTCACCGAAGAGGTCACCGAGCAGGTCACGGTGGCCGAGGACCTTGGCCGCGAGGTCATCGAGGTCGAGCGGACGAACTAGTAGCCATGGAGCCGACCGCACGGCACGCGCGGGCCACGCCGGACACCAACGTCGTCGACCTCGTCCTGCGCGAGGAGCGCCTGCAGACCGGAACGGTCTCTCAGGAAGCCGGCCGGGTCCGCGCGGTCACCCACATCGACGAGATCCTGTACGAGAACGCGGTGCCACGCACCGTCGAGCACGCGGACCTCGTTCGCGAACCCGCTGGCGACAACGACAGCGGGGAGGTGCTGACGCTCCCGGACGGCAGTCTGTCCATCCCGGTCTTCGAAGAGCAGATCGTGGTGACCAAACGCCTCGTCGTGCGGGAGCGGGTTCTCGTTCGCAAGCACACCGTCCAGGAGGAGCAACTCGTCACGGCCACCCTGAAGCGCGAACGCGTAGAGATCGAGACCTCGGGCGAGGTCCGCCTCGTCGACCCCGAGACGCGGCCTACGCTGCGGCCATGAGAGTCGGGGTGCCGCGCGAAGTCAAGGAACACGAATACCGGGTGGCGATCACCCCGGCCGGCGTCCACGAGTTCACCCGGCACGGCCACCAGGTGCTTCTCGAGCGCGACGCCGGGGCCGGCTCGTCGATCTCCGACGCCGACTTCGTCGCGGCCGGGGCCACCGTCCTGCCGACCGCGGACGACGTCTGGGCCACGGCCGACCTCGTCCTGAAGGTCAAGGAGCCCATCGCGCAGGAGTTCGGGCGGCTCCGGGCGGACCAGGTCCTGTTCACCTACCTGCACCTGGCCGCCTCCGAGGAGTGCACCAAGGCGCTGCTGGCCGCTGGGACCACCGCGATCGCCTACGAGACGGTCCAGCTGCCCGACGGCTCACTGCCGCTGCTGTACCCGATGAGCGAGGTCGCGGGCCGGCTCGCGCCGCTGGCCGGGGCGTACCACCTGATGCGCTCCGGGGGCGGGCGCGGCGTACTGATGGGCGGGGTCTCCGGGGTCTACGCCGCCAAGGTCGTCGTGATCGGCGCCGGGGTGGCCGGGATGAACGCCGCCGCGATCGCGATCGGCATGCAAGCCGAGGTGTTGCTGCTGGACAAGAACATCGCCAAGCTGCGCGAGGCCGACCGGATCTACCAGGGCCACGCCCAGACGGTGGCCTCGAACTCCTACGAGATCGAGAAGGCCGTGCTCGACGCCGACCTCGTCGTCGGCGCGGTTCTCGTGCCGGGCGCGAAGGCGCCGAAGTTGATCTCCAGCGACCTGGTGTCCCGGATGAAGCCGGGCACGGTGCTGGTCGACATCGCCATCGACCAGGGTGGCTGCTTCGAAGACTCCCGCCCGACCACGCACGGTGCCCCCACCTACGAGGTCCACGGCTCGATCTTCTACTGCGTCGCGAACATGCCTGGGGCGGTTCCCCACACCTCGACCTACGCCCTGACCAACGTGACGCTGCCCTACGCGTTGGAGATCGCCGACCTCGGCTGGCGCGACGCCGCCCGCCGGGACCCGGCGCTGGCGCTGGGGCTCAATACCCATGCCGGAGCGATCGTCTACGGCCCGGTCGCCGAGGCCCACGGGCTCGCCACCACGACCTTGGCCGGTGTCCTCTGACCTCCGCCCCGGCGCGCCGCCGCGGTTATGTCAGCTCGACCCGGTAGTTCTGGCCTGGTGAGTACCGATGTCGGCCTGGCCCTGCGCGGCTACCTCGACCACCTCACCGTCGAGCGGGGCCTGGCCACCAACACGCTGCTGTCCTACCGCCGCGACCTCAGGCGCTACGCCGGCGTGCTGCACCAGCGGGGGATCGCGGACGTCGCCGCGGTCACCGAGCAGGACGTCACCGATTTCCTGGCCCGGCTCCGCCAGGGCGACGCGGAGCACCCGCCGCTGTCCGCCAGCTCGGCCGCCCGGGCCGTCATCGCCGTCCGCGGGTTCCACAGGTTCGTCGTCCGCGAGGGCATGGCCACCGTCGACCCGGCCAAGCCGGTCCGCCCGCCCAAGCGCCCGCAGCGCCTGCCCAAGGCGATCCCGGTCGAGACCGTGCAGGCGCTCATCGAGGCAGCCGGCACCGGCTCCCGCACCGAGCTCACCACCCGCGACGCCGCCCTGCTCGAGTTTCTCTACGGCACCGGCGCGCGGATCTCCGAGGCGGTCGGTCTCGACGTCGACGACCTCGACCTGACCGAGCGCACCGTGCGGCTGCTCGGCAAGGGCGGCAAGCAGCGGATGGTCCCGTTGGGCAGCTTCGCGATCGAGGCCCTGGACCGGTACCTGGTGCAGGGCCGGCCGCTGCTCGCCGAGAACGGGACCGGGGGACCGGCGGTGTTCCTCAACGCCCGCGGCGGTCGGCTGTCCCGGCAGAGCGCCTGGTCGGTGATCGACGCCGCGAAGGAAGGTGCGGGAGTCGACGTCGAGGTCTCTCCGCACACCCTGCGGCACTCGTTCGCGACCCACCTGCTCGACGGCGGGGCCGACGTCCGCGTCGTGCAGGAGCTGCTCGGGCACGCGTCGGTGGCAACCACGCAGCTCTACACCCTGGTCACCGTCGAGCGGCTCCGCGAGGTCTACGCGAGCTCTCATCCCCGGGCCCGTCATTAGTCACACTGGCCTCAATAACCCCACCGGCACCACAATCCAAGGCCGTTGTCAAGGACCCTCGCGACACGCCGCGTCGGTGCCACGGAAGTGGCCCACGGGTGCGGGAATCTGAACGCGTGAACCGCACGGCGGACCGGCGAAGCCGGTGCGCGGAGAGAGCGGATCCGCACAGACGGGGGGG
>NZ_JACDFE010000173.1:6108-10180 GCF_013815995.1 Sporichthya sp.
GGCTCCGCCCCCGTCGACCCCCGACAAGTGCCCACGCGGAGAAGGTCGGCAGCAAATGACGGACAAGTTCGGATCGCGATTCGCGGGGGCCACTGCTCGGGCCGGCGAGTCCTTCCCGCCGCTTCCGACCGTGCGCGCCGCCGTGCCGAAGGAGCGCCGCTGGGCGCCGAGCCGATCCGCCGATCACGTCGACGAGATGGCGATGGCCGAGGACCCGATCTTCGGCGAAGGTTCGCTGCGGACCTCGGCCAAGCTGGGCCCGACCGGCCGGCCACTGCCGATCTTCCCCGAGCCGCCCCCACTGGACCGGCACGGCCCGGCCACGATCATCGCGATGTGCAACCAGAAGGGCGGGGTCGGCAAGACGACCTCCTCGATCAACCTGGGCGCCGCCCTGGCCGAGTACGGCCGCAAGGTCCTCCTCGTCGACTTCGACCCCCAGGGTGCGCTGTCCGTGGGCCTGGGCATCAACCCGCACGAGCTCGACCTGACCATGCACAACCTACTCATGGAGCGCGGCACCCGCGCCGAGGACGTGCTGCTCAAGACCAACGTGCCGGGTCTGGACCTGCTGCCCTGCAACATCGACCTGGCCGCGGCCGAGGTCCAGCTGGTCAACGAGGTCGCGCGCGAGCAGAGCCTGTACCGGGCGCTCGCGCCGCTGCAGGCCGACTACGACCTCATGATCATCGACTGCCAGCCCTCGCTCGGCCTGCTCACCCTCAATGCGCTGACCGCCGCGCACTCGGTGATCATCCCGTTGGAGTGCGAGTACTTCGCGCTGCGCGGCGTGGCCCTGCTCACCGACACCATCGCCAAGGTCCAGGACCGGCTCAACCCGGACCTGCACATGGAGGGCATCCTCCCCACCATGTTCGACGCCCGGACGGTGCACGGGCGCGAGGTGCTCAGCCGGGTAGTCGAGGCCTTCGGCGACGGGGTCTTCCACACGGTGATCGGACGCACCGTCAGATTCCCCGAGACCACGGTGGCCGGCGAGCCGATCACCACCTACGCCTCGGCCTCGACCGGCGCGAAGGCTTACCGTCAGCTCGCCCGCGAGCTCCTGGCCCGCCCGGCGCGGGTCCAGCAGGTGGGCTATCGCCGCTGACGCCGGGGTGCTCGGCGTCGGCTACGGTTCGTCGGTGGATTCCGCGCTAGAGACCGGCGTTTCGGAGCCGGAGCTCCCTTCTTCGGAGGAATTGGCTCCTGCGCCGGATGAGGCTGTTGTGGTTCCTCCTCCGGGTGATTCGAAGGCGTTCCAGGTCCACCTGGGCGTCTTCGAGGGCCCGTTCGACCTGCTGCTGACCCTGATCTCCAAGCACAAGCTCGACATCACCGAGATCGCGTTGGCGACGGTCACCAACGAGTTCATCGCCTACATCCGGGCTCAGGGCCCGGACTGGGACCTGGGCGAGACCAGCGAGTTCCTGGTGGTCGCGGCCACCCTGCTCGATCTCAAGGCGGCCCGGCTGCTGCCGGCCGGTGAGATCGACGACGAGGAGGACCTGGCCCTGCTGGAGGCCCGCGACCTGCTCTTCGCGCGACTGCTGCAGTACAAGGCCTACAAGCAGGTCGCCAAGCAGTTCCAGGACTGGCTCGCGACCGAGTCCAAGCGCTTCCCGCGGGTGGTGGGGCTGGAGGAGCCGTTCGCCCAGCTGCTGCCCGAGGTGCTGATCGGGCTCGGACCGGACGAGTTCGCCGCGCTCGCGGCCAAGGCGCTCGCGCCCAAGCCGGAGCCGGTCGTCTCGATCGCCCACCTGCACGTGACGCGCGTGAGCGTGCGCGAGCAGGCCGCGATCCTGGTGGAGCGGCTGCGACACTTCGGCGGCTCGACCTTCCGCCAGTTGGTCGCCGACTGCGAGGACACGGCGACGAAGGTCGCGCGTTTCCTGGCCCTGCTGGAGCTGTTCCGCGAGCAGGTGGTCAATTTCGAGCAGCTCACCCCCTTGGGCGAGCTGCACATCCGTTGGACCGGGACCGAGGACGGCGAGGTCGTGGTGCACGACGAGTTCGACGAAGCGCCGGCCATACCCAGCCAGCACGGCCCTGCACAGCCGGGCGCTTCAGCTCAGGAGCATGAGTGAGCTTGCGAGCGAATCAATGTCGGAGCATGAGAGCGAAGCGGTACGACGAGCGCAGCGAGGAGTGTCGATGAGCATCGACATCGATCGGCCGACCGAGAGCAGCGAGTCCGCCCCGGAGTTCGTGACCGTTGCGGAGGTCGTCGAGGAGATCGACGACGCCGTGGAGGGGACCGCACCCGAGACCGTCGGTGAGGACGGGTACGAGACCGGCGACTCCGCGACCGACCTGGACGACGCGCCGCTGGGCGGCGGCCCGACCCTGCGCGCGGCGATCGAGGCTGTGCTGCTGGTCGTCGACACCCCCGTCGACGCGACGACGCTGGCCCAGGTGTGCGAGCGTCCCCTCGCCGAGGTCGAAGCCTGCCTGGAGACCCTCGCTGCCGAATACGCCGAGGAGGGCCGCGGCATCGCCCTGCGCGAGGTGGCGGGCGGCTGGCGCTTCTACACCCGCGAAGAGTGCGCGACCGTCGTCGAGCGCTTCGTCCGGGACGGCCAGCAGGCCCGACTGACCCAGGCCGCGTTGGAGACCCTCGCCGTGGTTGCCTACCGGCAGCCCGTGAACCGCGCCCGGGTGTCGGCGGTGCGCGGGGTGAACGTCGACGGCGTCATGCGCACCCTGCTCTCCCGCGGCCTGGTCGAAGAGGCCGGCACCGAACACGAGAGTGGAGCGATCCTGTACCGGACCACGAACCTTTTCCTGGAGCGGCTGGGTCTGAACGACCTGTCCGAGCTGCCCGAACTGGCTCCGTTGCTGCCCGAACTGAGCAGCCTCGAAGGCGACCTCGACCTCCCGAGCTCCTAGGTGAGCAACGAGGAGTACGACGCCGAGAACGACGCCGAGAACGACGAGTTCGACGACGGTCCCGACGAGACCTACGCCCCCGGGGAGGGCATCCGGCTGCAGAAGGTGCTGGCCGCGGCCGGGCTGGGTAGTCGCCGGGCCTGCGAGGAACTGATCGACGAGGGCCGGGTCACCGTCGACGGCAAGACCGTGCGCGAGCAGGGCATGCGGGTGGACCCGGACACCGCGATCATCACGATCGACGGCTCCCGGCTGCCGACGCGCGCGGGCATGGTCTACCTGGTGCTGAACAAGCCCGTCGGCGTGGTGTCGACGATGAGCGACCCGGAGGGCCGGCCCTGCGTCGGGGACTACGTCCAGGACCGCACGGAACGGCTCTTCCACGTCGGCCGCCTCGATACCGACACCGAGGGCCTGATCCTGCTCACCAACGACGGGGAGCTGGCCAACCGGCTCACGCACCCGAAGTACGGCGTGCCGAAGATCTACTTCGCCGACATCCCGGGCCCGATCCCGCGCGACCTGTCCCGCACCCTCAAGGCCGGTGTCGAGCTCGACGACGGGCTCGCGAAAGCCGACAAGTTCCGGATGGTCGGCCAGTCCGGCGCCCGGATCCAGGTCGAGATCGAGATCCACGAGGGCCGCAACCACATCGTCCGGCGCATGTTCGAAGCCGTCGGGCACCCGGTCTCGCGTCTGGTCCGGGTGCAGATCGGCTCAGTCAACATGGGCAACCTCGGCCCCGGCCGACTGCGCCACCTGACCACCCACGAGGTCTCGGCGCTGCTGACCGCCTCGGAGGACATCAAGCCGCCGCCGCGCAAGAAGGCCCCTGGCGAGGCGCGCAAGAAGGCCGCGGCGTCGCGCAAGGACGTCGGCGCGCCGGCCGTCCGCAAGGCCAAGGCCGAGCGGAATGCCGCGTCCGCCGAGAAGAAGGCGGCCGCGAAGAAGGCCGCTCCCAGGAAGGCCGCGCCGAAGGGGGCCGTCCTCAAGGGCACGGCTCCGCGGAAGTCGGGATCGCGGCGGCCGGAGGCCGGAGGCGACGACTGGCGCGACGGAAGCTCGAGCCGTCCGACCAAGCGGTCCGCCCCCGCCAAGCGCTCGGGTCCGTCGGACCGCGGCGCTCCGGCGAAGCGTTCGGCACCCTCGGACCGCCGCTCGGGTCCGTCGGACCGCGGCGCTC
>NZ_JACDFE010000338.1 GCF_013815995.1 Sporichthya sp.
AACGCCGTCGGCACCGGTGGCGGCGGGGGTGGCGGCGGCGGTTTCTACGGCGGCGGAGGTGGCGGCGCCGACGGAGGCGCGACGGCCCCGGCCCCGTCCGGTCTCGGCGGAGGAGGCGGTGGGAGCAGCTTCGCGGACACCACCAGGACCTCCGGGGTCCGCTTCGAACTCGGCCAGTCCGGGATCTACCAGGACGGCGTCGTGCAGCTCACCTACTCCGCGTCGGCCGGGCGCGCGTCCGAACCCTCGGGCGATTCCCGGACCCCGACGTGCGACGGCAAGCCGGCCACGAAGGTGGGCACCGACGCAGCCGAGGCGATCGTCGGGACACCGGGCGACGACGTGATCGTCGGCCGGGGCGGCAAGGACACCATCGACGGCGGCGGCGGCAAGGACCAGATCTGCGCCGGCGGCGGGGACGACACCGTGCGGGGCGGTGACGGGGCGGACCGGATCTTCGGCGGCGCCGGGGACGACACGCTTCTCGGCGGCGCCGGCAACGACACCATCGCCGGTGGCGAAGGCCGCGACCACGGCGTCGGCGGCGAAGGCCTCGACTCCTTCGACGACGTCGAGGTCATCACCTACTGACCTGTGGAAAACGAACCATTAGGCGTGACACGCCTAATGGTTCGATCAGGCGGGGCGGTCGCGCCAGGGCGAGGTGGCGGGGCGCAGGGAGCCGATGCCCGGGCCGTCGAGGACGGCACGCAGGGCGAGGGCGCCCATCACGACCAGCGGGTTGTGCAGGCGACCGCCGAGAACACCTTTGACGAGGTCGGCGAGTTCGACCCAGCGCAGTTCCATGTCGGCTTCCTCGTGAACCGCGGCACGTCGCTCGCCGTCGGAGGGACGCACGTCGCGGGCGAGATAGATCCGGACGGCCTCGTCGCTGATCCCCGGGGAGGTGTAGGCATCCAGCAGCACCCGCCAATCGCGGGCCTGCACGTGTGCCTCCTCCTCAAGCTCACGCTTGGCCGCGGCGAGGGCCGACTCGTTCTCGTCCAGCAGGCCGGCCGGGAGCTCCCAGAGCCGGCGCTGCACCGGGTGCCGGTACTGGCGCACGGTCAGGACCTTGGGGCGCTGACCGGTGTCGTCGAGGACGAGGATCCCGGCCGAGCCGGGGTGGACCAGCACGTCGCGCTTGGCGACAAGGCTGCCGGGCATGGCGACTTCGTCGACGCGGATCGAGACGACGCCACCGGTGAAGCCGATCGAGCTGTCGAAGACCTTCCAGGCGTCGTCGGTGTCCTGGAGCGGGGACTCGCTCACTGCCTCTCCGCCACGGACTTCGTCCTCGCGGAGCCGCGTTCGACATTCATCGTGAGCTCGCCGCGCTCGCTCAACGTGCGGCCGAGATGAACTCCGCGGGCTGCGCCGGTACGGTGCGCTCCTTGCGGCGGACCAGACCGGCGGCGATCAGACCGGCGAACAGCGGGTGCGCGCGGGTCGGACGGGAGCGGAATTCCGGGTGCGCCTGGGTGGCGACCAGGAACGGGTGCACCTCGCGCGGCAGCTCGACGTACTCGACCAGGCGGCCGTCCGGCGACGTGCCACCGACGACCAGGCCGGCCCGCTCGATCTGGGCGCGGTAGTCGTTGTTGACCTCGTAGCGGTGCCGGTGCCGCTCGGAGACGTAGGGCTCGCCGTAGAGCTCGCGGACGATCGAACCCTCGGCCAGTTTCGCCGGGTACAGGCCCAGGCGCATCGTGCCGCCCATGTCCCGTTCGCCGGCGACCACGTCGCGCTGATCGGCCATGGTGGCGATCACCGGGTGCTGGGCCGCCGGGTCGAACTCGGCGGAGTTGGCGCCCTCGAGCCCGGCCAGGTTGCGCGCGGCCTCGATCACCACGCACTGCAGGCCCAGGCACAGCCCGAGCAACGGGATCTTGTTCTCCCGGGCGTAGCGGATCGCGGAGATCTTGCCCTCGATGCCGCGGACACCGAACCCACCGGGCACGCAGAGCGCGTCGCAGTCGTCGAGCGCGGCGGCGGCGCCCTCCGGGGTCGCGCACTCGTCCGAGGTGACCCAGCGGATCTGCACCCGAGCGTCGTGGGCGAAGCCGCCGTGGCGCAGCGCCTCGGTCACCGACAGGTACGCGTCCGGCAGGTCGATGTACTTGCCGACCAGGCCGACGACGATCTCGTTGGCCGGCTTGTGCACACGGCGCAGCAGGTCGTCCCAGGCGGTCCAGTCGACATCGCGGAACGGCAGCCCGAGGCGGCGCACCACGTAGGCGTCCAGGCCCTCGGCGTGCAGCACCTTCGGGATGTCGTAGATCGATGGGGCGTCGACTGCGGCCGCGACCGCTTCCTGGTCGACGTCACACATCAGCGAGATCTTGCGCTTGATGCTGGCGGTGATCGGCCGGTCGGCACGGCAGACGATGGCGTCGGGCTGGATACCGATGCTGCGCAGCGCCGCGACCGAGTGCTGGGTGGGCTTGGTCTTCAGCTCCCCCGACGGGCCGATGTAGGGCACCAGCGAGACGTGCAGGAAGAAGACGTTGTCCCGGCCGACCTCATGGCGGATCTGGCGGGCGGCCTCCAGGAACGGCAACGACTCGATGTCGCCGACGGTGCCGCCGATCTCCGTGATGACCAGGTCGATCTCGTCTCCGGCCATCCGCCGGATCCGGGCCTTGATCTCATTGGTGATGTGCGGGATGACCTGGACGGTGTCGCCGAGGTACTCCCCGCGGCGTTCCTTGGCGATGACGGTCGAGTACACCTGACCCGTCGTCACATTCGCCGAGCCGTGCAGCTCGGTGTCGAGGAAGCGCTCGTAGTGACCGACGTCGAGGTCGGTCTCGGACCCGTCGTCGGTGACGAAAACCTCGCCGTGCTGGAACGGGTTCATCGTCCCGGGATCGACGTTGAGGTAGGGGTCGAGCTTCTGCATCGTGACCCGTAACCCGCGCTTGGTCAGCAGGTTTCCGAGGGAGGAGGCGGTGAGCCCTTTACCGAGCGACGACGCAACGCCGCCGGTGACGAAAAGGTGCTTGGTGATGTGCGGCACGGCCATGGAACTCCAGCCTACGGGATGGCGGGCGGACTGCCGACCCGCCACTGGCGATAGAGCTTGATCAACTCCGCCTGGACCGCGGATTCGTCGGGCCAGCCGGCGCACTGAAGCACCCCGGCGGCGGCCAGGGTGGCCCCCAGACCGGGTTCGCTCAGCAGCCGGCGGACCGCGCCGGCCAGGGCCGTCGGGTCGCCGGGCGGCACCAGCAGGGCGGCGTCCCCGACC
>NZ_JACDFE010000339.1 GCF_013815995.1 Sporichthya sp.
GCCCAGGGGCTGGCGTGGCGGGAGTCGTCGGCGAAGTCGATCAGGGCGTTGCGCAGTTTCTTGTCGCAGGCGTAGCGGAACCCGACGGCGGTCATCTTGCCGCTGGCCCTGGTGACGGGGGCGACCCGGCGAGGGACGCCACGCGCGCACGTAATAAGCGGCCGCGTCCATAGCACAAAGAGCTTTGAACCGAGCCCAGTTGCTATTGCCCCCGCGAAAGTCAGCGGCGTAGCGTTCGCACTGGCACAGAGGTCAAAGGATTATCGCTATTCCGGACTTCGCAGCAGGTGTCTTGCTGGATGGGTCAGAAAGCTTGTGAATTTGCCGAGGCTCTGACCTGCAGGAACGTCCGCTGAGCGGGGCGCACGCGGCCGTACTCACAAATGGGCTGAGTGCTACTTACAAGTGAGACTCTCGTACCTATTTGTGTGCTGGCAATACACCAGAATGTGTGTGACGAAGTCCCCGTTCGTCGCTGATAACTACCGTTCAGCGATATCGGGAATGTCCGGACTTGAAGTGCGTCACTTCCTGAGAAAACGTCGTGGTTGGAGTTCACTCCACCGTTCCGTGTCCACGCGCAGCCCCCCCAGTAAGTCCGGACCGGAACTCTCCAAGCCCTTCGCCCGGAGGGTTGCACGTCTCCTGTCCACCTCGTCGCCCGGCGGAGAGACCCTCCCCGTGCACCGCGACGAGCCTGATGCCGGTCTCTCCCCGAGCCGGCGTGAAGGGAACGCTTTCATGTCACCCACGCCCAACCCCGATTCCGCCGCTGTTGCGGAATCGACCGTCGAGCAGCCGACCGGCACCAGCCGTCGTCAGTTCGTCGGGTACGTCCTCGCCGGCACCACGCTGGCCGCCACGGCCGACCTCGCCTGGGAGTCCGCCGCCCCCAGTGCTGCCTACGCCGCCGGCGCAACTCCGATTCCGAGTAACGCGACCTTCTCGGACGAGTACGACTTCCTGGACCTGTACCGGGACTCGTGCCTTCCGACGAACCACCTGCTCGCCGTCGAGATCTCGCCCGACGGCAAGGCCAGCTTCGGTGTTCCCCGTCAGGACTCCGGCCAAGGCATCCTCACCTCGTTCGCGCAGATCATCGCGGACGAGCTGGACATGCCGATTGAGGACGTCCACACCTTCAACGCCGACGCGCGCCCCGAGCTCGTCTACAACCAGCTCACCGGTGGTTCCACCTCGCACTTCTCGCTGTGGCAGCCGGTCAAGATGGCCGCCGCAACCGCGCGTACCGCTCTGGCCACCGCGGCGGCCGAGAAGTGGAACGTTCCGGTTTCCGCGGTCACGACCCGCGACGGCGCCGTCTTCGGCCCGGACGGGCAGATGGCGACCTACGGCTCGCTGACCGAGCTGGCCGCCTCGAAGGTCACCCGGCCGCTCGACGTCAAGCTCAAGAGCAAGCCCGGCAAGTACGTCGGCCAGAGCATCGGCCGCATGGACGCGCACGACATGGTCACCGGCAAGAAGCAGTTCACGATGGACCTCGCGGTCCCGAACGCGCTTCCGACGATGATCTGCCGTCCGCCGACAATCCACGGCACCGTGCAGTCGGTCGAGAACCTCGAGCAGGTCAAGGCGATGCCGGGTGTCACCGACGTCGGCGCGATCTCGACGGGTGTCGCCGTGCGTGCGCGCACCTTCGGCCAGTGTGTCGACGCCATCCGCGCCCTGCGCGTCTCCTGGGGTGCCGGCACCATCGACGAGGAGAACAGCGACAGCCTGACCGAGAAGGTCACGTCCGTCCTGCTCCCGATCGCGCCGGCATCTCCCGCCGACGAGGTCATCGAAGAGGACTACGTCTTCCACTACCGCAGTGGTTCGCCGATGGAGACCAACAACTCCATCGCCGACGTGCGTGGCGACAGCGCCGAGGTGTGGGGCTCGAACAACATGCCCATCATCACGCTGCAGCGCATCGCCCTGCTGCTGGACATCCCCGAGGACAAGGTCACGGTCCACTGCCCGCCCGGTGGTGGCTCGTTCGGTCGCAAGCTGTTCCAGGACGCGTCCTACGAGGCCGTCGAGGCTTCGAAGCTGTTCGGCAAGCCGGTGCGCCTGATGTGGCACCGCACCGACGACGCGCGCCACGGCCGCATGCACCCGATGATGGTCAACCGCGTCCGCGCCACCAAGCAGGGCAACAGCATCACCAGCTTCACCATGACCAGCGCATCCTCGGCCTGCGACTGGACCCACGGCCTCGGCGAGATCATCTCCGGCTCCGCGACCGCGCAGGACCCGCGCCTGGGCTTCTCCGGTAACAAGGAGCTGGGCAACCTCTCGGTGTCCATGGGCTTCTACCAGCTGGTCACCGGCATTCCGTACAACTTCGGTGCCACCGCTGTGTACCTGAACGAGATCTTCGCCTACGACACGCTGCCGACCTCCGCGGTCCGCAACGTGTACTCGCCCGACACCGGTACGGCCAGCGAGCTCCACGCTTCCCGCCTGGCCGACTCCATGGGCATGGACGACTACGAGTTCCGTCGGGCCTTCGCCAAGGACGACGGCTGGCGCGCGGTGCTCGACAAGGTCGCCGAGGCCGGCAACTGGGGCCGCACGATGCCCGAGGGCACCGCGCAGTCGATCGCTCTGCACTCGGAGTACCAGTCCAAGGTCGCCTGCCTCATGGAGATCGACGCCCGTCCCGCCATGACCAACCGGAAGATCCGCGAGGCCTACACCGGTCCGCGTATCACCAAGGCGATCATGGCGATCGACATCGGCAAGGCGATCAACCCGCGCAACGTTCAGGCCAACCTCATGGGTGGCTGCATGGACGGCATCGCCCAGGCCCTCAGCGCCAGTAACCACATCGTGGACGGCCTTCCCCAGGAGGGCTCGTGGGACAACTACCGGTACACCCGGCAGTGGAACGTCCCGTTCCTCTTCGAGTGCTTCGTCATGCCGGACAACCGTGAGATCGGTGGTGGCGCCGGCGAGACCGGTGTCGCCGTCAGCCAGGCCGCGGCGGCCATCGCCTGGGGCCGCGCCAAGGGCACTCTCCCCACGGAGAACCCGGTCAACTTCCGCGACCCGCTCGGCTACGTCGTGAAGTCCCGGGTCCCACCGATCCCGCAGTCGCCCATCAATGGCCGTCGCTTCGCGCGCTGACCTGACTACTCAGAGAGGAGACTGTTATGCCTAAGCACTCGTTCATCCTGAACGGCAAGAAGGTCAGCGTCGACATCGAGAACAACGTCCGCATGCTCTGGGTCCTGCGTGACGT
>NZ_JACDFE010000340.1 GCF_013815995.1 Sporichthya sp.
CCCCCCCCCCCGCCGGGGCTGACACTCAGACTGCGCGCCCGCAGCGATATCGGTTTCAGCGCGCCGCATAGCGCCGCCTAGACTCCCGCGGGTGTCCGCACCGAATTCCAGCTTCGACCCGGTCGAGGTCAGCGCGCTCCAGCCCGAGGCGATCGCGCAGGCCTTGAATGACGCCCTCGAGGCCATCGGTGCCGCCGTGGACCTGGACCAGCTCAGGGCGGTGCGGACCCAGGTAGCCGGCGACCGGTCCCCGCTGGCGCTGGCCAACCGGGAGATCGGTGCCCTGCCGCCCGCGGCCAAGGCTGAGGCGGGCAAGCGGGTCGGGGAGGCGCGTGGCCGGCTCAACGCCGCGCTGACGGCCCGCCAGAGTGCGCTGGAGGAGGAGCGGGACGCCCGCGTCCTGATCACCGAGGCCGTGGACGTGACGTTGCCTACGGCGCGCCGGCCCCGCGGGGCCCGGCACCCCCTGACGACCACTCAGGAGTACCTGGCCGACGTCTTCGTCGCGATGGGCTACGAGATCGCCGAAGGCCCGGAGATCGAGACCGAGTGGTTCAACTTCGACGCCCTGAACATCGGCCCGGACCACCCCGCCCGTTCGATGATGGACACCTTCTTCATCGACCCGCCGGAGCAGGGCCTGGTGCTGCGGACGCACACCTCGCCGACCCAGATCCGGGCGCTGATGGGCCGCGAACTTCCCGTGTACGTCGTGCACCCGGGCCGGGTGTTCCGCACCGATGAGCTCGACGCCACCCACACCCCGGTCTTCCACCAGATCGAGGGCCTGGCCGTCGATGAGGGCATCACGATGGCGCACCTCAAGGGGACACTCGATCACCTGGCCTCGACGCTGTTCGGGGCCGGCACCCTGACCCGGTGGCGGCCCTCGTACTTCCCCTTCACCGAGCCGAGCGCGGAGTTCGACCTGCAGTGCTTCGTCTGCCGCGGCAATTCCGTCATCCGCAACGCGGCAGATCCTGATTTCTTTGGTCCGTGCCGCACTTGCCGGTCCGAGGGCTGGATCGAGTGGGGTGGCTGCGGCATGGTCAACCCGCGGGTGCTGGTCGCCTGCGGCGTGGACCCCGAGCGCTACTCCGGCTTCGCCTTCGGCATGGGCATCGAGCGGACCGTCATGTTCAGGAACAATGCAGAGGACATGAGAGACATGGTCGAGGGCGACGTTCGGTTCTCCCTGCCGTTCGGGGCGGACTCGTGAACCGGAGCGCTCTCGCGGGAAGCAACGCCGAGGACTTGCGCACAGCGACATCCCAGAGCGCGGTCGAGGGCGACGTGCGCTTCTCCCTGCGGTTCGGGGCGGACGCCTGATGCGTGCGCCGTTGTCCTGGATTCGCGAACTTGTTCCCGCCCTGCCGGCGGAGGTGACGGGTCGTGAGGTCGCGGAGCGGATCATCGCGGCCGGCCTCGAGGTGGAGACCGTCGACCCGGGCGCGCCGGGGCTCTCCGGCCCGCTGGTGACCGGCCGCGTGCTCTCGATCGAAGAGTTGCGCGAGACGCAGAAGCTGAAGAAGGACGTCCGGTACTGCCGCGTCGACGTCGGGCCCGAGCACAACGAGACCGACGGCGACGGCGCGGGCAGCCGCGGCATCGTCTGCGGCGCGCGCAACTTCGCCGTCGGCGACGTCGTCGTCGTCGCCCTGCCCGGTGCGGTGCTGCCCGGCAACTTCGAGATCGCCGCCCGCAAGACCTACGGCAACGTCTCGGACGGAATGATCTGCTCCGAGCGTGAGCTCGGCAAGCCCGACGGCGACCTCGCCGGGATCATCGTGCTCGGCCCGGACACGACAGTGGGTGCTGACGCCAAGACCGTGCTCGGCCTGGACGACGAGGTCCTCGACATCGCCGTCACCCCCGACCGGGGCTACGCGCTGTCCGTCCGCGGCATCGCCCGTGAGGTCGCCACCGCCTACGACGTCGAGTTCGTCGACCCGGCGGCGCGCGGCGCCGCGACGGCCGGCGAAGGCGGTCAGGACTGGGAGATCCGCCTCGAGGACCCCAGCTGCGACCGGTTCAACGCGCTCGCGATCAACGGCATCGATCCGTCCGCGCCGTCCCCGGACTGGCTGCGCCGCCGGCTGCAGCAGTGCGGGATGCGGCCGATCTCGTTGGCCGTCGACATCTCGAATTACGTGATGCTCGAGCTCGGCCAGCCCACGCACGCCTATGACCTCGCGAAGCTGCGCGGGCCGATCGTGGTCCGCCGGGCCCGGGCGGGGGAGAAGATCGAGACCCTCGACGGCGCCACCCGCGACCTGGACGCCGAGGATCTGCTGATCACCGACGACTCCGGCCCGATCGGCCTGGCCGGGGTGATGGGCGGCGCGAGCACCGAGATCTCCGACACCACCACCGGTGTGCTCCTCGAGGCCGCGCACTTCGACCCGGTGGCGATCTCCCGGGCCGCCCGTCGGCACAAGCTCCCCTCAGAAGCCTCCCGACGCTTCGAGCGCGGCGTGGACCCTGCCCTGGGTCCGGTGGCGGCGTTGCGGTTCGCGCAGTTGCTCACCGAGCTCGGCGGCGGCACCGTAGCGGCGACCGGCACCGACGCCGGCGGGCTGCCGTCGCCCAGGACCATTACCCTCGACCCGGCCTATCCCGGCCGGCTGGCCGGTCGCGACCTGGACGAGGCGACGGTGTTGCGCCGGCTCGCGCAGGTGGGCGCGAGCGCGAGCGTGGCGGCAGGCACCTTGACTGTCATCGCCCCGACCTGGCGGCCCGACCTGACCGACCCGGCTGACGTCGCCGAAGAGGTCATCCGCCTCGAGGGTTACGACTCGGTGCCCTCGGTACTCCCCAAAGCGCCGGCCGGTCGTGGTCTGACGGAGGCTCAGCTTCAGCGCCGCCGGGTCGGGCGCGCGCTCGCCGGCGCCGGTCTGGTCGAGGTGCTCTGCTACCCCTTCGTCGCTCCCGGCCTGTGGGACCAGCTCGGCGTGACCGCCGACGACGCCCGGCGGCACGGGCTGCGGCTCGCGAATCCCATGTCCGAAGCCGAGCCGGAGATGCGAACTGCACTGCTGCCGGGCCTGTTGGGCGCGCTCCAGCGCAACCTCAAGCGCGGCACCTCCGACGTCGCGCTCTACGAGACCGGTCGGGTGTTCCTGCCGACGGCGGGCGCGCCGCCCGCGCCGCGTCCGCCGGTGACCCGCCGCGCCACCGCGGAGGAGCTCGCGGCCACCGAAGCC
>NZ_JACDFE010000341.1 GCF_013815995.1 Sporichthya sp.
CCGACCATGATGCCGCCCGAGGCGGCCAAGTCGGCGACATCCTTACGGAGCCGCTCGTTCTCCGAGAGCGCCAGCGCGTGCACCTCGGGGAATCCACCGCCGATGACCAGCGCGGTGGTGCCGGTCTGCAGCGCCTCGTCCCGCAACGGGTCGACGGTGACGACCTCGGCGCCCGCGGCGACCAGCAGTTCGGCGTGCTCGCTGTAGCTGAAGGTGAAGGCGGGGCCGCCGGCGATCGCGATCCGGGGGCGACGGCCCAGGCGGACCCGCGGGGTCGGGCCGATCGCGAGGTGCGGGTCCCAGGGCGTCGCGGACATCCGCGGCGCGGTGGCGGCCATCGTGCAGATCGCCTCGAGGTTGCAGGTACGCGCGACCAGCTCGCCCATCGCCGCGACCGCGTCGACGGCGTCGGCGGCGCGTTCGGCGACCGGCACCAGTCCGAGGTGGCGCGAGGGGGTGCTGACCTTGTCCTCGCGGCGGATCGCGCCGAGGACCGGCACGCCCAGCACGGCGAGCGCCTCCCGCAGGATCTGCTCGTGCCGGTCCGAGCCGACCCGGTTCAGCACGACGCCGCCGAGGCGGACCGCGGGATCGAAGGTGGCGAAACCGTGGACCAGCGCAGCCACCGAGCGCGCCTGGGCGGCGGCGTCGACCACCAGCAGGACCGGAGCGTCCAGCAGGCGGGCGACGTGCGCGGTGGAGGCGAAGTCGGGCAGGCCGTCGGCACCGCCGGTGACCCCGTCGAACAGGCCCATCACACCTTCGACGATCGCGATGTCGGAGGCCGCGGCGCCGTGCAGGAACAGCGGGGCGATGAGGTCCGGCGAGGTCAGCCAGGCGTCCAGGTTCCGCCCCGGCCGACCGGCGGCGAGCGCGTGGTACCCCGGGTCGATGTAGTCCGGGCCGACCTTGTGCGGCGAGACCCGCAGCCCGCGGGCGCGTAGCGCCGCGATCAGGCCGGTCGCCACCGTGGTCTTGCCGTGCCCACTGGCGGGCGCGGCGACGACGAGCCGGGGCGGACCACCCGGAACAGGCACGAGAACACTCACCCGTCGAAGGTACGGGGCCAGGGCAGGCTCGCCAATGGCGGGCCCTACCTGCTGGGGCGGCGGCTCAGGCCTTGGCGAGTGAGTCCACGGGCGAGGCGAACCACAGCGTGCGCTTGGTCCAGTTGCCCGGACCGATGCGCTCGCCGGAGCAGACCACGATCGCGATCTGCGGCCTGCCCTTCTTGTCGAAGTAGGGCTTGTAGACCCCGGCCGGCACCTCGCGTCGGTCGGTCACCTCGTAGCACATGTAGCCGAGCGGACCGGCGACCTGGAACTGCTCGCCGTCCTCCAGCTCGTCGAGCAGCTTGTTGCCGAGCGCGCTGCCGTCCGGGTAGGTGTGGGCGTTCAGCAGAGCGTTGCCCTTGAGCGCGCCGGGCCGGATTCCGTTCCCGAGGTCGAAGGCCATCGACTGCTTGCCGAGCGTGGTCAGCGGCGGGGTGCCGGGGACCGAGGAGGCGTCCCGCGGCAGCGGGAGAATCGAGATCTTCTTGGACACGCCCGGGATGCTGACCGAGGTCGGGATGAACTGCTTCGTGGTGGTGCTGCAGGTCGGCTCCGGGGTCGGAGTCGCAGACGGCGCCGCGGCCACGACCTGCTCGGCCCCGTCGCCCGAGTTCACGACGAAGGCGCAGGCGCCGATGACGACCACCGACGCGGCCAGAACCGCCGCAATCGCCGTCCGTCGGTCCGCTGCAATGCCGCGCACGATTGGCCGCCCCTCTGCGTCCGTGATCGGTACACCCCGAAACTACCTCGGTTCGAGCGCGGACCGAACCCATTGACGGCGGGGTCGGCCGAAAGGACTACTGCGGCCCTACCGTTTCCCTACCACTCAATGCCGCGCTGCCCCTTTTGTCCGGCGTCCATCGGGTGCTTGATCTTGGTCATCGTCGTCACCAGGTCCGCCGCGTCCACCAGATCGGGGTGCGCGTCCCGGCCGGTGATGATGACGTGCTGGTGCCCGGGCCGCTCCGCGAGGGTCGACACCACGTCGGCGACGTCCACCCAGCCCCACTTCATCGGGTAGGTGAACTCATCGAGGACGTAGAGCCCGTGCGCCTCGGCGGCGAGCCGGCGCTTGATCTCGGCCCAGCCCTCGGCGGCGTCGGCTGCGTGGTTCTCCTCGGTTCCGGCCTTGCGGGACCACGACCAGCCGGTGCCCATCTTGTGCCACTCGACGGGACCGCCCTCCCCGGTCTGCTCGTGCAGTCGGCCGAGGGCGCGGAAGGCCTCCTCCTCGCCCACCTTCCACTTCGCGCTCTTCACGAACTGGAAGACCCCGATCGACCAGCCCTGGTTCCAGCCGCGCAGCGCCAGGCCGAAGGCGGCGGTGGACTTGCCCTTCATCTCCCCGGTGTGCACGACCAGCAGCGGCCGGTTGCGTCGCTGACGGGTCGTCAGACCGTCTTCGGGGACGGCGGTGGGAACGCCTTGGGGCATCGGCGTGGCTCCTTATCGTCGATCGGGCTGCCAGTGGATGAGGAGCCACGCCTTTAGGCCGCCCTTCGCCCCGGGCCCCGGAGGGAGCGGACGACGTTGGCCAGCCCCCCACCCGTCTCCAGCTCGCTGAGCCGGAACAGCGGGGCGCCGAGGACCTCGGCCAGACCGGCCGCGAGCCCGAGCCGGACCGGACCGTCCTCACAGTCCACGACGACGGCGGCGACCCCGTCCGCGGCGAGCACTGCAGCCGCGCGGTGCGCCTCGGCCAGGGCATCCCCGGTTGAGGTACTGCCGGCGGTAGCGCGGCCGTCGGTGACCAGCACGAGCAGAGGACGACGCGCGGGGTCGCGCAATCGCTCGACGGCGAGGGTGAGCCGGGCCTGCAGCAGCCCGGCCGCGAGCGGGGTCCGACCACCGGTGGGCAGCGTGCGCAGCCGCGCCGCGCCCGCCTCGACCGAGGAGGTCGGCGGCAGGTCCAGCGTCGCCCCGCTGCCGCGGAAGGTGACCAGCCCGACCTTGTCCCGACGTTGGTAGGCATCCAGCAGCAGGGAGAGCACCGCCGCCTTCACCGCGCCCGTCCGGGTCCGGGCGCCCATCGAGCCGGAGGCGTCGACGCAGAACAGCACCAGGTTGCCCTCGCGCCCTTCGCGGACCGCCTCGCGCAGGTCGCCGACGCGGAGCTTCAGTCCCTCGCCGGGCACCCGGCCGCGGGC
>NZ_JACDFE010000174.1 GCF_013815995.1 Sporichthya sp.
CGGGCCGGGCGGCGCTGTCGTTGTTCGCGCAGGTCAGCGTGCGTTCTTCAGGGCGCTCGCGGTGTGCGCCCCGACGCCGAGCGCGACCGCGGCGGCAAGGTCGGCCTGGGTGTCGACGTCCTGGCGCAGCGAGGCCAGATCCTCATCCCCGTCGTCGTGATCGGCGGCGAGGGTGAGTGCGCCGGCGGCCACGTGGGTCTGCAACGAGTCCTTGCCGAAGGCCGGGGCGAAGCTCGCGGCGTCGACGACGAGGTAGGCCGTCGTCCCCGAACCTTCGATGTCGGGCACCACCGCGACGCCGGCCGTCCGCGCGCGCACCAGCGCACGCTCGAGGTCCTCCGGTCGCAGTGCGGGTAGGTCGGCGGACAGTGCGCCGATGCCACATCCGGGATGACGGGCGGCCGCGTGGGTCGCACCGTGGCGCAGGGCGGGATTGAGTCCCGCATCCGGTTCGTCGGCGACCACTTCGGCGCCGAGGTCGCGCACCAGTGCCGCTGCGGTCGCGTCATCGGTGACCACGACCACCTCGACGACCGTCGGCGTGCGCAAAGCGGCCGCGACGGTGTCCGCGGCGAAAGCCAGCGCGAGCGCCGAGCGTTCCGCGGGATCGCTGCTCAGGCGGGACTTGGCCAGGTGCAGCAGCTTCACCGGGATCACCAGACACCATCCGGTGCCCGGCGTCGACTGCTCCTTTGTACCCACTGACCGATCCTGTCAGCGCGTCGCGCTCTCGCTTCCGGCAGGTTCGCGGGCGACACTTGGGACGTGGCTCGTGATCGCAAGCGAGGGTGGTTCCGCGTTGCGGAGGTCCTCCTGATTCCGCCGATGCTCGTGCTGATGAAGCGTCGGTGGCACGGCCGCGGCCACATCCCGCGCACCGGTGGCGCGATCGTGGTCGCCAATCACATCTCGAAGATCGACCCGATCACCTTCGGGCACTTCGTGCACGGCGCCGGCCGCGTACCGCACTACCTGGCCAAGGTCGAGCTGTTCGAGCACACCGTGCTCGGCCGGATCTTTCGCGGCACGGACATGATCCCGGTGTACCGGGGCGGGGAGAACGCCGGCGCGTCCGTCCAGGCGGCCGTGCAGGCCGTTCGGGACGGGCTGTGCATCGTCGTCTACGCGGAGGCCACCATTACCCGGGACCCGAACCTGTGGCCGATGGTCGGCAAGAGCGGTGCAGCCCGGATCGCGCTCGAGTCCGGAGCGCCCGTGATCCCGGTGGCGCAGTGGGGTGCGCACCGCATCCTCGCGCCGTACTCCAAGCGGCCCTCGTTCCTGCCGCGCAAGACGGTCCACGTCCGTGCGGGCGAACCGGTGCACCTGGCCGACCTCGCCGGTCGCGAGCTCACTCCGGAGGTCCTCGCCGAGGCCACCGAGCGGATCATGGCCGCCATCACCGCCGAGCTCGAGGTGATCCGCGCCGAACGGGCCCCCGCCATCCGCTTCGACCCGCGCCGGGCCGGGGTCGCGGAGTACGGGAACCCGCACGGCCGGGACAGCGCTGAAGACCGTTAGTCCGAGCGTGAGTTTCTGCCTGTTCCGGCCCCGCCTGCGCGGTACCGTCATGATCGATGAGCGCGAACCGTAAGACCCGCGTGGCCGTGATCTTCGGCGGTCGATCCTCTGAGCACGCCGTGTCATGCGTGTCCGCCGGCAGCGTGCTGCGGGCCATCGACCGCAGCGTCTACGAGGTCGTGCCGATCGGCATCTCCACCGAGGGCCGTTGGGTGCTCGGCGTCGACGACCCGGACCGACTGGTGATCCGCGATGGCAAGCTGCCCGAGGTCGACTCGACCCGGCCGGCTGTGGTGCTGCCCGGTGACCCGACGACCCGCGCCCTCTCCGTCTTCGACGAGAGCCAGCCCTCCGGTGCGCTCGGTGACCTCGACGTGGTCTTCCCCGTCCTGCACGGCCCCTACGGCGAGGACGGCACCATCCAGGGTCTGCTCGAGCTCGCGGACATCCCCTACGTCGGCTCCGGGGTGCTCTCCAGTGCCGTCAGCATGGACAAGGCGCACATGAAGGTCGCGCTCGCCGGCGCCGGCCTCCCGGTGGGCGACTACGTCGTGGTGACCACGCGCCGCTGGGCGACGGACAACGCCGCGGTGCGCGCAGAGATCGCCGCGCTCGGCTGGCCGGTGTTCGTCAAGCCGGCCCGGGCCGGGTCCAGCGTCGGCATCACCAAGGTGAAGCGAGCCGAGGACCTCGACGCCGGGATGGCCGAGGCGCGGGCCTGGGACCCCAAGGTGATCGTCGAGGCGACCGTCATCGGCCGCGAGATCGAGTGCGGCGTGCTCGAGGGAGAGCACAGCGCCGACGGCGTGCAGGGCGCCCCCGAAGCCAGCGTCACCGCGGAGATCCGGGTGCTCGGCAACCGCGAGTTCTACGACTTCGAGGCCAAGTACCTCGACGACTCGACCGAGCTCACCGTGCCCGCCGACATCTCCGACGAGGTCGCCGCGACCGTACGCGCGTTGTCGGTGAAGGCGTTCGAGGCGCTGTCGTGCGAGTCCCTGGCCCGGGTGGACTTCTTCGTGTGCGCCGACGGCTCGGTCCTGGTCAACGAGGTGAACACGATGCCGGGCTTCACCCCGGTCTCGATGTTCCCGCGGATGTGGTCCGCCACCGGCGTCGACTACCCGACGCTGATCGACCGCCTGCTGCGCACCGCGTTGCAACGCCGCTCCGGGCTGCGCTAGCCGTTCTGCCCGATCAGCGCTTCGGCGTCGCGGTCTGCCTCGGCGTCGCGGTCTGCTTCGGGGTCGCGGCCGGTGGCGGGTAGAATTCCGGCCGCGGCGGCACGAACTGCATCGCCGGCGCGAGGTCGACCAGCGGACCCACCTGCGGGTCGTGCCCGGCCGGGACGGTGACCTCGACGTAAGCAGCGCGCCCGACGGTGGTGAAGACGTGGCCGCCGTCGCGCTCCTCGACCAACCAGTCGATGCCGTTGACCGTGTTCAGCTGCGAGGTGGCCCTCAGCGCCGTCGGCCGTTCGACCCCGCATCGCATCACCACCGGCGGGTCGCCCCAGGCCGCCGTGCGGTCGGTGCGCGGCGTGGTGTCACGGCGTGGGGTGTTGTCGACCTGCTCCGGCAGCGCCGGCTCGACCCGGGCGCAGATGGCGCCGACGTCCGCGGTCGAGACCGGGGCGGTGACGGCCACCCCACCGGGGCCGTCGTCGCCGCAGCCCGCGAGGGCAGCGATCAGCGCAGCGGCGAGACCGAGCTTCAGGTAGCGGGACAGCGCAGGCTGCTCAGAGGTGCACGACCGGGCAGGTGAGGGTGCGGGTGATCCCGGGCACCGACTGCACCTTCGCCACGACCAGCTTGCCGAGTTCGTCGACCGACCCCGCCTCGGCGCGGACGATGACGTCGTAGGGTCCGGTGACGTCCTCGGCGAGGGTCACACCGGGGATGTCACCGATCTGCTGCGCCACTACGGCGGCCTTGCCCACCTCGGTCTGGATGAGGATGTAGGCCTGGATCGACATGTGGACCTCCGTGCGGAAGCGGGGGCTGGGGCAGTGCTGATGACAGTGGGCCGAAACCTACACCGGGGCGAGCTGGGGACGGAGCGTTGCGATGGGTGCCCGACCGACCAACGTCGGAGCGCTGGGCGAGTTCGGCCTGATCGCTGCCCTGACCGCCCGGCTGCCGCAGGGCGCGGGCGTCCTGCTCGGCCCCGGCGACGACGCCGCGGTGGTGGCCGCCCGGGACGGCCGCGTGGTCGCCTCCACCGACCTGTTGCTGGCCGGCCGTCACTTCCGCACCGACTGGTCCAGTGCCTACGAAATCGGCCGTAAGGCGGCCGCCGCCAACCTCGCCGACGTGGCCGCGATGGGCGCCGTCCCGACCGCGTTGCTGGTCGGGCTCGCGGCCCCGCCCGACCTGCCGACCAACTGGGCGGAACGACTTGTCGACGGCATGGCCGCCGAGTGCGCTGCGATGGGAGCGTCCGTGGTCGGCGGGGACATCGTCGGCTCCGATGTCCTGCTGGTCGCCGTCACGGCGCTGGGCGACCTGGAGGGCTTGGAGCCGGTGACCCGCACCGGAGCACGGCCCGGCGACGTTGTGGCCGTGTGCGGGGCGCTGGGGGCCTCTGCGGCGGGGTTGGCGCTTCTGCAGGCAGGGCTGGAGTCCGGTCGGGACGGGCCCGACGCAGGGCACGAGGAACTGCTCCGCGCGCACCGGACGCCGTCGCCGCCGTACGAAGCGGGTCCGCAGGCCGCTCGGCTCGGCGCCCACGCCCTGATCGACGTCAGCGACGGGTTGCTCGCCGACCTCGGTCACATCGCGCGCGGTAGTGGCGTCGCCATCGACCTCGACAGTGCGGCGTTCGTCCCGTCGGCGGCGCTGGAGGCGGCCGCTGTGGACCTCGATACGTCCGCGCGGACCTGGATGCTCACCGGGGGAGAGGACCACGCGCTGGCCGCGTGCTTCCCGCCGGAGGTGGAGCTGCCGTCGGCCTGGGTGCGGGTGGGCCGCGTCGGTGCGGGCGAGGGGATCACGGTCGACGGCAACGCCTTCGCCGGCACGGCCGGATGGGACCACTTCCGATGAGCGGCCCGACTTCGAAGGCGCCGCCGCGGGTGCTCACCATCGCGGGCTCGGACTCCGGTGGCGGCGCGGGCATCCAGGCCGACCTCAAGACGATCCTCGCCCTCGGCGGTCATGGGATGAGTGTGCTCACCGCGATCACGGCGCAGAACTCGGTCGGGGTGCAGGGGGTGTGGGAGCTGCCGATCGAGGCCGTCATCGCGCAGTTCCGTTCGGTCGTCGACGACATCGGCGTCGACGCGGTGAAGACCGGGATGCTCGCCTCGCCGGCCCTGGTCGAGGCCGTCGCCGACCTGCTCACCCCGTTGCACGCCGCCGGCGTGCCGATCGTGGTCGACCCGGTCGCGGTCTCGAAACACGGCGACGCCCTGCTGGCCCCGGCGGCGCTCGAAACGGTGCGCAACCGGCTGATCCCGCTCGCCACCGTGGTCACCCCGAACCTCGAGGAGGCCGAAGCCCTGACCGGGAAGTCCTACCCGGCCGAGGCCGATCTGCGGGCGGCCGCCGAGGCCGTGCACGCGTTCGGACCGGCCTGGGTGCTGATCAAGGGCGGACACCTGCCCGGCGATGCCGTCGACCTGCTCTTCGACGGGCAGGACGAGTACGCGTTCCGCGCCCCGCGCCTGGACAACCGGCACACCCACGGGACCGGCTGCACCTTGGCGAGCGCGATCGCGGCCCGCCTCGCCGCCGGGGAGGACCCGGTGTCGGCGGTGCGGGCCGCGAAGGCTTTTCTCACCAGTGCTCTGGAGCGGGGCTTCGCCCTGGGATCAGGGATCGGCCCGGTCGATCACGGTTGGACGCTGCGCGACTGACAGGTCCGTGATGCTTCGTCAGTGGCAACCGAGCATGCTGCGCAAGGCGAAGACGGGGTCGACGCCAGGCTTGGTGTTGCCGGTCTCCTCGCCGGCGAGGGCCGGCGCCACCTCGGCGACCGCCTCCGGGTAGTCGCCCTCGGAGTCCATGTCCTTCAGCACCTGCCATTCACCGGACGTGCGCATCGCAGCGATCGCCTCGTCCTTCGCCTTCGCGTCCCCGTCCACCCACTGGTCGATCCAGGCGCACGACACCGCGCCGGTGACCGCGGCACCGAGCTGGTAGCGGTCCCGCACGCCCTTCCCGGCCTCGATCAAGGCACGGTCGAAACCGGCCGGCAGCGGGACACCCTTGAGCATCGCCGCGATGGTGTCGGACTGCTGGCCCGGCTGGATCGCGGACTCCGGCATGGCCGACAGCCAGGTCCTCACATCGACGGTCTTCAGGTCGGCGAGCAGCGCCCGGTAGGCCGCCTCGTCGCCGACGTTGCCGCGGACGCGCACGTAGGTCCCGCCGTCGGGGGCGAGCAACGTCTCGTACTCGTTGCCGCCGTAGGGGAACATCCGGCCCTCCCCTCCGAGGACCGGAACGCTCGACCCCTCGCCGAACTCCTGACGGTGCTTGGCCAGCCGCGGGGCGTACTCGGCGGCCGGCGCCCAGTGCAGATTGAGCGAACTCGTGCCGTCGGAGAACGTCATCTCGCCGTTGGAGGCGGTGAACTCGTCGACGCGGCTGACGTTCCAGCTGTCGCGGTCGACCAGGATCCGCTCGTTGGCCTCCGCGACCGCGACCAGTTCCGCGGCGAACGCGGTACTCCCGCCGCCGTCCGGGATCACGACGGTGCCAACGAGAACGGCGGCCGCGGCAGCCGCCGCGGCGAGCACGAGCTTCATCCGGCGCGTCGGCCGGCGGGTGGTGACGGGAACAGTGAGCGGTGCACTGTCAGCTGAGTGCACAGGGGCGGGCGTGCGCATGATCTCCTCCGCGAGGTCGTCGGTGACGGGGGAGAGAGGCAGCCGCGCAACGCTTGCGTCGTCGATCGCTGTGGCGCGCAGCCGGGCGTCGAGCTCGTGATCGTTCATCGCTGGTCCTCCTCCCGGGCGAGCGTCAACTCGCCCACCCCTGCATGTCCGGCAGGCACCGCACCGTGACCGTCGATCTCAATCAGCAACTCGCGCAGCCGGCCCCGGGCGCGCTTGAGGCGAGTGCGGACGACCTCGGGGGAGACCCCGAGCACCGTGGCGATCTCGCGCGGCTCGAGCTCCTCCCAGACGCTCAGGGTGACGAGCTCGCGGTCGGCCTCGCCGAGTCGCGCCAGGGCGGCACGGATCGAGGCGTCGAGCACCGCCCGGTCGGCCGGGTCGGCCACCACGGCCTCGAGGTGGTCCCGGAACCGGGCCCCCAAACGCTCGCGCCGCACCTCGCCGCGCGCCTGGTTGGCCAGTACCCGCCGGGCCACCCCGTAGAGCCACAGCCGCGCCTCGTGGCCGGGCGGCACCTCGTCGAAGCGCCGCCACGCGATCAGCAGGGTCTCGGCGGCCACGTCCGCGGCATCGGCGGTGCTCGCCGTCCGCCGCAGGGCGTAGCCCAGGATCGGCCGGAACTGGGCGTCGAACAGAACGCGGTAGGCGTCCTCACGTGCGCGGGCTGGGCCGGTCGGACTGCTCACGACACCCTCATGTCCGGCACAGCGTCGATCGTGACACCCGAATTCGACGCCGGAACCTCGAACTCCAGGGGATGTCATCCCCCTCGACCGCGATATGTCCGAATTGCCCCCATCGCCGGTGTCGAGAGGGATGACATCCCCGGCGAGGGGCGCTGAGTCGCGGCACGCGGGCACGAAAAACCGCCCGGCGCATGCACCAGGCGGTCTCGGGGATGGAGCTGGCTAGCGGGTGACCTTGCCGGCCTTGATGCAGGAGGTGCAGGCGTGGATCCGCTTGCGGGTGCCCTTCACCATGGCGCGCACGGTCTGGATGTTCGGGTTCCAGCGGCGCGAGGTGCGGCGGTGCGAGTGGGAGATGCTGTTGCCGAAGCCCGGGCGCTTGCCACAGACGTCACAGTTGGCAGCCACGGTGATGCTCCAAACAATCGTGCGGCGAACGAGAACGGGCCCGGGGCCCGGACCGAGGAGTCAGGGTAGCCGAGGCCCGTGGCCGGGCGCCAACCGGCGCCTTCCCGCGCGGTGTCGGCGCACCGGTTTAGTGTGCGCCCGTGGCGCTGAACGCTCACCACCCCTTGGGGGAGGCCCTGCACCGGGTGCTGTCCGACGACACCGCCAAGAAGCTGGCCAAGAGCCTCGACCTGGACACCGTCGGGGATCTGGTGCGCCATTTTCCGCGCCGCTACGAGAAGCGCGGCGAGCTCACCCGGCTGCGTGATCTGGAAATCGGCGCTGACGTCACGGTGCAGGCCGAGGTGAAGACCGCCGTGACCCGCCGGATGAAGAACCGCTCCGGGGTGATCCGCGAGGTCGTGGTCACCGACGGTCGCGACACCCTGAAGCTGACGTTCTTCGGCAAGGGCAACTGGACCACCGGCGACAAGCTCAACCCCGGGGTCCGCGGCCTGTTCTCCGGGACGATCAGCGCGTTCCGCAACGAGCGCCAGCTGACCCAGCCCGCCTGCTTCCTGTTCGGCGGGGATCCCGACGATGCCGAGGCCTTCACCGACGAACTGATCCCGATGTACCCGGCGACGGCCGCCGTGCCGAGCTGGCAGCTCACCAAGCATGTGCATGCGGTGCTCGAGGCGCTCGACGTCGTGCCCGACCCGCTGCCGGACAAGGTCCGGTCGCAGAACGACCTGGTGTCGCTCGGCGAGGCGCTGCGGTTGATCCACCGGCCGCGGGACTACGGCCAGGTGCAGGTCGCGAGGAAGCGCCTGAAGTGGGATGAGGCGTTCGTGCTGCAGATCGCGCTGGCCCAGCGCCGCGCCGCCGCGCGGGCCCTGCCCGCGGTCCGCCGGGTCGCCGCCAAGGACGGTCTGCTGACGGCGTTCGACGCCCGCCTGCCCTTCGACCTGACGGCGGGTCAGCGCGAGATCGGCAACGAGATCTCGATGGACCTGGCCTGCGAGCACCCCATGCACCGGCTCCTGCAGGGCGAGGTCGGCTCCGGAAAGACCGTGGTCGCGCTGCGCGCGATGCTCGCCGTGGTCGACGCGGGCGGGCAGGCCGCCCTGCTGGCCCCCACCGAGGTCCTGGCCCAGCAACACCTTCGCTCGCTGAGCGCGATGCTCGGCCCCCTCGCCGAGGCCGGCCAGCTCGGCGGCGCCGAGCAGGGCACCCGGGTCGCGCTGCTCACCGGCTCGCTGTCCGCCGCCGCGCGCAAGCGGGCGATGCTCGACGCGGCGTCCGGGGAGGCCGGCATCGTGGTCGGCACCCACGCCCTGCTGCAGGACAAGGTCGACTTCTTCGACCTCGGCCTGGTCGTCGTCGACGAGCAGCACCGCTTCGGGGTCGAGCAGCGCGATGCCCTGCGGGCCAAGGGCTCGAGCCCGCCGCACCTGCTGGTGATGACCGCGACCCCGATCCCGCGCACGGTCGCGATGACCGTCTTCGGCGACCTGGACGTGTCGACGCTGACCGAGCTCCCGGCCGGGCGCTCACCGATCGCCACCCACGTGGTCCCGGTCTCGGAGAAGCCGCATTTTCTGGAAAGGGCCTGGACGCGGATCCGCGAGGAGGTCGGCAAGGGCCACCAGGTCTACGTGGTCTGTCCGCGGATCGGCGCCGACGACGCGGACGAGGACGCTGGCCCGGACGGCCACCCGGGCGAGCTCGACGAGACCTCCGCCCGCCGGCCGGCCGCTGCGGTGGCGCAGGTCGCTCCGATGCTGGTCGAGGGGCCCCTGGCCGGACTGCGCATCGGGGTGCTGCACGGCCGCCTTCCGACCGAGGAGAAGGACGCCACCATGGCCGCCTTCGCCGCCCGCGAACTCGATGTGCTGGTCGCCACCACGGTCATCGAGGTCGGCGTCGACGTGGCCAACGCGACCGTGATGGCGGTCCTGGACGCCGACCGCTTCGGCATGTCGCAGCTGCACCAGTTGCGCGGCCGGGTCGGCCGGGGGAGTGCCCCCGGCCTCTGCCTGCTCGTCACCGAGGCGCCGGAGGCCAGCCCCGCCCGGGAGCGGCTCGACGCGGTCGCCTCCACCACCGACGGCTTCGCGCTCTCCCAGCTCGACCTGGAGGCGCGCCGCGAGGGCGACGTGCTCGGCACCTCGCAGTCCGGGCGCCGGTCCAGCCTGCGGATGCTGCAAGTGGTCAAGGACGCCGACCTGATCGCGGAGGCCCGGGTCGCGGCGACGGCTCTCGTCGAGGAGGACCCGGCCCTGGCCGGGCAGCCGGCGCTCGTGAACGCGCTCGCCGACCTGCTGGACGCCGAACGCGCCGGCTATCTCGAGAAGGCATGACCGAGGCCCGCGCATGACCCGCATCGTCGGCGGCACCGCCGGCGGGCGGCGCCTCGCCGTACCCGCCGGCCGGGAAACCCGCCCCACCTCCGACCGGGCCCGGGAGGCGCTGTTCTCCGCGCTGGAGGTGATGACCGGGGGCCTGGCCGGCCTGCGCGTGCT
>NZ_JACDFE010000342.1 GCF_013815995.1 Sporichthya sp.
GCGCAGACGGGCCCGGCCGCGGCCGACGGCACCGCGCTGGAGGCGGACAACCTTCCGCCGGCCATGCCCAGTCGCTGGGACCGCGCCAGCCGCCGGGCCGAGGAGGAGGCGCGCCACGACACGGGGCAGACGCCGGAGCCGCCGCCGTCCTCGATCACGGGCCTGCGTCCGTAGTTCGTGAGCGGTGAGCTCCTCAGTGGGCTCGGCGCTGGGCGCGCGGTGAATTCCCCGCCGCTCCGGCTGTCGCAGCTGTTCCTGCGCACCCTGCGGGAGGACCCGGCCGATGCCGACGCCGCAAACGCCCGGTTGCTGATCCGCGGTGGCTACATCCGGCGCCTCGCGCCCGGGGTGCACGCCTGGCTGCCGCTCGGACAGCTCGTGCTGGACGAGGTGGAGCGGATGCTGCGGGCCGAGATGGCCGGCATCGGCGCGCAGGAGATGCGCCTGCCCGGCGCCGCCGCGCCGGCCCAGCTGCACCTGATGATGTCCCTGCTGCGCGGTGAGGTCTCCTCCTACCGGGACCTGCCGGTGACGCTGTTCCAGATCCAGCCGGCCGCGCGCGACGAGCCGCGGCCGCGCGCCGGGTTGCTGCGCGCCCGCGAATTCGTCGCCCACGAGGCGTGGTCCTTCGACGCCGATTTCGACGGCCTGCAGTCGGCCTACAACCGGCACCGCGCGGTGTACATGCGGATCCTGGAGCGGGCCGAGCTGGACTACCGGATCGTCGCCGCCCCGGCCGGGGAGGGCGAGCACGCCGAGCAGTTCCTCGCCGTCACCGAGGCTGGCGAGGACCTGTTCGTCACCTGCGGGGCCTGCGACTACGCCGCGACGTCGGCCGCCGTCCGCGGGCCCGCTCGCAAGGGCAGCGGTGCGGTCGACGGCAAGGCGCACCCTGCGCCGCTGGGGCCGACGCCGGCTCCGGAGGAGGTGGACACCCCGGACACCCCGACCATCGAGGCGCTCGCCGACCGAATGGGCGTGCCGTCCTCGGCGACGCTCAAGAATCTGCTGCTGATGGCCACCACACCGGAGGGCGTACGTGAGGTCATCGCCGTCGGTGTGCCCGGGGACCGGGAGGTCGACCTGCACCGCGTCCAGGCCGCGTTGGCGCCGGCCCGCGTCGAGCTGTTCGGTGACGAGGATTTCGCCGCCCACCCCGAGCTGATCCGTGGCTACGTCGGGCCGCAGGCCCTGGCGGGCAAGGCGTTCCGCTATCTGGCGGACCCCCGGATCTCGCCCGGCACGGTCTGGGTCACCGGGGCGAACGCGCCCGGACGGCACGTGCGCAACCTGGTGGCCGGCCGCGACTTCGTCCCGGACCGCTACGTCGACCTGGTGCTCGTCCGCGACGACGATCCATGCCCCGCCTGCGGCGGACGCCTGCGCCTGCACCGCGGTGTCGCGGTCGCCCGGATCGCGCGGCTCGGCCGCCGGCCGGCATCGGTCGCCGTGGACGTCCTTGGTCGGGACGGCCGGCCGGCGCGGGTGGCGGTCGGCAACTACGGCCTCGGCGTTTCCCGGCTGATCGGCGCCGTGGCAGAGCAGCATCACGACGAGGTCGGGCTGACGTGGCCCGGACCGGTCGCGCCCGCCGATCTGCACCTGGTCGCGGCGGGCCGCGGGGAGGGCGTGCATCTTGCCGCCGGCCGGTTGGCCGACGCAGCCTCGGCGGCCGGCCTCCGGGTGCTGCTCGACGACCGCACCGGAGTCTCCGCCGGGGTGAAGTTCGCCGACGCGGAACTGTTGGGCATCCCGGTGATCGCTGTGGTCGGGCGCGGGCTGGCCACCGGCACCGTGGAGATCCGCGAACGCCGCAGTGGGCAGCGTTCGGACGTGGCGCTGGCCGCCGCCATCGGCACGATCCGGGAGCTGGTCGAGGCCGGCCGGGGACGCGGGTGAAGAACCTGCCGCTCGAGGCGGTGATCTTCGACTGGGGCGGAACGCTGACCCGCTGGCGCCCGATCGACATTCCCGCCACCTGGCAGGCCGTGGCGGCGGTCGCGGTGGCCGCCGATCCCTCGCTCTCACCGGCCGAACTGGGGGAGCGCCTGGCCGCGGTCGACGAGCGGCTCTGGGCGCGGTGCCGCACCGACGGGTGCGAGAGCACCCGCTTCGCCGATGTGCTCGCCGAGTGCGGCCTCGCCGAGCATCCCGACCTGCTCACCGCGCATCTCGGGCAGTGGGAGGCCGCGACCGAGCTGGATCCGGATGTCCTTGCCGTGCTCTCCGGCCTGCGCGAGCGCGGCCTGCGGGTCGGCGTGCTGTCCAACACCATCTGGCCCCGCGCGCAGCACGAGGCCTGGTTCGCCCGTGACGGCGTCCTCGAGCTGATCGACGGCGCCGTCTACACCAGCGAGATCGCCTGGGCCAAGCCGCACCCGGAGGCCTTCCGGGCCGCCGCCGCGGCAGTCGACTCCCCGCCGGAACGCGTGCTGTTCGTCGGGGACCGTCCCTTCGAGGACATCCACGGCGCGGCCCGGGTCGGCATGCGCACCGCGCTGGTGCCCTTCACGGTGATCGGGGACCACGAACGGGGCCCGGTGCAGGGCGAGGCGGACGCGGTGCTCGAGCGGCTGCTGAACGTGCTCGACGTGGTGGACCGCTGGAATTGACCGCTGGAACTGACTCAGTGTCAGATCTAGTTCAGGGGGTCGCGGTCGCGCCGGGGGTCGGAGCTTCCGGGGGCAGTCCCGGGTCCTCCAGCCCGGGGAAGCGCGGCGCTTCTTCGCGCCAGGTCGCTTCCCGGACCGCGGCGTCCTGCAGCGCTAGGGCGGCGAAGCCGCGGTCGTCGCCGTCGGCGGCCACCACCAGCGCGCCGTAGGCCAGGGCCACGTCCCGCTCGATCCCGGCGGCCAGGTCGACCACGGCGCTGAACCCGCCCAGCGGCCGGGGCAGTTCGTAGGCGGGCTGGGCCTCCACCGGCTTGCCGCCGCCGTCGAGAATCATCCGGCGCAGCCGGTCGCGCCGCTCCCGGTGCACGTTCAGGCCCTGCAGGGCCACCGACCGGCTGGTCCCACTGAGGGCGGCGGCGATCGCGCCATAGCCATAAATCGCGGCGTGTTCGGCCCCGAGCACTTCGCCCAGCACGGTCTGGTCCGCGCTCACGAGGAGCCACCCGCCCGCAGCCTCGCGGTGTGCGCGGCCTCACAGCCGCCGATCGAGGCCAGCAGTCGGGCCAGTTCGGGGT
>NZ_JACDFE010000175.1 GCF_013815995.1 Sporichthya sp.
TCCCCGGCCTGATCGACCTGGTCGGCCTCTCCGGGCGCGGCGGCGACCGGTTCCGGGGTTACTCCCTCGGCATGAAGCAGCGCCTGGCCATCGCCGCCTCGCTGCTCGGCGACCCGGAGTTGCTCATCCTCGACGAGCCGTCCAACGGCCTGGACCCGGTCGGCATGCGGGACATGCGCGAGCTGATCGCCGGGATCGCCGGCGGCGGACGGACCGTGTTCGTTTCCTCGCACCTGCTCGGCGACCTGGAGCAGATCTGCGACTGGCTGCTGGTCATCGACCGCGGGGAACTGCTCTACCAGGGCCCGGCGGCCGGCTTCCTGGCCACCGCGGTCCCCCAGGTGCACGCCACCCCGGAGCACGCCGAGGACCTGGCCCGACTGCTCGAGCTGGCCAAGCGCGGCGGCGAGGAGGTCACCGCGACCGGGGACGGAGTGCTCATCCCGGTCCCACGCGGCGACGCCCGCGCGGCAGCGATCGCGGTGAACCGGGCCGCGATCGGCGAAGGCATCGTGCTCGCCGAACTCGGCGTCCGACGCCCGGACCTGGAAGCCCATTACCTCGACCGGGTCGCCCTGCGCATGGATGCGCCAGACCCGACAACACACCGTCCGAACCAGGGTCCGGATGCCGCTGCGCTCATGGATGCGCGGAGCGGCATGACTCACGAGGGAGGCACCCGATGATCCGCGCACTGCGTTCCGAACTGATCAAGCTGTGGCGCCGCCGCACCGTGCTGATCGCGCTCGCCGTCACCACCGTGTTCGCGGTCGGCTCGGCCGCCCTGCTGCTGGCCGGGGCCGAGCCGAGCGGCCCCGGCGGCCCCGGCCTGACCGTCGCTGAACTCGCCGACGCCGGCGGCGGCACCCAGGTGTTCACCACCTCGCTGGCCTTCGCCGGCTTCTTCGTCCTGGTGAGCTTCACCGCCGCGATGGCGGCGGAGTTCTCCCGCGGCAACGTCCGGACGATGGTGTTGCGCCAGCCGGCCCGGCTCAAGCTGCTGGCCGGCAAGCTCGTCGCCCTGCTGTGCTCGGCGGCCGTGCTGCTGGCCCTGGCCGAGGCTTTCAGCTGGACCACCGCCCGCGTGCTTGCCCGCGGCCAGAACGTCGACCCGTCCCGGTGGACCAGCCGGGACGCAGTCGGCGCCGCCGTCACCGACTACGGCACGGTGCTGATCTGGGTCACCGGCTACGCGCTGCTCGGCACCGCACTGGCCGTGGTAGTTCGCTCGGTCCCGGTCGCACTGGCGATCGGCATCGCCTGGGCCGGTCCGTTCGAGCACATCCTGGCCGACGCCTGGGACAGCGCGAACGCGATCTTCCCGGGCCTGTTGCTGGAGACCTTCGTGGCCGGTGGCCGGGACGACGTCTCGGCCGGGCAGGCCCTGGCGACCAGCGCGGCCTACGGGCTGCTCGCGGCCACCGTCGCCGGCTTGGCCTTCACGCGCCGGGACGTGGCATGAGGACGCCAGTAGTGCGGAGCACACCTAAGGTCGAAGGGTGAAGGCTACGGGCGACCTGCGCGCGCTTCGACCGCCGATCGCGGACGTGGCAGCGGCAGTGCTGCTGGTGGGATTCACCCTGATCGGTACCCACGAGGCCACGCGCCAGCAGCAGGACGACGTGTTGCGCGAGCTGGACCTGCTCGGCTACTTCCTGGCCGGGATCGCCGCGGCGATCCTGTCCGCGCGCCGGATCACACCGGTCGGCACGCTGGCGGTCAGCGGGCTGGCGGTATCGGCGTACCTCGCCGCAGGCTATGCCTACGGCCCGATCCTCTTGGCGCTCGGCTTCGCCACCCTGTCCGCGGCCGCACTATTGCCGATGGCGCGCTCGCTGCCCGCGATCGCTGTCATGGCGGCGGTGGTGACCACGGGGGCGGCAATTCGAGTGGCCCGGGATCCCGACGCTCCGGGAGCGCAGGGCATGCTCGCGGGCATTGCCTGGTTGGTGCTGCCGTGGTCGATCGGGACAGTACTCCGGATGCGCACGGAGGGCCGGATCCGCACCCGCCATGAGGAGGCCGCCCGGGCGGCCGACGCCGAGCGGCTGCGGATCGCGGCCGAGGTCCACGACATCGCCGGGCACGGCCTGGCGATGATCGCCATGCAGGCCGGCGTCGCGCTGCACGTGCTGGAGCGCAAGCCCGAGCAGGCCCGGATCGCTCTGGAGGAGATCCGGGCCGCCAGCACCGAGGCCCTGGACGGGTTGCGGGCGACGCTGGACTCGCTGCGGACTCGCGGCGCGGAGGCGCCGTTGACCCCGGGCCTGCCCGGTGTCGCGGACGTCCCGCCCCTGGTCGAGCGGATCCGGCGCGCCGGCTTGTCGGTGGAGCTGCAGCTGACCGGCGACCCGGCGGCCGTGCCGGCGACCGTCGGCCACGCGGCCTACCGGGTCGCGCAGGAGTCGCTGACCAACGTGCTGCGGCACTCCGAGGCGACCCACTCGGTAGTCCACGTCAACGCCAACGACGGCGAGGTGACGGTCTCGGTGCTCGACAACGGCACCGTGACCCCGGGACCCGAGGGCAGCGGGATCGCCGGCATGCGCGCCCGGGTCGAGGCCCTGGGCGGAACGCTCAGTGCCCGGCCGCGGGAGACCGGCGGGTTCGGCGTCGAGGCCGTGTTCGAAGCGAACCGCTTGTGGCCGCAGTCCGATCGCGCGCAGGGTGAGGCATGATCCGGGTCGCGATCGCCGACGACCAGGCCCTGGTCCGGATGGGCCTGCGGGTCCTGCTCGACGACGCCGAGGACCTCGAACTGGTCGCCGAGGCCGAGGACGGCTTCGAGGCGGTCGCGATGATCCGCCGCACCAGGCCGGACGTCGCGCTGCTGGACATCCGGATGCCGACCAAGGACGGGCTCGCGGTGCTCGCCGAGATCACCGCCGACCCGGACCTGGCCGGCACCCGGGTGATCATGCTGACCACGTTCTCCCTCGACGAGTACGTGTTCACCGCGCTGTCGTCCGGCGCCAGCGGCTTCCTGGTCAAGGACTCCGAGCCGGCCGAACTGCTGCACGCGATCCGGGCGGTGGCCGATGGCGGATCGCTGCTCTCTCCCGCGGTGACCCGGCGGGTGATCGAGGAGTTCGGCGTCCGGCGCACCGGGGCCGGCACCCCGCACCCCCAGTTGCATCTGCTGACCGAGCGGGAGAAGGAGATCGCCGGCTGGGTCGCGACCGGTGCGTCCAACGACGAGATCGCCGAGGCGCTGGTGCTCTCCCCCGCCACGGTGCGCACCCACGTCGGGCGCGCGATGGTGAAGCTGGGCGCGCGCGACCGCGCTCAGCTCGTGGTGTTCGCGATGCAGTCGGGCCTGACGACCTGACGGTCCGTCAGGACTTGCTGCGCGACTTGGACTTGGACTTGGACTTGGACTTCGCCGCCTTGGTGACCGGCTTGTTCGGCTTCTTCACACCCGGCTTCTCGGTCTTCTTCGCACGCGGCTTCTCGGTCTTCTTCGCACGCGGCTTCTCGGTCTTCTTCGCACGCGGACGCGGGACCATCGCCGTCGGCTCGGGCTCCGGTTCGGGGGCGACCGGCTCGGTGTAGGGGTTCTTGGTGATCTGCAGCAGGAACGGCGCCGACGCCGGGTGCGGCGCGATCGGGGCCGCTTCGGCCTCGCGGGCCCGGCAGAACTCGGCGAGCACCTCGTAGGCCGGAGCGCCCATCAGCTCGATGAGCTCAGGCGCGGAGTGCACATAGACCGGCTCGACGGAGGTGTGGGCCTCGGTGGCCGAGGTGCAGTACCAATTGAGGTCGTGACCCCCCGGACCCCAGCCGCGACGGTCGTACTCGCCGATCGAGACCTCCAGGTAGCGGGTCTCGTCGATCCGGTCCACCCAGCGGTAGGAGCGGCGGACCGGGAGCTGCCAGCACACCTCGGGCTTGGTCTCCAACGGGTTCTGCCCGTTGCGCAGCGCGAGGCCGTGCAGTGAGCAACCGGACCCGCCCTCGAAACCCGGCCGGTTCAGCAGGACGCAGGCACCCTTGTGCACGAGCGTCTGGGGTTCGCCGTCCGGGCCCTTGCCGATGATGCCTTTCTTCCGACCCACCTTGCGGAACTGCCAGGTCTCGTCGGTCAGCTGATCGACGTACTTCTGGACCCGCTTGATGTCCTTCTTGTCCGCGAAGTGGGCGCCCATGGAGCAACAGCCGTCGGAGGCGCGGCCCTCCACAATGCCCTGACACCCGTTGCCGAAGATGCACCGGTAGTTCGACGTCAGCCAGGTCAGGTCGCAGCGGAAGATCTGGCCTTCGTTCGCGGGGTCGGCGAACTCCGCCCACGCGCGCGGGAAATCAAGGGATACCTCGGGCATCCGGTAAGGGTAAGGCGTGCGCCCATGTGTTGTTGGGATTGGCGCGGTAGCGTCGGCCCATGCGCCTCGGGGTCCTCGATGTCGGATCCAACACAGTTCACCTGTTGGTCATGGACGCGCATTCCGGCGCTCGCCCCTGGGCCGCCCATTCGCACAAGACCGACCTGCGACTCGTCGACCATCTCGACGAGCACGGCGCCATCTCCGACGACGGCGTCAAGGCGCTCGTGGACGCAGTCCAGATCGCCACAGCGGCGGCCTCCGACGCCGGAGTGGAACAGGTGATGGCCTTCGCCACCTCGGCGATCCGGGAGTCCACGAACGGCGACGAGGTGCTCGCCGAGGTGCACCGTCGCACCGGCGTCACCCTCGAGGTCCTCGACGGCGGCGACGAGGCCCGGCTGACGTTTCTGGCTGTCCGCCGCTGGTTCGGCTGGTCGGCCGGCCGCCTGCTGCTCTTCGACATCGGCGGCGGCTCGCTCGAACTCGCCACCGGCATCGACTCCGAGCCCGACGCCGCCACCTCACTGCCGCTCGGTGCCGCTCGGCTGACCCGCGACTTCTTCTCCAGCGATCCGCCGTCGGAGCGGGAGCTCACCGGGCTGCGCAAGGCGGTGCGTGCCGAGATCGCCCGGGCCTGCGGCCCGATGCTGCGCTTCGGTCCCCCGGACCTCGGCGTGGCCACCTCGAAGACCTTCAAGCAACTGGCCCGGATGGCCGGTGCCGCCCCCTCGGCCGAGGGGCTCTACGCCCGGCGGACGCTCTCGCACGCCGACGTCGTGTACTGGATGCACCGGATGGCGACGATGACCTCCACGCAGCGCGCCGAACTTCCCGGGGTCTCCCCGGGCCGCGCCGAGCAGATGCTGGCCGGCGCCGTCGTGGCCGATGCCGCCATGGACCTGTTCTCCGTGGAGAAACTCGAGATCTGCCCGTGGGCCTTGCGGGAAGGTCTGGTCCTGCGGTGGTTCGACCACCTGGTGGATTCCGCCGTCGGCGTCGCCGACGCCGCCGAGTTCGAAACCCTCGGCTGAGGTCCGCAGCGCCGCGGGCCGTTGGCCGCGCAGGTCGTTTCGCAACTGATCGACAAGGTTGCAAGAGGAGAGGCGGCCGGCCTGCCGCGGGGCGTCACTCTTGTTTCAACCCTGTCGCTGAGTTGCGTCGAAGCGGGCCTAGTAGCGACGGAACCAGAGGTTCACCGCAGCCTCCAGTTCGAGGCGGTCGCCGATCTCGGCCAGCGCGCGCTGCACAGTCTCGAGGGGGAACTCGATGCGCAGGACGGCGGCCAGGTCAGCGGAGTTCTCGAACTGCCAACGCACATCAAGTTGCCGACGCGAGAAGCCCTGCAGGGCCCAGAACCGCTCGTGGGCGGGCCCATCGCGCGGGACTCCGTCGACGAGGAGGCCGTCGGCGAACCAGCGGCCCAACTCGGAACGGCTCGCGTCGTGGTCGAGCACCACCGCGAGCCCACCGCCGCGCACCACCCTGGCCAGTTCCTCGAGGCCGGGTTCGCAGCCGGGACCGAAGAAGTAGGCCAACCGCGCGTGCGCCACGTCCACGGACGCGCTCGGCACCGGCAGCTCCTGCGCGAGTCCCTGACGGATCGTCACATTGTTCAGGTGGCGGGTCCGGTGCATCGCCGCGGCGGCCAGCGACGCCCGTGGTTCGACGCCGGTGACGTGCTCGGCGACCTCGGCCAGCCGCGGCAGGTGGAAGCCGTTCCCGCAACCGACGTCGAGCACCCGGCCCCAGCTGCTGTCCGCTCCGAGCAGGCCCTGCCCCGACTCGAGGACCAGCTCCGCGAGTGCCGCCTCGATGACCCGGTCCGGATCGACCGCCCGGTTCTCGATCTCGTAGATCTCCGGGGAGTCCCAGATGTTGGGGCTCGGGGTCGCTCCGGTCACGCGCGCCCCGTCATGCCCAGCGCTCGCCCGTCAGCCGCTCGTAGACCTCGACGTAGCGGGCCCGGGTGGCCGCGACCACGTCGTCCGGCACAGGCGGCGCGAGCGGCTTCTTGTCCCAGCCGGTGCCCGCCGCCCAATCCCGGACGAACTGCTTGTCCAGGCTGGGCTGCGCGCTGCCGGGCGACCAGGTGTCGGCCGGCCAGAACCGGGAGGAGTCCGGGGTCAGCAACTCGTCGCCGAGGGTGAGCTTGCCATGCTCGTCGAGACCGACCTCGATCTTGGTGTCGGCGATGATGATGCCCCGCTCGGCGGCCAGCGCCGCCCCGCGGCGATAGATCTCCAGGGTCACCTCGACGAGTTCGGTGGCCAGGTTCGGGCCGACCTCGCCGCGGACCTCGTCCATCGTCATCGGCTCGTCGTGGTCACCGACGGCGGCCTTGGTGGTGGGGGTGAAGATCGGCTCGGGCAACCGCGACCCCTCGACCAGGCCGTCGGGCAGCGATACCCCGCTGACCCCACCGGTGGCGTTGTACTGCGAGGTGCCCGAGCCGGCGAGGTAGCCGCGGGCCACGCACTCCACCGGCACCATGCGCAGCCGCTTGCACCGGATCGCCCGTCCCGCCCACTCGGCCGGGACGTCGGTCGCCGAGACCACGTGGTCGGGGACGATCCCGGCCAGCTGCGTGAACCACCACAGCGAGAGCCGGGTGAGGATCGCGCCCTTGTCCGGGATCGGTGTCGGCAGTACTACGTCGTAGACCGAGATCCGGTCCGAAGCGACCAGGATCAATTCGTCGGTCGCGAGGTCGAGATAGACGTCGCGCACCTTCCCGCTATGCAGAAGCTCCACCCGCCCATCCTTCCGCACCGCCGCCTCCCCGCCGAAAGCGCACTCCCGCAGGTGATCTGGCGCGTTTCGGCCTGTGGTTCTGCGCTTTCGGGAGACGCCACGCCGTGTCGGACCAGGACTGTCGGCCGTACGAACTAATGTTCGAACATGGCGAAGGCGACGACAGCGTTCCGGTGCGGCGAATGCGGCTGGCAGACCCCGAAGTGGGTCGGACGGTGCGGCGAGTGCCACGCCTGGAGCTCGATGACCGAGGTGGCCGCCGCCACCGGCACCACCCGGCGCTCGGGCGGCCGCGTCGTGCCGCGGTCGAGTCCGGTGCCGATCGCTCAGGTCAGCGCCGACGCCGCCGCCTCCACCCCGAGCGGGGTCGGTGAACTCGACCGCGTGCTCGGCGGAGGCCTGGTGGCCGGCGCCGTGGTGCTGCTGGCCGGCGAGCCGGGCGTCGGTAAGTCGACGCTGCTGATCGAGGTCGCCGCCCGGTTCGCGCGCACCGGCGCAGTCGTCCTCTACATCACCGGCGAGGAGTCCGCGGCCCAGGTGCGGCTGCGCGCCGACCGGGTGGGCGCCCTCGAACCGACGCTGTTGCTCGCCGCCGAGACCGACCTCGGCGCCATCGCCGAGCACGTCGCCGAGGTGAACCCCGCCCTGCTGATCGTGGACTCGGTGCAGACCGTTTCCACCACCGAGGCCGACGGCGGCGCCGGCGGCGTCACCCAGGTCCGCGAGGTCGCCGCCGGGCTGACCCGGTTGGCCAAGGACCGCGGCATGACCACCGTGCTCGTCGGGCACGTCACCAAGGACGGCTCCATCGCCGGGCCGCGCGTGCTCGAGCACCTCGTCGACGTCGTGCTGCACTTCGAGGGCGAGCGGACCGGCCGGCTGCGCATGATCCGCGGGGTGAAGAACCGCTACGGACCCTCGGACGAGGTCGGCTGCTTCGGACTGCGCGACGACGGCATCGAGGAACTTCCCGACCCGAGCGGGCTGTTCCTGTCCCGCACCTCGGCCGGCATCCCCGGCCAGTGCGTGACGGTCACCGTCGAGGGCCGCCGCCCACTGGTGGCCGAGATTCAGGCACTGGTCGGGCAGGCGGTCGGCAACAACCCGAGGCGCACCACCTCGGGCCTGGACTCCTCGCGGGTGGCCCTGGCCCTGGCGGTGCTGGAGCGCCGCGGCAAGGTCCGTCTCGGTGACAGCGACGTCTTCACCGCCACCGTCGGCGGGGTGCGGATCACCGATCCCACCGCGGATCTCGCGGTCTGCCTCGCGGTCGCGAGCGCCGCCACCGACGAGGCGCTGCCGGGCGATCTGGTCGCGCTCGGCGAGGTCGGCCTGACCGGCGAGATCCGCCCGGTCACCGGCGTTGCGCGTCGCCTGGCCGAGGCCCAGCGCCTGGGCTTCAAGCGCGCCATAGTCCCGCCAGGTAACGCCGATGTCGCCCCCAAGGGCATGACCGTGATCGAGTGCTCAACCCTCGCGCTGGCCTGGGCCGCGGCCACCGCCCCCGAGCCCGCTGTCCCGCTCCGGTCCCTGCACCGGGTATAGCCGAGCAAAACTCGGGTGACGATCCGGTCGCAGAGTGTTGTCAGACCGTACGAAAGCGCAGGTCGCCCCGTTTACACTCGGTGAAATCGTCGCAGTGCCGCGTAGGCCAGGTGGGGGATCGTGACCACGATCGAGCGTCCCGATCGTTCGGGAGCCGAACACGCGGCACGGCTGCGCGCGACGCTGGCCGCGGTCGCCCCCGGAACCCAGCTCCGGGAAGGCCTGGAGCGGATCCTGCGCGGGCACACCGGGGCGCTGATCGTGCTCGGCCAGGACAAGGTCGTCGAGTCCATGTGCACCGGCGGCTTCGTGCTCGACGTTGAGTTCTCCGCGACGCGGCTGCGCGAGCTGGCGAAGATGGACGGCGCGATCGTGCTCGACCGCGACGCCACCAAGATTGTGCGCGCTGCGGTGCACCTGATGCCGGACTCCTCGATCCCCACCGAGGAATCGGGTACCCGGCACCGCACCGCGGACCGGGTCTCACGCCAGGTCAACCTGCCGGTGATCTCGGTCAGCCAGTCGATGAACCTGATCGCGCTCTACATCGAGGGCCAGCGACACGTCCTGGAGGAGTCGCGTTCGATCCTCGACCGCGCCAACCAGGCCCTGCAGACGCTCGAGCGCTACAAGCTGCGCCTGGACGAGGTCTCCGGGACCCTGTCGGCCCTGGAGATCGAGGACCTGGTCACGATCCGGGACGTCGCTGCGGTCGCGCAGCGCCTGGAGATGGTGCGCCGGATCGCCCGGGAGATCGAGGGCTACGTCGTCGAGCTCGGCACCGACGGGCGGCTGCTCGCGCTCCAGCTGGACGAGCTGATCGCCGGCGTCGAGCCGGACCGCGAGCAGGTCACGCGGGACTACCTGCCGCAGCAGACCGGCAAGAACCCGTACACCGGGGAGAACGCCCTGGAGGCGTTGAACTCGTTGACGGCCACCGACCTGCTCGACCTGCCCACGGTCGCCAAGGCCCTCGGACAGCCCGGCACGGTGGAAGCCCTCGATTCGGCCGTGAGCCCGCGCGGGTACCGCCTGCTGGCCAAGGTGCCGAGGCTGCCGGCCGCCGTCATCGACCGGCTGGTGGAGCACTTCGGTGGCCTGCAGAAGCTGCTGGCGGCCAGCATCGACGACCTGCAACGGGTCGAGGGCGTCGGGGAATCGCGGGCCCGGTCCGTGCGCGAGGGCCTGTCCCGGCTGGCCGAGTCCTCGATCCTCGAGCGCTACGTCTAGACCGGATCGATTTTCCGGGGGCCGTGGGGGGGGGGGG
>NZ_JACDFE010000176.1 GCF_013815995.1 Sporichthya sp.
GCACGAGCTGGGCCGCCGCGCCGCCGCCGAGTGGGCGGGCCACCGCGCGCACCACGCGAGCGCCGGCCGCGGTGAAGCCGAGGAGCAACGTGGCGAGCAAGGTCAGGGCGGTCGCGCCGAGCACCGCAGGCCAGAGCCACCGGTGGTAGCGGTCCTCCAGCGCGATGTCCGCCCGGGCGAAGTCCCGCGCCGCGTCCGGGGCGACCCCGCCGCCGGGCGGCGTCGGCAGCGTCTCCCACGGCGTGGTCGTGACGATCACGATCAGCAGTGCGACGGCGAGCACACCGAGCGCGACCAGCGCCGGCCGGCGCGGGTCCGCCTCGCCGCGCGGCGATCGGTGCCGGCCGGACTCCGGTTCCTGACGATCTGTCAGGACAGCGTCTCGTCTAGGTATTCGCGCCAGTCCGCGGTGAACTGGGCAAGCGTCGTGCCGAGCACGGCGGCGAAGGCCCTCTCCACCGAAGCCGCGCTGCCGCCGGGCGCGCCGGCCTGGCGGACGAAGGCCAGCAACTTGGCCTCCCCGTGCTCCTCGGCGATCATCGAGCAGGCCAGCCAGGCCATCTCGTACGCCTGCGGCAACCGCGCGTTGGTGGTCTTGAAGTCGGCGTCGGAGGGCAGCGCGGTGATCTCCATGCCGCCCCGCAGGTCCTCGACCAACTCCTGGGCGATGAAGCGGACCGCCAGTCCGCTGCCCTGGTAACCGATGTAGTCGGCGAAGCCCTCGGCCAGCCACATCGGCGTCCACTCCTGGGTCGCCGAGCGGACCGCGACGTGGGTGACCTCGTGGGTCATGATCACCCGCTTGCCCACCTCGGAGAGGTCCGCGTAGGCCCGGGGGTTGATCACGACGCGCTCCGCCGCGGCGGTCTCCTCGGCCACCCCGAGCTCGCCCCGGGTGATCGCGGCCAACTGCGCGTAGGCCGAGGCCTTGCCGCCGAGCAGGTCCGCCATCTCGTCCTCGGTGCGGGTGACCAGCACCAGCACCTTGCGCGGCCAGGCCTTGCCCCAGACCTCGTCGACCCGCAGTACCGAGGCGTCGACCTCGTCCGCGATCGGCTCGAGCTCGTCGTCCTCGGGCAGACCGAGCACCAGGGCATGGTCGCTGCGCAGCGCGTTGACCTTGCCCACGTCCCAGAGTTGCTGGTTGCCGCGGCCGGGGGCGACCCAGCGCCCGCTGACGTACCAGCGGCCCTCCCGCGGGGTGAAGACGTAGACCTCGTCGTGGGTGGAGTCGGCGTTGTCGTAGCCGGTAATCCGCAGCGCGACGTCGACGAACGAGCCGAAGCTGTCGAGGCCGGCGGTGACGGCCTCGGCGACGGCGGCGGCCGGGAGCCGGGCGTCCTCGCGCGGAGCCATCCGGTAGGTCCAGGCCGCCAGCGGCACCTCGGTCAGGTTGTCGAACCAGCGGGCCTGGTCCTGGCGCAGCTCGGCGTCTTGCGGATCGACAGTGGCCAGGAACTCGGACCGGTCCTTGGCCACCAGGGCGCTCGCCCGCCGCTGCAGCAGATCGGCGACAGTGTCCTCCTGGCCCGCCACCCCGCCGCGGGCGACCCCGCCCTGCTCGACGACCCCGGGCTTGCCCGGACCGTCGTCGCCGAAGGCGTCCTTGAACGGACCCCCATCGCGGGTGGCGAACCCGACGGCGACCGCGGCCGCGATCAGCGAGACCACCACGCCGGCGACCAGGCTGCCGCGCCGGCGGAAGGGCCGGACCTTGTCCGGCGTCTTCCCCGGCCACGGCGGGATCTGGGAAGCGGACATTGCGGGAATCGTACGGTGAGGGAGCTGGGACGGTCAGACGAAGACCGCGACGCTCCGCAAGATCATCCGCAGCGTCTCCGGACTACGGGCGGGTGGCCCCGGTGTAAGGCATCTGCGCGATGGGGGCAATCTCGACCCGGCGGCTCGGGTTGGGCGCGTGGACCATGCGGCCGTTACCGAGGTACATGCCCACGTGGCTGATGGGCGAGTAGAAGTACACCAGGTCACCCGGCTGCAGTTCCGAGCGCGGAATCTTGTCGCCCGAGGAGTACTGCTGCGCCGAGGAGTGCGGCAGCGAGACGCCGGCTTTGCCCCACGCAGCCATGGTAAGACCGGAGCAGTCGAAGCCGTCCGGGCCATCGGCACCCCACACGTAGCGGTCGCCGAGCTGGCCGAGCGCGTACTCGATGGCCTTGGCCGCGCGCGGGTTGGGCAGCGGCAGGTTCTTGAGCAGGTCGCGGTCGTCGCCACGGGAGGCGCGGTTGAGCTGGCCGCGGTCCTTGGCCTGGAGGCGGTTGAGTACCTCGCGGGCGGCCCGCAGGTTCTTCTCGACCTCGGACTTCTCGCCTGCGAGCGCCTTGCGCTGCGCCTCGACGACGGCGAGCTGCTGGGCGGCGGCGGTCTGGTTGGCCTGGAGCTCGCGGCGGGCCTCGACGACCTTGCGCAGCGCGCCGGCCTCGCGGGAGGACAGCGCGTCCAGGCTGGCGGCCTTGGCGATGAAGGCCTCGGGGTCGTCGGAGAAGACCAGCTGAAGGGTCTGGTCCATACCGCCGCTGCGGTAGGCGTTGGCGGCGAAGGCGCCGACGGTCTTCTGCAGCTCGCTGACGGTGGACTGCTGGGCGGAGGCGAGCTTCTGCGCGCGGCCGAACTTGCGCTCCGCGTCCTGCAGGGCCATCCGGGCCTCGTTGTAGCGCTCCGTGGCTTGCTCTGCCTTGTGGTAGAGCGCCTCGACCTGCCGCCGGGCCTCATCGACGTCGAGTCGGGGCGCGGCGCTGACTGAGCCCTGAACGCTCACGGCGAGAGCGAACGCGGCACACACGGCGACCAGACCGCGGGCAGGGCGGGCTGCACGGAGGTGGGGCACTCGGGCGGGGCTCCTTCTGCTGTCCGCCTACCGGGTTAGCTGTCGGGTTCGGGCCTAGCAGCGGCCCTACGGTGCGAGCCCACTACCTGCGGCTTGCACCGACTCACCCCAGTGGAGGTGGGTCCCCGGCTTCGGTCCGTGGCGGCCGCGGTGGGGCGGACGCTTCAGTTCCGAACTCGGCGGTGGTGGGCACCCCCACCCCGGCGGGGCGGTGTCGGAGGACTCACCAGATGTAGGAAACATAACGAGGGTCCGGAGGTCGGTCGACCGAGACCGACTCCTTTTCGTGGCCCCTTGACCTTGTCTTGGGTCACTGCCGGTGTCCGAACTAACCGAGTTCCCCAGCGTCCGTCGGATGGACTACACGCTGTGTTCACCCGCCGTGACCGAACGCTGTGGCATTCCTCGCAAAAAATGACGCATCGGCGAGGGCCGGGCGTGGCGCGGCATTTGTCTCGCCAGGTGGTCATCGCGTGGTCCGGAGGATGCCGATCCAGGCCGAGCCACGGGCCGCCGAGGTCGGTCAGGCGCTTTTTGGCACAAGGCGCAGCGGCGGGACCAGGCCGCAGTCGGCCAGCACCTCCAGCGCGGCCCGCTCCTCGGAATCGAAGCCGGCGCTCATCGCCCCCGGCGGACCGAGCAGCACCGAGACCACGCAGTCCCCGCACGCCAGATCTCGCATCACACAGGTGTCGCAATCGATGATCATCGGGGCCCTCCCCGTCGCAAGCCATGTCGTCGAGAGCGACGTTAGGTGGGGCCTCTGACAGTCCGTCATCTTGACCGATTCCGCACCCTGCTCCCGCATGCGCAACACCCCCCGTCACACCCGTAACACGGCGGCGCGCCTCGCCCTTGCTGTCAGTGGGCGCACCTACCGTCCCAAGACATGACGGTCGCCCCGGAGTTCCCGGCCTCCCTGCCCGGGGTTCCCCCTGCGTCGATGCCCGGACAACTGCCCGGACAGCTGGCCGGAGCGCTGCCTGGGCAGCTCCGCGCGGTCCAGGGCACCTTCGAGGAGCTCGGCACCCCGCTGCGGGACGTCACCTTCGTCGTGGTCGACCTCGAAACCACCGGCGGCACGCCGGCCGACGGCATCACCGAGATCGGCGCGGTCAAGGTGCGCGCCGGGCGCCGTCTCGGTGAGTTCCAGACCCTGGTGAACCCCGGCAACCCGATCCCGGCCTTCATCCAGGTGATGACCGGCATCACCGACGGGATGGTCGCCTCCGCGCCGCGGATCGAGTCCGCGCTGCCGGCGTTCCTGGAGTTTGCCGCCGGCTCGGTGCTGGTCGCGCACAACGCCCCTTTCGACGTCGGCTTCCTCAAGGCCGCCTGCGCGGCCACGGGCCGGGCCTGGCCCGGGTTCGCCGCCGTCGACACCGTCAAACTCGCCAGGGGCGTGGTCACCCGCGACGAGGCACCCAACTGCAAGCTCGGCACCCTGGCGCCGCTGTTCGGCTCCCCCACCACGCCGAACCACCGAGCGCTGTCCGACGCGCGGGCCACCGTCGACGTCCTGCACGGGCTGTTGGAGCGCCTCGGGCCGATGGGCATCACGACGTTGGAGGAGCTGCTCGGCTACTCCGCCAAGGTTCGCCCGGAGCAGCGCCGCAAGCGCTACCTGGCCGCCGGCCTGCCGACCGAGCCCGGGGTCTACCGGTTCGAGGACGCCCGCGGCGAAGTGCTCTACGTCGGCACCTCCGGCAACATCCGGGACCGGGTGCGGACCTACTTCACGGCCTCGGAGCTTCGAACCCGGATGGCCGAGATGGTCGGGCTGGCCGAGCGGGTGGTCCCGATCGTGTGCGCGCACAAGCTGGAGGCCTCGGTCCGCGAGCTGCGCCTGATCGCCGAGCACAAGCCGCGCTACAACCGCCGCTCGCGGTTCCCGGAGCGGATGGTCTGGCTCAAGCTCACCGAGGAGACCTTCCCCCGCCTGTCGGTGGTCCGCCAGGTGCGCCCGGACGAGGCGCACCTCGGGCCGTTCGGCAGCGCCCGCGTCGCCGAGGAGGCGATGACCGCGGCGCACGAGGCGTTCCGGATCCGGCAGTGCCGCCAGCCGCTCTCGCTCCGGCGCACCGTGCCGGCGTGCGTGCTGGCCGAGATGGGCCGTTGCAACGCACCGTGCGAGGGCCGGGAGTCCCCGGCGGAGTACGCCGAGCACGCCGACGGCGTCCGGACCGCGATGGAGTCCGACGCCCGCGAGCTGGTGACCCGGCTGCGGGCGCGCATCGAGGCGCTCTCCGCGGAAGGCCGCTACGAGGACGCCGCCCGTCATCGGGACCGCCTGGCCGCGTTCGCGCGCACCGCGGCGCGGATGCAGCGCCTGCGCGGGCTGACCCGCTGCCCCGAACTCGTCGCGGCCCGACCGGCCCGCGACGGCGGCTGGGACATCGCGGTGGTCCGGCACGGGCGGCTGGCCGCGGCCACCGTCGCCCCCCACGCCCGGGCTGTCCTCGGCGCGGTCGCAGCCGCGCAGGCCACCGCGGCCACCGTGCTGCCCGGCACCGGACCGTTGCCGGCGGCCAGCGCGGAGGAAACCGAGACGATCCTGCGCTGGCTGGAGCAACCCGGCACCCGACTGGTGGCTCTGGAGGGCGAGTGGAGTTCGCCACTACACGGCGCCGGCCGTTGGCATGCCTGGCTCGCGGCGGCCGACGCCCACCGGGACACCAGCCGCGAGGACGACCGGCCGCGCGGCCGGCTCCCCCGTCGGCGGTAACCTGGCCGCGATGTCCAGCCGTAGCGAAACCGTGACGACGTGATCTTCAAGATCCGCATACCCGCGGCCGATACCTCAGGCATGACGACCCGGCGACGGCGGATGGCCGCCGCGGCGCTGTTCCTGGCCACTGCGATGGGGATCGCCGCCGCCGCGAACGGCCACTCCGCGACTCCCGACATGCCGGGCCAGATCGGCGACGCGGTCAGCGTCGGCGGAGCCGTGCTGCTGAGCGAGTAGCTCCTCCCCGGCGCCCGGCCGACCGGCTGACCGGCCCCCCAGGCCGCTACGCAATGATCACTGCGTGGTGATCCCGATCCACGACAAGAACCCGACCAAGCGGTTCCCCGTCGTGACCTACGCGATCCTCATCCTCAACGTCGCCATCTACTTCTTCGGTCCGTCCCTGGGCGACCAGGGCCTGCCCGCGGGCGTCCCCGACGAATGCAAGACCGACGCCTTTGTCCAGCAGTGGTCGGCGATTCCCAAGGAGCTGACCGAGAACCACCAGCTGCCCCACGAGCCGGTCGACCTGGTCATCAACGGCGACGTGGACGAGGCCGAACCCGGCAGCCGCACCGAGGTCGGCGTGATCCGCTGCCCGGCGGCGGACTTCGACAAGGTCCCCGCGCTGTCCGCGCTGAGCTCGATGTTCCTGCACGGCGGCCTGCTGCACCTGCTGGGCAACATGCTGTTCCTGTTCATCTTCGGCAACAACGTCGAGGACCGCTTCGGCCGGTTCCGGTTCGCGCTGTTCTATCTGCTCTGCGGGTACACGGCGACCTACGCCTTCGCGTTCACCGATCCGAACTCGGTCACCCCGCTGGTCGGGGCCTCCGGGGCGATCGCCGGCGTGCTGGGCGCCTATCTGTGGCTCTATCCCAAGGCCCGAATCGTCGCGCTGGTGCCCTTCCTGTTCTTCATCCCGCTGCCGATGCCGGCCTGGTTCGTCCTCGCGTCCTGGTTCGGCCTCCAGGCCCTCTACGCCCAGGGCGGTGGTCTCGGCGAGGGCTCCGTGGCCTACGTCGCCCATGTCGTCGGGTTCGCGGTCGGGTTCGTGCTGACCGTGATGTTCATCGGGGAGAAGCGCCAGACCCCGGAGGAACGCCCACGCACCAAACGCCGGCACTAATAGGCTTCGCTCGCCGAACCCCGAGAGGACTCCAGTGATCACCGCGATCGTGCTCATCAAGGCGGACATGGGGAACATCCCCGAGGTCGGCGAGGCAATCGCGCAGCTCGACGGGGTCAGCGAGGTCTACTCGATCACCGGCGAGTACGACCTGGTCGCGATGGTGCGGGTACAGCGTCACGACGACCTTGCCGAGGTGATCCCCGGCCGGCTGAACAAGACCCCGGGCGTGTTGTCCACCGAGACACACATCGCGTTCCGCACCTACTCCCGGCACGACCTGGAGGCGGCGTTCTCGGTCGGTATGGCCGAATAGTCGCTTCGTGGCGTTGCTGAAAGGCCGCGACAAATCACCCAGGTCCCGCGAATCCCAGATCTCCTCCGTCCCCCGTCCCTAGACTTTTGAGCGGGGGAAGATCGTTTCGGTCTGGGGGGATCATGACGTCGCGACGCCGCCTGAGCACGATCGTGCTCGGCACCGCCGTGGTGCTGCTGGCCTCTGCCACCGGCAGCTACGCCGAGAGCCCGGAACCGACGCCGATCAGCGCGAGCCCGGAGGCGACTCCTGAGGCCACCCCGGAAGCGACGCCTGAGGCCACCCCCGAGGCGACCCCGGCAGCCACTCCTGAGCCCACGCCCGCACCCTCGGTCCAACCCGCGGAGCCGACCTTCCAGGCGCAGCAGACGACCGACCAGGACACCGCGCAGAACCCCGTCGCAGCCAGCGCCGCAGCCGCCGTCCCGCTCGACCTCAAGGTCTCCAGGCTCAGCCGGTCCGACCTGCCGTACACCTACCGCCCGGGCTGCCCGGTCGGCCCGTCCGGGCTGCGCAAGCTCACCCTGACCCACCTCGGCTTCGACAAGAAGATGCACCGCGGCGAGATCGTGGTGCGCACCTCGGCCGTCGACGACGTGACCGCGGTGTTCAAGCGGGCCCTGGCGGACCGCTTCCCGATCCGCCTGATGCGCCCGGTGGACCGCTACCGCGGCTCGGACGTCACATCGATGGAGAAGGACAACACCTCGGCGTTCAACTGCCGCCACGTCACGGGCAACCCCAGCCGGTTGTCCCAGCACTCCTACGGGAACGCTGTCGACGTGAACACCAAGGAGAACCCGTACGTGACCGGCAGCCGGGTCTACCCGGCCACCTCGCGGACGTACCTGAACCGGTCGAACCTGCGCAAGGGCATGCTGATCAGGAGCGGCCCGATCCCGAAGGAGTTCGCCTCCCGGCGTTGGTTCTGGGGTGCCCGCTGGAGCCACCCGGACTACCAGCACTTCTCGAGCAACGGCAGGTAAGCAGATGAGTCGCCGAACCCGCGTCCTGAGCGCCGCCCTCCTGGCGGCCGTGGTCCTGAGCGGGTGTAACGACTCCTCCGACGACGCGTCGCCGGACGCGGCCGCCCGCTCCGAGCCCGTTCTGGCCGAGACTGCCGTGCCGCAGACCGCCGGTCCTCTGACGGGTGCTCAGATGCCGGCGCCGGCCATCCTCGGGGAGGGCTGGTCCGAACGGGCCGATCCCGGGGCCGGGCACGAGGACGAGACCGACCCGGACGCCCCGTCCACCCAGGCGCGGGACGTCGCGGAACTTATGGATGGTCTGGTCCCGATCGGTTGCCCCGAGGCCGCGGTGAACATCGCCCTCCCCCGACCGCAGTACGCGCTCGAGCGCACCTACGCCGGCCCGTCCGGGCAGCCCGGCGTCGCGTTGGTCCTGGAGTTCGCCGACGCTGCGAGCCCCGACGGCTTCCTCGGCGCCCTCGATCGCCAGATCCGCGCGTGCCCGGCCGCCGGCGCTGACCCGAGGGGCCCGGTCGCCCTCGGCTTCCGGGGCGTGACCCGGACCCCGGAGCAGGTCTCCGCGCTGCGCCAGGAACAGGGCGTGGACGCCGACCCCAACCAGTACCTGGTGATCGCCGTCCGCGACGGCAAGCGCGTCGCCCTGGTGTTCCTGGCCGACACCCGCATCGCGAAGGCCCCGGCCATTGGCGCCGACCTGATCAAGGCGATCCGCCAGACCTGACCTGCTGTTCCCAGCGGCCCGCTACGGCTGGTTCTGGGTGGACGCCTTGACCCGTCGGACATCCGGCCAACACCGGCGCGACGTCCGCCGTGGCCCCCGAACCGACCGCGACGCCCGAACCGGCGGCAACACCCTGAAGCGCCCCAGGTTTGATGCCGCATCCTTTTGAGTTGGAAGGATGCGAACCATGCCGAAGAGGATCGACGACAAGCTCAAGGAACGTTGTGTGCGGCAGGTGCTCGAGCACCTGCCGGAGACCCATCGCTGATGGCGGCGGTCGATGCAGTCGCCCGCAGGGAAGGCGTGGGTAAGGAGTCCGTCCGCCGCTGGGTGCGCCAGGCCCAGATCGACAGCGGGCACCGCCAGGCCGCGACCAGTGAGGAGCTGGCCGAGATCCGGGAGCTGAAGGTGAAGGTCCGCCGCCTGGAGGAGGACAACGAAATCCTGCGCCGGGCTTCGATTTTCTTCGCGGGGGCACTCGACCCCCGCACGCGCTGATCGGCGCGTTCATCGACGAGATGCGCGCCGAGGGCCACGCGGTCGAGTCGGTCTGCCGGGTTCTGCGTGAGCAGGGCTGTCAGATCGCCGCGCGGACCTACCGGGCCTGGGCCCGGCCCGGGCAGGTGGTGGCCGAGCGAACGGTCACCGACGCCCTGGTGCTGGACAAGGTCCGCGGCTGGGCCTGGATCGTCGACCATGACGGCGTGCGCCAGCTCGCCCCGGAGGGGCTGTACGGGCGGCGGAAGATGACTCGCCTGGTCCGCCGGTCGATGCCGGCCGCCTCGCCGGGCAGCGTCGACCGCGCGATGAGATCCCTTGGTCTGCAGGGGGTCCGCCGGGCTAAGGGCATCCGGACCACGATCCCGGCCAAGGACGGGCGCCGGGCCGGGGACCTGCTGGACCGGGACTTCACCGCGCCCGCCCCGAACCGCACCTGGGTTGCCGACTTCACCTACTGCCGGACCTGGCTCGGGTTCGTCTACGTCGCGTTCATCGTCGACGTCTTCGCTCAGAAGATCGTGGCCTGGCACGCCGCCACCGCCAAAGACACCGACCTGGTGATGATCCCGCTGCGGATGGCGCTGTGGTCGCGGGACCGCGAAGGCCACAAAGTGACGGAAGATCAGTTGATCTGTCACTCCGATGCCGGG
>NZ_JACDFE010000343.1 GCF_013815995.1 Sporichthya sp.
GGCCAGGAAGGCGGTGACCACGATGGTGGCGGCCGGCATCCGCACGCCGCCGCTGCGCAGGGCCACGCCCCGCACCCAGGCCAGCACCGGGAGCGCGGCCACGGCCAGCGCGACCGCGAGGATCCAGGCCCAGGCGCCGATCAGTTCCGCCGCCAGCCCCGGCACGGCGACCAGCGCCAGCACCGCCACCGAGAGCAGGTCGGCCAACCTCAGCGTCACCGTCGTCGCGGTCACCGGTTCCGCGCCCAGGTCGGTGCGGCGCAGCACCGAGGTGACGCGCAGGACCTCTCCGAGCCGGAACGGCAGCACGTGGTTGCCTAGCAGCGAGACGTGCAACGCGGCCCAGGACTGGCCGGCGGTCAGGCCGGGCAGGGCGCGCGTCCAGGCCCAGCTGCGCAAGGCGAAGGCGAGGGCGTAACAGACCAGCGCGAGGGCGAGCCCGCCGGGGGAGCCGGCCAGGGCCTTCGCGGTCTCCCGCAGCACCGGACCGTCGACCACCCGGGCCAGGTAGACCACGGACAGCGCGAGCACGACGACGCCGGCTGCCGTGCGTGCCTTCCGCACTGAATCGCTCCTGTCGCTAACTCGCGCATGCACCTTTCTTGGGAAAGGTCAGGTTAGCCTTGCCTGCGCAGACGGGACGTTACTGGAGGTGAGCATGGCAGTCGTGGTCACCGGGTCGGCCGGCTTTCTCGGCCAGGCCGTCGTGGCGCGCCTGCTCGCCGCCGGACGTGAGGTCATCGGCATCGACCGCCGCGGCGGCAGGCCCAAGGGACAGGGCCCCTCCGGCGTCCCCGGCCACACCGAGCTGCACGCGGACCTGCTCGGCCCCGACGGGATCGCCGCCGCCGCGATCCGCGAGGCGAGCGGGGTCATCCACCTCGCCGGTTGTCCCGGCGTGCGCGACCTCCGCGCCGATGTCGGCTGGTACCGGCACCGGGACAACGTGCTCGCGACCGCCGCCGTGCTCGGCTCCGCCGGCCGCCGCACCACCGTGGTCGTCGCGACCTCGTCCTCGATCTACGGCGGTTCGGTCGGCGGCCGGGCCTGCGTCGAGACCGATCAGCTGAACCCGCGCGGCGGCTACGCCGCGAGCAAGGCGCTGGCCGAGGCGCTGTGCCGGGACCACAACGAGGCCGGCGGCCGGGTCGTGATCGCGCGGCCGTTCACCGTCGCCGGTGAGGGTCAGCGCTCGGACATGGCGCTCGCGTCCTGGATCGAGGCCGCCCAGGCCGGCCGTCCGCTGCGCATCCTCGGCGGACCGGAGCGCACCCGCGACATCACCGACGTCCGCGACGCCGCCCGGGCCCTGGTTGCCCTGCTCGACGCCGACGAGCCCGGTGCGGTCAACGTCGGCACCGGCGTCCCGGTCCGCCTCGACGCGATGGTCGAGGCCATCGCGACCGGTTTGAACGTCGAGGTCCGCACCCGGGTGGAGCCGGCCGGACCGGAGGAGGTCGCCGACACCCGGGCCGACACCCGCCGGTTGGCGAGCCTGGTCGGGTTCGTGCCGGTGACGGACCTGACCGATGTGGTGGCCCGTCAGATCGCGGCGGTCCTGCCGCAGTCGGGTCGGGTCTCTGCGTGAACCGAGCACCGCGTCGAGCGGTGGCCGCGGGAATGATCGCGGCGTTCCTGGTCGCCCTGGTCGTCGGGGTGCTGGGGATCGACGTGCGCGCCACGATCGGCGGCCGGGCCGCGGTCGACGAGCCGCAGTACCTGCTCACGGCGCTGTCCCTGGCCGAGGACGGCGACCTCGACATCTCGGACGAGCTCTACGACCGGCGGTGGCGGGCTTTCCACGACCGCAATCTGCCGGTGCAGACCCAGCCCAAGGCCGACGGCAGCGCAATCAGTCCGCACGACCCGCTGCTGCCGATCCTGATCGCCGCGCCGATGGGGCTGTGGGGCTTCGAGGGCGCCAAGGCGACCCTCTGCGTGATCGCCGGCCTGGCCGCGGCACTCACGGTCTGGGTCGCTGTGCGCCGCTTCGGGGTGCGGCCCGCCCTGGCGACCGCCGTGGTGTCCGTCGCGTTCGCCTCCCCGCCGTTGGGGATCTACGCCCAGCAGGTCTACCCGGAGATGCCGGCCGCGTTGGCCACCCTGGTCGCGGTGGCCGCGCTGACCGGCTCCTGGACGTGGCGTGCTCGTATTGCCTTCGTCCTCGCGGTGGTGGCCCTGCCCTGGCTGAGCGTCAAGTACGCCCCGGCGGCGGTCACGCTAGCGCTGGTCGGCCTCTACCGGCTGTGGCGCTCCCGCGGCCGGCTCGCGGTGTTCACCCTGCTGACGGTCTTCGCGGGGATGGGCGTGGCCTACCTCGTGGTGCACCAGCTGATCTGGGACGGCTGGACCGTCTACGCCTCCGGCGACTTCTTCCAGGAGCCCGGAGAGTTTGCGGTGGTCGGGACCGACCCGAACTATCTCGGCCGCAGCGACCGGTTGGCCGCGCTGCTGATCGACCGGAACTGGGGGATCGCGGCCTGGCAGCCGGCCTACCTGCTGGTGATCCCGGCGGTGGCGGCACTGCTCGCGGCCCGGCCGCGCGGGTGGGCCGGGCTGATCCTGCCCGCGGCCGCCGGGTGGTTCGTCGCCACCTTCGTCGCGCTCACCATGAGCGGGTTCTGGTCGCCCGGTCGCCAGCTCGTGGTGATCCTGCCGCTGCTGCTGGTGGTGATCGCCTGGTGGCTGCAGACCGCGCCGCCCGGCGTCCTGGTCAGCGGCGCGGCGCTGGGCTTCGTCGGGGTGGTCGCGATGGGGGCGCTGCTGATCGACGGCTGGGACCGCAGGATCACCTGGGTATTCGGCTTCGACAAGGTCGACGACCCGCTCTACGACGGCTGGAAGGTGTTCCTGCCGCCGTACCAGGAGGGCGCCGGCGCGGAGATCTGGGTACGGCACGGGATCTGGATGGTGGTGATCGCCGCGGTGGCTGCCCTGGCCTGTCGCGCGGCGCGGCCTCGGGGCGAGGCCGTCGGGTCGGGTAGCGTCGCCGAGCCCTCGGACGTCGAGGTCGGATCTCAGGCGAGGTGAGGCGTGGCCGGAAGAGCGCGAGCGGCCGGGCTGGCGCTCGGTGTGCTGGCCGACGCCGTGCTGGCCGACCCGCGGCGCGGACACCCGGTGGCGGGGTTCGGCCGCTTCGCCGGCGCGGTGGAACGC
>NZ_JACDFE010000344.1 GCF_013815995.1 Sporichthya sp.
GGCGACGGCACCACCGCGGTCGACGCCGCAGGGGTCGCGGTGGCGCCGAGCAGCGCGAGTGCTTCGCCGGCCGACGCCGGGCGCATGTCCGGGTCGGACGCGGTGAGCATGCCGATCAGGACCAGCACGGGCGCGGAAGCGTCCGGGCCTGCGGCATCGCCCAGCAGGACCCCGCACGCGAACAGGTCCGCGGCCACGTCGGAGACGCCACCCGCCCTGACCTCAGGCGCCAGGTAGTTCGGCGAGCCGATCGGCCCCTCGGGGTGGACCCGCCCGGGCCCACGCTGGGCACCGATCTTGGAGCTGTGCAGCCGGCCGTCGTTGTCGAGCCGGACGCTGACCGGGTTGAGGTCGCAGTGCAGCGTGCCGTCCGCGTGCAGCGAGGCCAGCATGCCGAGCAGGTCCTGGGCGAGCCGCTCCAACTCGAGCCGCTCCAGCGGACCGGTGCGCAGGCGGTCGGCAAGCGTGCCGCCGAGGTGATCAATTCTCATCGTGACCCCCGTGGTTCCGGTCGCGCTTGGCTTCCCGGGCCTTCTTGCGCTCGGCCTTCTCCTGCGCCTGCGCGGCCTGCTCCGCCGCCCTCTCCTCGGCTTCGCGTTCTTCCATCTGCTGCTTGACGTACTCGGTCAGCCGCTCGCGCAACATCTCGGTGAGCCGCTCGGCCGTCTCCTGCTGGAGCACCTGAACCTGCTCCGGGGACGGCGTGGACACCGGGGTGGGCGTCGGCTCCGGCGTCGCGGTCGGCTCCGGCGTCGGAGTCGGCAGGAGAACCTCGGACAGGACGTCGGCGGCGATCGCGTCGGCATGCGCCAGCAGGCTCGCGGCCTGACTATCCGTCAGATCGCCGGCCTCGACCAGCCGCTGAATCTCGGCCTTGAACGCATCGACGGCAGCGATAGCCGCGTCTCGGTCCTCGGTGTCGGCCGCCGCGCGGACCGCCGCGACCCGCTCGTGCAGGAGCGCCGTCGCCTGAGCGTTGAGCCCGGCGACGCCGCCGTTGCACCCCGCGAGGGCCAGCAGTGCGACCCCCGCGACAAACACCCGGCCGCGTCTGGGCAGCCGCAATCCTCGTTGCGCGTTCATGCGCAGATCCCCTCCGTCGCCCCGTACGCCCCCCGGCGTCGCCCACCTGTGGGCGTCATGACGGTGTACCCGATCTAGATCCACTGAAGCACGCATCGGAGCGTTCGTCCCGGGGTTGGGGCTTTTGTCCGGGTTCGTGAGTCACATTCGCCGGTGTGTTGCTCAGGCTGCCCCCGTCCATACAGTGATGGGCATGTGCCGCAACATTCGGACCCTCCACAACTTCGCCCCGCCCGCGACGCGGGACGAGATCCACGCCGCCGCGCTGCAGTACGTGCGCAAGATCAGTGGGTCGGCCAAACCGTCGGCGGTCAACGCCGAGGCGTTCGACCGCGCGGTCGCGGCGATCACCGCGGTCTCGGAACAGCTGCTCGACGAGCTGACCACCTCGGCGCCGCCGAAGGACCGCGACGTCGAGGCCGCGAAGGCCAGAGTCCGCGCCGTCCGCTACTCCTGACTCAACTTCTGTCGCGCGGCGCGCCTGTCCCGCGTCGTCGATGGGCGCGGCACGCCGCAGAGGATGCGTTCGTCCCCATGGCCTGCGGCGCTGTCTCCGGCGGCTGACACAGTGAGCCGCGACGAGGGGGTGCGGCGATGACTGCAGGCGAACAGGCCCTGGCGCAGGTCCTGGCCAAGCTGTCCGGGCCGGACGCGGTGCCACGGGCCGATCAGGTCGCGGCGGTCGACGCGTTGCTCGGCGGGCAGCGGGTGCTGCTGGTCCAGGCGACCGGGTGGGGCAAGTCGGCGGTGTACTGGGCGGCCGCGTCCGCGCTGCGCGCGCAGGGCCGGGGCCCGACGCTGGTGATCTCCCCGCTGCTGGCCCTGATGCGCGACCAGGTCACCGCGGCCGAACGGGCGGGTCTGCGGGCGGCGACGGTGAACTCCGCGAACGTCGACGACTGGCAGGAGGTCTTCGACGCGCTCGAGGCCGGCGCGGTCGATGTCCTGCTGGTCTCGCCGGAGCGGCTGGCCAACCCACGCTTCGCCGACAAGGCGCTGCCGCTGCTGGCCGGCGCCGGCCTGCTGGTCGTCGATGAGGCGCACTGCATCTCCGACTGGGGCTTCGACTTCCGCCCCGACTACCAACGCCTCACCCGGCTGCTCGCCCAGCTCGCCGAGAGCGCCCCGGTCCTCGCGACCACCGCGACGGCGAACGCCCGGGTCACCGAGGACGTCGCGGCCCAGCTCGGTCCGGACACCCTGGTGCTGCGCGGGCCGCTGGCCCGGGCGACCCTCAAGCTTTCGGTGGTACCCGGCCTCGGCGGCGTCGAGCGGTTCGCCTGGGTCTCCGAGGCGCTGGCGACCCTCCCCGGGTCCGGGATCGTCTATGCACTCACCGTCGACAACGCGACCTCGCTGGCGGAGTTTCTGCGCGGCCAGGGTCACCGCGTCGCGGCCTACACCGGGCAGACGCCGCCGGAGGAACGCGCGCAGATCGAGGCCGCGCTGCGAGCCAACGAGGTGAAGGCGGTGGTCGCGACCTCGGCGCTGGGCATGGGCTACGACAAGCCCGACCTCGGCTTCTGCGTCCATGTCGGGTCACCGGACTCCCCGGTCGCGTACTACCAACAGGTCGGCCGCGCGGGACGCGCACTGCCGCCGGAACTCGCCGCCCAGGGCGCGGTCGGGGTGCTGCTGCCGGCCGCGGAGTCCGACCCCCGGATCTGGGACTACTTCGCGACCGCGACCATCCCGGACCCGCAGGCCGCGCGACAGGTACTGGGACTGCTCGATGCGCTCGCCGAGGCAGAGGGTCCCGGCGCCGCGATGTCGGTGCCCGCGATCGAGGCCGAGACCGGGCTGCGCCGCGGTCGCCTGGAGGCGCTGCTGAAGACGATGCACGTCGACGGCGCGGTCGAGCGGGTCGGCGGCGGCTGGCGCAGCACGGGTGCGGGCTGGATCTACGACGCCGAGAAGTACGACCGGATCGTCGCGGCCCGCCGGTCCGAGGCCGACCTGATGCGCACCTACGCCCAGGGCGCGCGCTGCCTGATGGACGTCCTCACCGAGGCCCTCGACGACCCGCACGCCGGGGCCTGCGGCCGGTGCTCGGTCT
>NZ_JACDFE010000013.1 GCF_013815995.1 Sporichthya sp.
GGGCCGAGCACTGGAACACCGACCCGAAGCCCTTCATCTGGAAGGCGACCGCGGAGGAGATCATCGCCAAGGTCCGTCGCGGGCGTGAGGTCCTCAACCAGATCAATTCGCAGACGGACCACTAGGAAGGGGCAGACGGGCCATCCGGGCGGGGTCGAACCCGCGATGTGACATCGCACGTCACGATGCGAGGGCGGGCACCGGCCGCATCGGGCCGAGTTGGACCGCGGGTGCGGTCGCCGGCTCAGGTGGCCGCCAGCGGGGAATCCCGGAGCCGGAGCAGCCCGTCGCGGATCCGCGTCTTGATCGTGCCGGCGGGCTCATCAAGGCGCTCGGCCACCTGGCGGTAGGTGAGTCCACCGAAGTACGCCAGCGTTATCGCCTCGCGCTGCCGGGGGGTCAGTACCGAGAGCGCGGCCCGAACAGCCTCGCCCTTCAGTCGCAGTTCCACTTCGGCTGCGACCGAATCGAACTCAATGCACATGTTGCGCACGGCATAGGCCGCATCGCATGTGGTCGTCACCCGCGCAGTACGCACGCGATCAACCGCGCGCCGATGCGCAAGCGTCATCACCCAGGTCATGGTGGTGCCCCGGTTCTCATCGAACCGCGGGGCGTTCTGCCACATGGACCTCCTGGCAAACTTCCTCGGACTGCGCCGAATCGCGGAGGACGTGCAGGACTAGGCCGTAAACCGGCCCGGCCACGCGACCGTAAAGCCGGTCGAAGCCTGCTGGTCGCCGGTCGCCACCCAGGCGAGCAGATTCTCGACCCGCTCACCTGCGCAACCGGGGTCCAGGTCCTTCCCAGGCAGGCTCGAACCGTCATCGGGCGCGGTCCACGACGTCGACACGCGGCCACCGATCGAGTCATGATCAGGCGGCTAGAGAACGCGGGGTCCGGACAATCCCAGCCAAAGATGTCTAGAGCCGGAGTATGGCAGCGATCCGACATTCCGTCGCTGTTGCTTTTCTCAGTACCACCCGGATCGAGGGCCCATCGATCCTGACTCTGACTCCGAATGACGAGCGTGAACAACGCGATTCGTCGGCCGGCGCACGTGACTGGCGATCTCGATGTGGTGCGCGTGTTGCTCGAGCGACGCGCCGCGCGCAGCGTCCCCGGGGCACGGCGCGACCCGCACCAGATCGCTCTGGTGGTGGGCGGCGGCGGCATGCGCGGGGCCTACGTCGCGGGGATGCTCCGCGCGCTCGAACGCGAAGGACTGCGGGACGCGTTCGACGAGGCGTACGCCTCCTCCTCCGGCGCAGCCAGCGCCGCGGCCTTCCTCACCGGCTCCGCGGATTCCGGAGCCGCGTGCTTCCCCGAGGACCTTGCCAGCCGACGCTTCATCGACACCCGGCGACTTGTGGCCCCCGGGCCGGTGGTGTCCCTGGACTACTTCATCGACAAGGTCCTCGGCGTGCGCAAACCCCTGCGGTGGGAGGCGCTGGTCGACTCCCCCGCGCCCCTGCGCGTCGTCGCCACCGATGTCGATGATCTGACGGCCTGGGAGCTGTATCCGCAGACGGTGCCCGACTGGAAGCTCGCGATCCGCGCCAGCGCGACGATCCCCCTGTCCGCCGGCCGAGCGGTGCCGTTCGCCGGCCACCGCTGGGTCGACGGGTCGGTCGCCGAACCACTGGCGACCGCCCGCGCCCTGGCCGGCGGCGCGACGCATGTGCTGGTGATGCTGTGCCGGGGCGAGGGCGAACTCGACCCCCGACCCATCGCCGCTCTGCCGTGGTGGAATCGCCTGGCCGATCGCCTGGTTCCTGGGCTGGGAACGCTCGCCCAGGGCACGCGCCGCTACACGGCAGAACTGGCGATCATCGACAACCACATCACCGGCGGGGCACCACGCGGCGAGCACCTGCTGGCCATCGCCGCTCCTCGGGGGTGACCAGCCTGTGCATCGATCCCGACCCGGTGGGACGGGCGGTCGAGATCGGCGACGAGTCCATAAGCCTGCTGCTCCACACTACCCACACGACTTCCACCAGCAGCGCGGCGACCGACACGAGCTAGAGAGCCCGTTGGGGGGAGCAGTCGCGGCGGACGACACAGCCCCCTGTGTGCTCCGACGCCACCTTGAATCACCTGACGGACCATCACGGACGACCGCGGTCCCTGGCGGACCCTGGCGGCGGACGTAGCCGCGCTGGCAAACGTGCCGACTCCTGCGCCACCGTCCGCCTGCCTGCCGACCTACGTCCGCGACCACGTCGAGCTCGGCTACACGATGACGATCCACTGCGCAGAGGGGACACCGCCGACACGACCCATGTGATCGCCAGAGAGGGCATGAGCCGCGAGGCGCTCTACGTCGGATTGACCCGCGGCCGCGACGCCAACCACGCCTACGTGGTCACCGAGTCCGGCCACTCCGAGATCCACCTCGCCGATGATCCACCGACGGGGCGTCAGATTCTCGAGGCCGTACTGCGATCGCCCAGTAGCGAGGCCTCGGCAACCAACATGCTGCGGCGGCTTCAGGCTGAGCACCTGCTGTCGTTGTCCCGCGCAGGCCACTGGCCGCCAGCTCCGGATGCGGAGGCGACCCGGCCGACCTCTGCCGCGGGTCCGCACCGACCACCTCGACCACCTGGCCTGACCCGATGACCTCGCCCGCCCATCCGCTGGTTCACCGATCGTCCGCCACTTCCCTGGAGACCCACATGAACGTTCCACGGCACGACAGGCTCACCATGGCCGAGGCGACCGCATACACCGGCTGCAGCGAGCGCACCCTGCGGCGCTACGTCAGCGCCGGTCGGCTGCCTGCCTACCGACTAGGGCTTAGGGATCACGCCGACTGGCATTCCGTCTGGTGGATCTGGACGCGCTGGTTCAGCCGGTTCCCACGGTAAGCATCTCCGGCCGCCCCGGTCGGTAGGTGGTCCTTGGCCGGTGGGCAGGCTGAGGCGGCACCGGCGACATTCTCGGCGGTGGAGTCGCTACTCGCCGAATGGGCGCACCGGCAGGTAGTTCGCCAGGTCACTGGGTTCGCGGTGCACGTCGAACTGCTGGAGCAACTCGACGTATCGCCGCTTGTCGAAACCGTCGAAGTGCCAGTCGTACTGGTCGAGGACATCGTCTTGAGCGGACAGAAACACGAGGTCCCGAGGAGTCGCGTCGTGCGTCCGTTCCCGTCAGCGAATGGGTGGACGCGGACCGATTCGGCGTGCGCAGCGATCCCAAGCTGCCGGGGAGTCCAGTGGCCGAGCGACCATCGATACCGAATCGTCTCGAACGACTGCACGAGGTCGGGGCCGATGTTCCAGGGAACGACGCCGATGCTCGGTTCCCGTGTGCGGTAGCCACCCGCCCAAGCCCAGATGTCGCCGTAGAGCCGCTCGTGCAGCTCCCTCAGGAACTCGTCCGACAAGAGTTCGCTCAAGGTCGTACACCGCTGCCTTGGTGAGTGGCGCCCCGAGCAGCTCACGAGCCCGCGGCGTGAGGGCCGATTCATCCTCGGCGGAGACCGGCGTCTGCCCGTACGCCGGCGTCAGCGACATTAGGCTCGCGGCCGCCGGCCATCAAGGAACTTCTGCACCTTGGCCGACCGGACGAAGCCGTCGGGCACCGTTCGGCTTTCCAGCGCCGCGGACGCCTTCGTGGACCTGGCAGCGAACCGCTCCACGGCTTCCTTGCTCACAACGCGCCGGTCCACGACGGGCGCCAGGAACCCGACGACGGCCGTGTAGTGGGCACGCCGTCGTTCGGGGTCACGGCCGCGGGTGCCGAGGTCATGGACAAGCTCTCCCGCGGTCTGATGGACGGTCAGCTCCTGACCGGGATCCTTCCGGGTGCGGGCGACCTCGCGGGCCGTCTGGCCGCCGGGGCCCGCGCCGCCGATGTCGGGTGCGGTACCGGACACGCGCTCAACCTGATGGCGCGCGCCTTCCCGGCGTCCGAGTTCCGGGGCTACGACTTCTCCGCCGAGGGGATCGCCCGCGCCCGCGCCGAGGCGGCCGAGTGGGGGCTCGGCAACGTGGAGTTCGAGATCCTGGATGTCGTCGAGCTCGCCGCGGACCCGCCCTTCGGCGTGGTGTTCGCCTTTGACGCCATCCACGACCAGGTGGACCCGGTCGGCGTCCTCGCCGCCATCCACCGTGCCCTCGAACCCGGCGGCCTGTTCCTGATAATGGACACCAAGGCGTCGAGCAGTCTCGAGAACAACCTGGAGAACCCCCTCGCCCCGATGTTGTACGCGGTCAGCACGCTGCACTGCATGACCGTCTCGCTCGCCCACGGCGGAGCGGGTCTCGGGACGATGTGGGGGGAGGAACGAGCCCGACAGATCCTCGCTGACGCGGGCTTCGACCTGCTCGACGTCTACGACGTCCCCGACGACCCTATGGACTCGGTCTACCTCAGCCAGAGGCCGCCGACCGCCTGACTCCATGGGCGAATCCGGGGTTCAGCCAAGGTAAGGCCAAAAGCCACAACGAAGCGATCCGGGGTCACGGGGTGGCTTTGTCGGGACCCCGTGGCGGGCTGCACCCCGGGCACAGTGTCACCGCCCCGACCCGCCACCCGCGGGCGGTCAGCCACCGCGCGACGACGCCGCCGCTGACGTCGATGTCCGGACCGCTCAGCAGCGGTCCGTCCCCGCAGCCCGCGCAGGCGATCTCGGTGACCGGACCGCGCGGCGCGCACGCCCGCCCCAGTCGCCCGCGCGACGGACGGCGCCCCATCGGACGGGTCGGTAGCCCGCACTACGCCGGTCGAGATCGTACCGCCCCGCCCCCGCGGCAAGACCCGGGTAGAGCTGGTCTGGAAGGCGGATCGGCCCGTGACAGGCCCGAGGCGTGGATCGCGATGATCGACGTCGACACCGTCGTCGTGAAGGGTTTGGGCGGGCAGGCGGCGGGCAGGGCGGGAGTTGCAAAGGTCATTCTTCCTTGTGGCCCACGGCCGCAATGCCAGCTTACCAGAGAGAACCCAGATGCCCCAGCTTCGTCGCCACCTCACCCGCGGGATTCTCATCGGCCTCACCGCGGTCCTCGCACTACCAGGCACTGTGGCCGCCGCTAGCCCCACATCCGCCGCGGCACCCAAGAAGTGCACCCAGAAGATTACCGGCCAGAACGACGCCGTCCTCAGCGTGGCCAAGGGGGAGAGGCTGTGCCTGGTCGGCGCGACGCAGGTGGGTGCGGTGAACGTTGCCCCCGGCGGTTCCCTGTCGGTGACCCGCTCGACCATCACGGGGGTGACCACCTTGAACGCGGGCTTCCGCAGCCTGCGCTTCTGCGGCAGCAAGACGGTCGGCGCCATCACGGTCACCGGTGGCAAGAATGCTGTTGTCATCGGCGGTAGCAAGAGGAACTCGTCATGTCGAGCCAACACGATTGAGGGTGCCGTGACGCTGGACGCGAACCGGGCCGGCGTCATGCTCGGCCTCAACCGGATCATGGGCGCGGTGACCGCGAGCGCCAACCAGGGGGGCACGATCATCGCTGGCAACCGGATCAGTGGCGATCTCACCTGCACCACCAACAAGCCGCGCCCGAAGAACGCTGGCAGCAAGAACGAGGTCGGCGGGACCAGGTCCGGGCAGTCCTGCGCCAGCAGCGCGTTCTAGCGGGTCCTCGACACCGCCAGGCCACCCTGCCCCTTACACCTGGTCGCGAACATGTCTCACCGAATCGGCAACCCCGCTTCACCCTGACGCCCCGCCAGTGCAACTCTGACGGGGCGTCAGCGTATGTGACGGGAGTTGCCGTGATGGCGCCCACGATGACTCCAATGGATCTGGCCCTCGGCAGCCGATGGCGATCGAGGTGATCTTGGCGACGCCACGCGCTACGAGGCCCTACCACATTCGGGCGTGCGGCGCGTCAGGTAGACGCGTCGATTTCCGATTTCTGTGTGTCCGGGCCTCGACGAGCTCTGCATTGAATGTTGGAGAGGGTCTGCTTCTCGCGGGTTCACCCCGACGTGATCGTGAGATCATCCACGGGGTGCAGGTCGTTCCACAGGTGCAAGGATTCAGCTACATCCCTTGTGTCAGCGCCGCCTGAACGCTGACCCCGTGTCGCCTGCTGCTTCAAGCGGTCAACGCAACGCGGGGCTCGCTGTAGCCGTGGCTGGTTCTGCTCATTTTGGGTCTTTCGCGCGCTGTCGATGCTCACGTTGGAGCGCGTCATGTTCGTGGAGCTTGAGGTTCCGGCCGGCCTCGCGGTGTACTGAGCGCGCAGGGGACAGTCGCGGCAGGCTGCTCCGAACGTCGCGACCCGGGTCTTGCTGAGCTTGCGGGTGACACCGGCCGTGGTGCTCGTAGAAGCGCGCGGCTTTGTTGTGGAGCGCATCGCCAACGACGCCGAGTCCCGCCACCAGGCGAGACGCCTCCACCGCCCGGCCGAGGGCGTCCGCGAGCAGCACACCGTCGAGGTGGGGTGCCTGCAAGTTACGGTCCAGAGCGAGCCGACCCTCTGGTGTCGTTTGGCAGGGTGCGTTCGACGGTGTCCCCTGTCGGTGCGTTGTCGTCATGTGAATGGACCGGCTGGTGTTGGGCTGGGAGTCGCACGGCGATGAACGCGACGTCGTCGTCAGCCGCCGGCTTCATCCGCAGTAGTAGCTCGTCGCACAGCTTGTCGAGTGGGAGGTTGGCTAGCTCTCTGAGGGTGTCACGGAGCCTGGCCAATCCGGTGTCGAGGTCCTCCCCGCGGTGCTCGATGAGCCCGTCGGTGTAGAGCAGGACGGTGGCTCCCTGATCGAGGGTGATCTCGGACTGGATGCGGGAGGTCCGCGGTTCGAAGCCGAGCAGCAGGTCGACCTCGGATCCGGGGAGGATGACAACGTTCCCGTCGGCGTCGATGGCCATCGGCGGCGGATGTCCGGCGTTTGACCAACGCAGCCGTGTGGCACCTCGTTCGCGTTCGCTCGGGGTTTGCTCGAGGCGGGCGACGATAGCGGTCGCGGTGGTGGCGACTTGTAGTCCCTCGATTGCGGCGTCGACACCTCGCAGGACCTCAGCCGGTCCGGACCCGGTGTGCCAGGCGATGCCGCGAAGCAGTCCGCGAACCTCGACCATCGCGGCAGCGGCGGCGGTGTCGTGTCCGACGACGTCGCCGATGACGAGTGTGGTGGCGCCGTCGGGCTGGCAGAACGCGTCGAACCAGTCGCCGCCGACGGCGGCAAGCTCAGCGGCCGGGACATAGCGCACGGCAATCTCGCCATGGTTGGACTCCGGAGGGTCGGCGAGCACGAGGCGTTGCAGGCCTTCGGCGAGGCTGCGTTGTTCCGCGTACAGGCGGGCGTTGTCCAGTGCCAGTCCGGCGCGGGCTGCCACCTCACCTGCGGTGGTGATCTCCTCGTTCGACATCAACGGCCGGGCGGCGCCGCGGCACAGGGTCAGCACTCCGAGCACCGTGTGGTGCGCGACGAGAGGGAGGACCACGGAGGACTCCGGTGCCAGCTGCGTGATCGCGGCAATGGCCGCCGGTGACTGCAGGACGTCGAGAGCAAGTGCCATGGCGCCGTGTGCCGTGATGACCGGCTGGCGGGACCTTCTGGCCCGATGGACCGCCGCGGGCTGCTCGACATCTTCGAGGCAATGGGCAGCAAACGCCTCGACAGCGGGCAGGAGATCAGGGTCAACATGCCAGCAGCCGACGTGCCGCAGACTGCCGTCATCGTCGACCAGCGACACCAGACACCAGTCGGCGAGCGCTGGGACAACGAGCCGAGCCAGGGCGGCCACGGCAGCATCGGTCTCGAGCGCGGCGGTGGCGAGTCCGGAGCTGACCGTGGCGACCAGTTCGAGCAACGTGGTGGCCGCCTCGGCGCGCTGCCGGTCGGCCCGCCGGGCGGTGATGTCCAGCAGGTAGAGAGCCATCCCGTCGGGGGCCGGAACCGCTCTGACCTCATACCAGCTGTCGACGTGGGGGTAGTACGACTCGAACTCGACGGGCTCGCCCGTGGCGGCGGCGCCCTTGCACTGGAGCCCGAACTCGAGCCCCTCGAGATCCGGGAAGGCCTCCCACAGCTCGCGACCGACCAACTCCTGCGCGGTCATCCCGACCGCGCGCTCACCGGCTGCGTTGAGGTGGGTGACGACCCACTGGCCATCCACCGACAAGAACCCGGTAGCCATGGTGGCACGCAGGTGCGCCGCCTGGTCCCGGCCGGTGCGGACCTCAGTGATGTCATAGGCCGTACCCAGCAGCTGAACCGACGGCCCGGAGGTGCTCGGCACGGCTCGGCCGCGCACGACCAGCCACCGCTGCTGGCCACCCGGCAGATTTACCCGGAACTCAGCGCGGTAGTCCCCGACAGCTTCGACAGCCGCGGCGATCGCTGCGTCGACCGTCGGTCGGTCCTCGGGGTGGATGCGGCTGAACGCGGCGGTGATGTGCGGAACGAGCTCGCCCGGCGCGTACCCGAACAGGGTTTGCAGCCGCTCGTCCATGCTGACGCGATCGGTGCGCAGGTCCCAGTCGAATGAGCCGAGACCGGTAGCGTCGCTGGCGAGGTCCCAGAGCAGCCGGCTGGCCTCGTAGTCCACCGACAGCGCCGACAGCTCCAGCTCGGCGATCACCGCACCGGCAAGCTGTTCGAGCAGTGCCACGTCGTGGTCCGACCAGGGCCGTGCCGAGTCGTCGAACACGCACAGCGCACCCACGGCTGCACCGCCACCGACGGTCAGCGGCACCCCGAGGTAGGCTCCCACCGCACCTGAGGCGATCGGTGGCAGATCAGCGACCCGAGCGTCGTCCTTCGCGTCGCTGATCACCAGCGGCCCACCGAACGCCGCGGCAGCGGCGCACAACGACACGTCCAACGGACCTTCGCTGCCGATGGAACCTTCGGGTAGCCCGGCTCCCCCAGCGACGATCTCGACGTCGGTCAGCAGCGAAAGTTGCACTGACGGGACGAGCAGCAAGCGAGCCACCCGTTCACACAGCCGGGCCACGGCGGCGTTCCCACCGGCCGCGGGGAGCAACCGCGCCGCCGCGGCCGTTCGGGGTAGGTCAGCCACGAGGGCACGCTTGGCCTGTTCGGCCAGGTTGTCACCCTCCGGGCCATGCGCCGCCCTCGGCCCTCGCGGGCTCGCTGAAGTCAACTGGTGCGCGGCTTGGGCATGACACTGATCCTGCCACCGCGACGAGCACGCCGCCAAGGACGACGCCCGATTAGCTGCCTGGCGCCCTGCCATGAACCTGCCATGAACCTGGCAGGGCCGCGTGACGGGGACGTCCCCAATCACAAGGACGCCGCGATGCGCGCCAGGAAGTGACTCGCAGGCCCGCAACGCATCCCGGTAAAGCGAGAGCTCGTGCGTCGGCGCGAACCGTCGGCCAGGCCTCGGTCGTTCGGTGTCGACCCATTTGCAGCGCCACGTCGACAACTCTGCCACGAGGTGGCCACCGTTCTGTGGACCCTCGCGGGTTTGGCACAAAAAAGGCGAGAGGCCCCCGAAGGGGCCTCTGACCTGCATCTTTCTAGTGGGCGTTGCAGGGATTGAACCTGCGACCTCTTCCGTGTCAGGGAAGCGCTCTCCCGCTGAGCTAAACGCCCGGGTGGTGGTGTCGAGGCCGGAGCGGGAATCGAACCCGCGTACAGGGCTTTGCAGGCCCTTGCCTAAGCCACTCGGCCATCCGGCCAGGGTGTTGGGCCCTGGGGCAGCCGATCGGCCACCTTCGAGCGGACGACGGGATTCGAACCCGCGACCCTCACCTTGGCAAGGTGATGCTCTACCAACTGAGCCACGTCCGCGCGAGCCGCTCGATCCGAAGATCTTCGCGGTGCAGGTCGAAACAATAGCCCATCCTCAGGACCGCTTCACCGCGATTGACGCGCCGGCGGGCGGGTCGATGAGGAGGGAAGTAGGTTGCCGCAGGTGGACGCCGCCGAGGAGCCGCTGTTCAGCGGCGGTGGGCTGCTCGCCCGGGGGCTGCTGGACCTCACCGATGATCCGGCCGCTCTGGACTCGGGCGGCTTCTGGGCCGTCCTAGCCAGCTTCGAAGGCGCGCTGACCTGCGCCAAGTTCGCCGACGTCCGTCCCGGCACGCCGGATCCGGCCCCCTGGCGCGGGCCGCTCCGCGAGGACTGGACGAGCACGCTGGATCGAGCCGGCTACGTCGGGGCCGTCGAGGCGATCCGGACTCGGATCGCGAGCGGCGAGGTCTACCAGGCGAACCTCTGCCGGATCCTGTCCGCGCCGCTACCTGACCCCGATCGGGCGAATGTGGCCGGCCTGGCGGCTCTGCTGGCGGCCGGCAACCCGGCTCCGTACGCCGGCCTGCTGCGGCTGCCCAAGGACGGCGTGCACGTCGCGAGCGCCTCGCCCGAGCTGTTCCTGCGCCGGGCCGGGCGAGTGGTCGAGTCCGGGCCGATCAAGGGCACCGGCCGGGGGCGGGCGGACCTGCAGGACAAGGACCGCGCGGAGAACGTGATGATCGTCGACCTGGTCCGCAACGACCTCAGCCGGGTCTGCGCCACCGGCTCGGTCACCGTCCCGGCCCTGTGCGCCGTCGAACAGCACCCCGGCCTGGTGCACCTGGTCTCCACCGTCCGGGGCGAACTGCGCCCGGACGCCGGGTGGGCGGATCTGCTCGGGGCCACCTTCCCGCCCGGCTCGGTCACCGGCGCGCCCAAGCTCGCGGCCCTGGACGTCATCGCCGACTACGAGCCGGTGCCCCGCGGCCCCTACTGCGGCGCGCTCGGGTGGGTGGACGCCGACGCCGGCACCGGGTGCCTGGCGGTCGGGATCCGGACCTTCTGGCGGGAGGGCGACGTGCTGCGCTTCGGCACCGGGGCCGGCATCACCTGGGCGTCGGACCCGGCCGCGGAGTGGGCCGAGACTGAACTCAAGGCCGACCGGCTATTGAGCCTGGCGGCCGGCCCCCTCTCTTGCGTCAGCGAGAACGGTGGCTATGACGACCGATATCGCTGACGCAAGGGGCGATCTCGTGGGGGACAGCGCATGAAGGTCTGGCTCAACGGGGCGATGGTCGAGCGCGACGCCGCCCGGGTCTCGGTGTTCGATCACGGCTTCACCGTCGGGGACGGGGTCTTCGAGACCACCAAGGTGGTCGAGGGCCGCCCGTTCGCCCTGACCCGCCATCTGGCCCGCCTGACAACCTCCGCAAGCACCATGGGTCTGCAAGCTCCGGATCTGGACCTGGTCCGCGCGGCGGTGGAGCAGGTGGTGGAGCAACTCGGAGACACCCTCGGCCGCGTCCGGATCACCTACACCGCCGGGGAGGCCCCGCTCGGATCAGGCCGTGGGGACGCCGAGCCCACCCTGGTCGTGGCCGCCTCGCCGATGACGCCGTGGGCGGCCACCGAGTCGGTGGTGGTGGTCCCGTGGGTACGCAACGAGCGCTCCGCCGTCGCCGGGGTGAAGACGACCGCCTATGCGGAGAACGTGGTCGCGCTCGCCCACGCCAAAGCGGCCGGTGCCGGCGAGGCGTTGTTCGCCAACACGGCGGGGGAGTTGTGCGAGGGCACCGGCACCAACGTCTTCGTGGTGCGGGACGGCATCGTCCGTACGCCGGCCCTGGAGGCCGGCTGCCTGGCCGGGATCACCCGCGCCCTTGTGCTCGCCTGGTGCCCGCAGGTCCGCGAGGAGCGGCTCACGCCGGCGGACCTCGCCGGCGCGGACGAGGTCTTCCTCACCTCGGCTACCCGCGACGTCCAGGGCGTGCACGCCGTCGACGGCCGTTCCCTCGGGAACGGGCCCGTCACCGTGTCCATTGCGGACACCTTTGTGAGGAATGCACGACTTGACCCGGATCCGATCTGAAAGATCGATATCTGAGCATTCGTCACAAGATCGACTTGTCAGGCATAACGACGGTGGGGCGTCCCGAAGGACGCCCCACCGTGGGTTCTCAGCGCGGGCCGGACCCGCGTTGGTGCTAGCTCTCGGCGATCAGCTGGGTCAGGGCCGCGTCGATGTCCAGGTGGACCGACTCGGACCCGGCCGGCACCGTCGCGTAGGTGCGGTCCAGGAACGTGGACAGCTCGGGGGCCGGAGCCTCCAGGAGCGCCTCGCCCTCGGGGGAGCTCAGGGAGATGTAGACGACCTGAACACCCGCCTCGCTGGACGGCCACACGCGGACGTCGCCGAGCCCGGCGTCGTCACGCAGGCCCGCTGCGAGCAGGTCGCGGGCGAAAACCCACTCGACCGTGTCGCCGGCCGCGTGGAACGTGGCGTGGATGGCGTAGGGATCTGCAAGGTCGTACCGCAGCGCCGCGGGGACCGGCAGGGCTGCGTCGCCTGCGACCAGAAGTCGCAAGCGAAGCTCGCAGGTGACCGAAGACTCTGCCTTCATCTGCGTGCCGTACCTCTCTCGAATGTGCTCGGCGGTTTGCCCGGCCTCACTGGTGGGCTGCGTTTCCGCAGCTGGCCCGCCAGGGAGTCAAACCTCGCCGTGCGTGGTGGTTCTCGTTTTCTCGCTGTACAACGTCCGTCGCAACCTCAGGTCACTGTGTATCGCCATGATTCTTCGAGGGCAACGGGCGCGGGGAATCGCAATGTCCGGGCAACGTCGGGCGGCGCGGCTCCGTTCAAGATCTATTCCCGCTACCGCGTGACATCGAACGTGTCCGATTTGTGCCGCATTGTCCTGCGTGAATACGGACGCACCTGGCATGACGTGCTTGCGGAGGGTGCGCGGGGGCCCTCCGGTCGAACTCCGCGGCAGGGCGCTAATCGGGCAGTTGGGCGAACGCCCTAACGATCATGGTCGCGCGAAGTTTGAACTCCGCTTGGCGTGTGGAATCCAGTGCCATTGTCATGACCGCCGACGCGCCGACCGACACTTCTCGGCCACGGGGAGCACCCGTGGTGGGGGGTCCGCGCGCGCACTGCGCGCCCAAGGCTCCGGTAGGGTTGCGCTCCGCATCCCGGGCGATTAGCTCAGCGGGAGAGCGCCCCGCTCACACCGGGGAGGTCACTGGTTCGAACCCAGTATCGCCCACTGCTTCACCCCACCAGCTCCACCCCACCAGCTCCAGCAGTTCCATCTCGACGGGCACGACGGTCAAGCAGCGGGCCGCCCCGGGGCTCCACATCGACCGCTGCCGACATTGCGAGGCCTCGGGTGAGTGACTCCGTGGACGCGGCGTTAAGACCGCCGACGGCGGCGACTGCCTATGACCCGAAGATGCAAATCGTCCTGATCGAGGACGACCCGGGCGACGCGACGCTCGTGCGCGACATGCTCGACGAGGTCGAGCCGGACCTGTCGCTGACCTGGGTCCGGTCCATCGCCGAGGCTGGGCCGGCCCTGTCCGCCGAGACCCGCTGCGTCCTGCTGGACCTCGTGCTTCCGGATGCGACCGGCTTCGACGGGTTGCAGCGGGTGCTGGCGCAGGCCCCGAACGCCGCCGTGGTCGTCCTGACCGGCTTCTCCGACTCCGACAAGGGCGTCGAGGCCGTGTCCCGCGGCGCCCAGGACTACCTCAACAAGAGCCAGATTGATCCGGAGCTGCTCAGCCGCGCGGTCCGCTACGCGGTCGAGCGCCGCGCCGCGCAGGACACCGCCCGCGAACTCGCGCAGGCCGAGTCCCGCGCGGCGGAGAACACCCGCCTGGAACGCGGCCTCCTCCCGAAGCCCCTGTTGTTCGACGCGAATCTCGCCGTCGTCCAGCGCTACCGCCCGGGTCGCGACCGCGCGCTGCTCGGCGGCGACTTCTACGACGTCGTGGAGTGCGCCGACGGAGTCCTGTACGCGGTGATCGGTGACGTCAGCGGGCACGGCCCCGACGAGGCGGCGCTGGGGGTCTGCCTGTGCTCGGCAGCTCGCCGCGGGTCACCGCGGAGCTGGACGAGATTCAGGCGGCCGGGGAGCGGTGGCGCGCGGACTACGCGAGCGTGTCGATCGCCGCGGTCGCGGCGACCCCCGCCGACCAGAAACTGGAGAAGCTGCCCGAGAAGCTGGGCCGGGAGCGCTTCAATGCGGTCCGCGCCCGCGTCGACGAACTGGCCGCGTCCCTGGCGGGCGAGCGCGTCCTGGCCCGGGACCGGGTCCTGGACGAGATGACCCGGATCCGGGTCATCGCGGCCGGCGCGCTGTTGGCGGCGATCCTGGCCGGGCTCGCGGTGTGGCTGAGTTTGCGCCGGCTGGTCCTGGGGCCCTTGGACCGGCTCGGCACCGAGACCCGGGTGGTGGCCGGCGGCGAGTTCGGCCGGCCGGTGACCGTCGACGGGCCGATCGAGGTCCGCCGACTGGGCGGCGACGTCGAGGCCATGCGCCGGCAGCTGGCCGAGTCGCTCGTCGAGGCGCGGCGGGCCGAAGAGGAAGCGCGGCGGGCCGAGGAGGAGGTGCGGGCCCAGGCCGAGATGCTGGTGGCCCAGACCGACGACCTGCGCCGGTCCAACGAGGAGCTCGAGCAGTTCGCCTACGTCGCCTCGCACGACCTGCAGGAGCCGCTGCGTAAGGTCGCCAGCTTCTGTCAGATGCTGCAGCGCCGCTACCAGGGACAGCTGGACGAGCGGGCCGACCAGTACATCGAGTTCGCCGTCGACGGCGCCAAGCGGATGCAGCAGCTGATCAACGATCTGCTGGCCTTCTCCCGGGTCGGGCGCGCCACGGAACGCCTGGTGCCGGTGGACACCGGGCTCGCCGCCCAGCACGCTCTGGACGCACTGGGCGCGGCGACCGAGGAGACCCAGGCCGAGATCGAGATCGGGCCGCTGCCGACCGTGCCCGGCGACGACGCGCTGCTGACCCAGGTGTTCCAGAACCTGATCGGCAACGCCATCAAGTTCCGCGCGCCGGACCGGTCCGCCAAGGTGTCGATCACCGCGGAACAGGAGGACGAGTTCTGGCACTTCCGCTGCGAGGACAACGGGATCGGGATCGACGCGCAGTACGCCGATCGCATCTTCGTCATCTTCCAGCGGCTGCACGCCAAGGAGGAGTACACCGGGACCGGGATCGGCCTGTCCCTCTGTAAGAAGATCGTCGAGTACCACGGTGGGCGGATCTGGCTGGACACCGAACGCAACGGTGACCCGGGCAGCGTCGTGCACTGGACGTTGCCAGTCGCACCAGCCCCCGTCAGCCTCGCGACCACTGCGGTCGCCGAAAGGAAGGTGTGACCCATGGTTGCCGACCTGATCGAGGTCCTGCTCGTCGAGGACGACCCGGGCGACGTGCTGATGACGAAGGAAGCCTTCGCCGACAACAAGGTGAAGAACAACCTCAGCGTGGTCACCGGCGGCGTGGAGGCGCTGGCCTTCCTGCGCCGCGAGGGCAGGTACTCCGACGCGCCGTACCCGGACATGATCCTGCTCGACCTCAACCTGCCCAAAAAGGACGGCCGGGAGGTTCTGGCGGAGATCAAGGCCGACCCGAAGCTCGCGCACATCCCGGTGGTCGTGCTCACCACCTCCGGCGCGCACGAGGACATCCTGGGCAGCTACCGCCTGCACGCGAACGCCTACGTCACCAAGCCGGTCGACTTCGAGCAGTTCATCAAGGTGGTACGTCAGATCGATGACTTCTTCGTAGGCGTCGTCAAGCTGCCCAGGCCCTGACCCCAGAAAGTCGGGAGAGGAGCCCGGGCCGACCTGGATAGCATCGGTGGCTGCCCGGAACTCCGGGTGACCAGCTGAGTAGTCAGGAGCACGCCGTGTCCGAGGTCAGCATCAGCATCATCGATGGGGCCGCCGGAGCGCAGCGATCGGTGCCGGCCGGGACGACCGCGGCCGAGCTCTTCGCCGAGGACCGGGCGGTGATCGCAGCCCGGGTCAACGGCGCGCAGCGCGACCTGGCCCACGTGCTCGACGCGGGCGACGAGGTCGCCGGGATCCGCAACGACGAGCCCGACGGGCTGGCGATCGTGCGGCACTCCGCGGCGCACGTGCTCGCGCAGGCCGTGCAGGAGCTGTTCCCGAAGTCCAAGCTCGGCATCGGCCCGCCGATCGAGAACGGCTTCTACTACGACTTCGACGTCGAGACCCCGTTCACCCCGGACGACCTCAAGCGCATCGAGAAGCGCATGCAGGAGCTCATCAAGGCGCGGCAGACCTTCAGCCGCCGTGAGGTCTCCGACGACGAGGCGCGCGCCGAGCTTGCCGACGAGCCGTACAAGCTCGAGCTGATCGGGCTCAAGGGTTCCGGCGCGGGCGATGCGGGCGAGGGTGCCGAGGTCGAGGTCGGCGCCGGCCAGCTCACCATCTACGACAACCACCGCAAGGACGGCTCGCTGGCCTGGAAGGACCTGTGCCGCGGACCGCACGTGCCGCAGATGGGCGACATCCCGGCGTTCAAGTTGATGCGCAGCGCCGCCGCCTACTGGCGCGGCAGCGAGAAGAACCCGATGCTGCAGCGCGTCTACGGCACCGCCTGGGAATCCCGCGACGCGCTCAAGGACTACCAGACCCGCCTCGAGGAGGCGGCCAAGCGCGACCATCGCAAGCTCGGCGCCGAGCTGGATCTGTTCTCCTTCCCGGACGAGATCGGCTCCGGCCTGGCCGTCTTCCACCCCAAGGGCGGCACCATCCGCCGGGTCATGGAGGACTACTCGCGTCAGAAGCACATCGAGGGCGGCTACGAGTTCGTCAACACCCCGCACATCACCAAGGCCCAGCTCTTCGAGACCTCAGGTCACCTCGAGTGGTACGCCGAGGGCATGTTCGCGCCGATGCAGATGGACGGCGCCGACTACTACCTCAAGCCGATGAACTGCCCGTTCCACAACCTGATCTTCCGCTCGAGCGGGCGGTCGTATCGCGAGCTGCCGCTGCGACTCTTCGAGTTCGGCACCGTGTACCGCAACGAAAAGTCCGGCGTCGTGCACGGCCTGACCCGGGCCCGCGGTTTCACCCAGGACGACGCGCACATCTACTGCACCCGCGGGCAGATGCGCGACGAACTCACCACCACGTTGCGCTTCGTGCTCGACCTGCTGCGCGACTACGGGCTGAACGACTTCTACCTCGAGCTCTCGACCAAGGACCCGGTCAAGTTCGTCGGCTCCGCCGAGGACTGGGCCGAGGCGACCGAGGTGCTGCGCGAGGTCGCGGTCAGCGAGGGTCTCGAGCTGGTGATGGACTCCGGTGGCGCCGCGTTCTACGGGCCGAAGATCTCGGTGCAGGCCAAGGACGCGATCGGGCGCACCTGGCAGATGTCGACCATCCAGTTGGACTTCAACCTGCCCGAGCGCTTCGAGCTGGAGTTCCAGTCCGCCGACGGCTCGCGGCAGCGGCCGGTCATGATCCACCGTGCGCTGTTCGGGTCGATCGAGCGCTTCTTCGGGGTGCTCGTGGAGCACTACGCGGGCGCGTTCCCGCCCTGGCTCGCGCCGGTACAGGCTGTCGGCATCCCGATCGCCGACGAGCACCTGCCCTACCTGCGGGAAGTCGCGGCCCAGTTGCGCGCGCAGGGCATCCGGGTCGAGGTCGATGACGCCGACGACCGGATGCAGAAGAAGATCCGCAACGCGCAGAAGCAGAAGATTCCGTTCATGATGCTGGCCGGAGACGAAGACGTGGCTGCCGGCGCGGTCAGCTTCCGGTACCGCAGTGGCGAGCAGAAGAACACCGTCCCGGTGGCCGACGCGATCGCCGAGATCGTCGCGGCCGTGCGGGACCGCGTGCAGGTATGAACGGTCAGGCCTGATGGAGCGTCAGGAGCAGGACGGGGCCGGCGTCGCTGATTCGTTCGGGCGGCTGTGGACTCCGCACCGGATGGCCTACATCAAAGGCGAGAACCGGGCGGAGGGGCACGAGCCCGAGGGCTGCCCGTTCTGCCGTATCCCGACCCTGACCGATGACGACGGGCTGATCCTGCGGCGCGGTAAGACGGCCTACGCGGTGCTCAACCTGTACCCGTACAACCCCGGGCACCTCATGGTGGTGCCGGTCCGCCACGTCGCGGACTACGCCGAGCTGGACGCGGCCGAGTCGGCCGAGGTGGCCGAGTTGACCCGCCAGGCGCTGGTCGCGCTGCGGACCGCCACCGGCGCGCACGGGTTCAACGTCGGGATGAATCTGGGCACGGTGGCCGGCGCCGGCATCGCCGCGCACCTGCACCAGCACGTGGTGCCGCGCTGGGGCGGGGACACGAACTTCATGCCGGTGGTCGGGCACACCAAGGTGCTGCCACAACTGCTGGGGGAGACCCGCGAGATCCTCGCCGCCGCCTGGCCGGTCGACGACACCACCGCCTGGGGTCCCTGACCGCGCCCGCCCACAACGGATGTCATCCGCAGCTGCCACAACGGATGTCATCCGGAGCGCACCAAGATGGTCACAAGGGTGTTACTGGGCCGTCACTCTGCGGAGCCTAGGGTGGGAGATCGGATGGAAGGGGGCACCGCCGTGGCGAACTGGGCGCTGAGTCCCCTCGACATCTCGTTCCTCACCGTCGAGTCCGCCGCCATCCCGATGACCATCGGCGCGGTCGCCGTGCTGGCCGCCGAGCCCGAAGGCGCCACCGACCGTTGGCCGCTGATCGAACTGCTCCGGACCCGGGCGACCGAGATTCCCCGGCTGCGCCGCAAACTGCGATCCGAGCTGTTCCCGCCGGTGAGCGCCAGCTGGGCCGAGGATCGCGCTTTCCGCGCCGATGCGCACGTGCGCCTTCATCACACGGTGGGCGGGGGCGGGTCGGAGGAGTTGAACTCCTGGATCGCCCGGATCATGAGTCAGCGGCTGGACCGCTCCCGGCCACTCTGGGAGCTCCACGTCCTGGACGGGCTGGCCGACGGCCGCGCGGCCATGCTGCTCAAGGTGCACCACGCGTTCCTGGACGGCCTTGGGGTCGGCGCGCTGGCGTATGCCCTGGCCGACGGCGGGTCGCCGGACAAGGTGCCCGCACCGGCCGGAACCAACGGCACGGCCAACGGTTCCGCCGGCGGGAACGGTCACCACGGCTTGCCGAGGTTCGACCCCGGCAAGCTGCTGGGCCCGTTGGCCGGGCTCGCGGACCCGCCGGCCCTGGCCCGCACGGCGGCTCGGGCGCTGTCCACCGCGACCGGCGTCATCACCCACATGAGCACTGCGGGGCCAGGCTTCCCGTTCGACACCGTGGTCTCTCCTGCCCGCGGCTTCGCGACCAGTTCGGTGGCCCTGGAGGACCTGCGCGGGCTGCGGACGCTGTGCGGGGGCAGTGTGAACGACATCGGCATCGGCGTCCTGTCCGGCGCCCTGCGGTCGTGGCTCGAGCTGCATCATTACCGGCCCGATGACACGCGGCTCCGCGCGCTGGTCCCGGTCGGCCGGGCGCGCTCAGGCAACGACGGCTCGGGCAATCACTTCTCCGCGTTCCTGCTGCACCTGCCGGTGCACCTCGCCGACCCGATCGAGCGGTTGCGCTTCGTGGCCGGGGAGATGGCCCGACACCGGGCCGCCGGTGCTGAGGGCGGTGCCGGTGCGCTGGCCGGGCTGACCAACCTGATGCCGGCCGCGGCAGTCCGTCTCGGCGGCCCGATGCTGGCCGGCGCCGCCTCGAAGCTGTTCGACATGCTGGTCACGACGGTGCCGGTGCCGCGTCCGCTCGCGATCGGTGGCTGCGCAGTCAACGAGATCTACGCGTTGACTCCGCTCGGCCCGAACCAGCCGCTCGCGATCGGCTGCTCCAGCTACGCCGGCCGGATGCACTACGGCTTCACCGTCGACCCGATCGTGGTACCCAACCCGGAACAGCTGGCCGCGGCGATCCCCGCCCAGCTGGCCGTCGTGCGCACCATCGCCGGCCTGCGCGCCCCCGCCGTCAAGGTTCCCGCCCCGCGCTGAACGGCCGCGGTGTCCGCGCATCCATGAGCTCATGGATGCGCGGAACCGCGCGACACGCCGGGAAATGCCGCGCATGCATGCGGGTGTGGTCATGGATGCGCGAAACGGAGGAGTTAGTCCGCGGCGCGCACCTTCTCCGCGATGTGCGAGGGCATCGGCTCGTGCCGCACGTAGGTGCGGCTGAACGTGCCGGTGCCGTGCGAGAGGGAGCGCAGGTCGACGGCGTAACGGGACATCTCCAGCTGCGGCACCTCGGCCATCACCTTGGTCCGTCCGCTGCTGCCGACCGGTTCGCTGCCGAGCACCCGGCCGCGCCGGGTCGAGAAGTCGCCCATGATGGCGCCGACGTAGTCGTCGGCGACGATCACCGCGACCTCGTCCACCGGCTCCAGCAACGACACGTTGCCCTTCTCGGCGGCGTCCTTGAGCGCCAGGGCGCCGGCGGTCTGGAACGCCATGTCGGAGGAGTCGACGCTGTGCGCCTTGCCGTCGTGCAGGGTCACCCGGATGTCCTGCACCGCGTACCCGGCGACGACGCCGCGCTCCATCTGCGCGCGCACGCCCTTCTCCACCGACGGGATGAACTGGCGGGGCACCGAACCGCCGACGACCTTGTCGACGAACTCGAAACCCGCGCCCGAGGGCAGCGGCTCGACCTTGATGTCGCAGACCGCGTACTGGCCGTGCCCACCGGACTGCTTGACGTGGCGCCCGTGCCCGCCGGCCTCCGCGGAGAACGTCTCGCGCAGCGCCACCTTGACCGGGACCGTGTCCACCGCGACGCCGTACCGGTTCGTGAGGCGATCGAGCAGGACGTCGAGGTGTGCCTCGCCCATGCACCAGAGCACCAGCTGGTGGGTGTCGACGTTGTGCTCCAGGCGCAGCGTCGGGTCCTCGGCGAGCAGCCGGTTCAGGCCCTGGGAGAGCTTGTCCTCATCGGCCTTGGAGTGCGCCACCACCGCGATCGGGAGCAGCGGCTCGGGCATTGTCCACGGCTGCATGAGCAGCGGCGCGTCCTTGTCCGAGAGGGTGTCGCCGGTCTCGGCCCGGGTCAGTTTCGCCACCGCGACCACGTCCCCGGCCACCGCGGACTGGATCACCCGCTGCGTCTTACCCAGCGGACAGGTCAGGGCGCCGATCTTCTCGTCGACGTCGTGGTCGTCGTGCCCGCGGTCGGAGAGGAAGTGCCCGGAGACGTGGACGGTGGCGTCCGCGGTCAGCGTGCCGGAGAAGATCCGGATCAGCGAGATCTTGCCGACGTAGGGGTCGGACGTGGTCTTCACGACCTCGGCCACCAACGGGCCGTTCGGGTCGCAGCTCAGTTCCGGGCCCGCGGTGCCGTCGAGGGCGGTGACCGAGGGAACCCGGTGCTCCAGCGGCGAGGGGAAGGCCTGGGTCATGATCTCGATCAGTTCGGCCATGCCGACGCCGTTCATCGGGTTCACCGGGAGGACCGGGTAGAAGGATCCGCGGGCCACCGCGGTCTCCAGGTCGTCGATGAACACCTTGAGGTCGATGTGCTCGCCACCGAGGTAGCGGTCCATCAGGGTCTCGTCCTCGCTCTCGGCGATGATGCCCTCGATGAACGCGTTGCGGGCGTCATCGATCTCGAGCTTGAGATCGTCGGACGCCTCGGAAGAGGTGCGCTTGCCGCCGGAGTAGTCGTAGACGCACTGCGAGAGCAGACCGACCAGGCCCGTCTGCACCCCGTCCGCGCTGAGACGCGGGAGGTAGGCGGGCAGCACGTTGTCACCGAATGCGTCCTGGCACATGGCCAAGACCCCGTCGTAGTCGGTGCGCCCGTTGTCGAGCTTGGTGACGACGACCGCCCGGGGCACTTCCACGGCGGCGCACTCGTCCCAGAGCATCTTCGTGGTGCCGTCGATGTCCTCGGCGGCGGAGATGATGAAGACGGCCGCGTCCGCGGCCCGCAGGCCCGCGCGCAGGTCGCCGACGTAGTCCGCGTACCCGGGGGTGTCGAGCAGATTGACCTTGATCGCGCCGTCGGCCTGGTCGACCAGGATCGGCTCGAGGGAGAGGTTCACCGAGCGCTGCTGGCGGATCTCGGCCTCGTCGAAGTCGCTGACCGTGGTGCCGTCCTCGACCCGGCCCTGCCGGCTGAGATTGCCGGTGAAGAGGAGCAGGGACTCCACGAGAGTCGTCTTTCCTGACCCGGTATGGCCGACCAGGACCACGTTGCGGATCTTGCCCGGCTGGTCGGCCTCCGGTGCCCTGCCGGAGTTCGGGTTGTTCGACTTGTCGGCCATGCGCCACCTCCTCGTGTCAGGGGGCGCGCAGTCCTTCCGGAGCTGGTGTCGGGGGCACCTTTCAGTGGAACAACGCGCCCGCGCGTCCTGTCACCTTCCTCCGAGATCCGGAGCGGGACAAGGGGGTCGGGGGCGATTTCCGCAGGTAAGGACGTGCGGGCGGCGTGGCCGTCCGGCCCCCGGGAGTCCGCTGACTACGATTGACGAGGCCGCGACCCCTTTCCGGGAGAACAATGCTCAACAAGTACGCGCGAGCGTTGTTCGGCCGGATCTTCACGCCGGTCGCGCGCGCTCTGGTGCGCGCCGGGATCAGCCCGGACGTGGTCACCATCGTCGGCACCCTGGGCGTGATGGCCGGTGCCCTGCTCCTGTTCCCGCAGGGCGAGTTCTTCTGGGGGACGATAGTGATCACCGCCTTCGTCTTCTCCGACATCGTCGACGGGCTGATGGCACGGATGACCGAGCGCTCCTCGACCTGGGGCGCCTACCTGGACTCGACCCTGGACCGGTTCGGCGACGCCGCGGTCTTCGGCGGCTTGGCGATGTGGTTCGCCGGCGGCGGGAACAACGACCTGCTCTGCGCGCTGGCCCTGTACAACCTGGGCGCCGGGTCGATCGTCTCCTACGCCAAGGCCCGGGCCGAGGGTCTCGGGATGACCGCCAACGTCGGCATCGCAGAACGCTCGGACCGCCTGGCGCTCATCCTGGTCGCGACCGGCTTCCAGGGCATCGGGGTTCCCGGGGTGCAGCGCGCGGCGCTGATCATCCTGGCCGTCGCCAGCACCATCACCTTGTTCCAGCGGATCCTGATGGTGCGTAAGCAGGCACTGGCCGCCGAGCAGGCCTCCGATTCGAGCGCCTCCGATGCGGGTGCGGCATGAGCCTGGGTGCGCGGGCCGGCGCCGCCGCCTACCTGACCGGGTGGCGGGTGATCCGGCACGTGCCGGAGCGGCTGGCCCGGGCCGGGTTCCGGCAGGCCGCCGACCTCGCCTGGCGCAAGCGCGGCCGTAGCGTGGTTCAGCTCGAGCGAAATCTGGCGCGGGTGCTCGGCGTGGAGCCGACCGACCCCGCGGTGCGTGAGCTAAGCCGCGAAGCCATGCGTTCCTACCTGCGCTACTGGTCCGAGGCCTTCCGGATGCCCACCTGGGGCAGCGCGGACGTCTTCGCCCGGATCCGCGTCGAGGGCGAGGAGTCGCTGCGCGCCGAGTACGCCCTCGGGGTCGGCGTCGTGCTGGCGTTGCCGCACATGGCCAACTGGGACCACGCCGGTGCCTGGGTCGCTGCGGCCGGCATGCCGTTCACCACCGTCGCGGAGAAGCTGGATCCGCCCGAGCTCTTCGAGGCCTTCGTGGCCTATCGCAAGGGGCTGGGCATGGAGGTCCTGGCGCTGGACAAGGACTCCGGCGTGGCGGCCATCGCGACCCTGGCGCGGCGTCTGCGCGACGGCAAGCTGATCGCCCTGGTAGCCGACCGGGACCTGACCGACGCCGGCCTCGAGGTCGAGTTCTTCGGCCATCCGGCGAAGATGCCGGGCGGGCCCGCGGCGCTGTCGGTGAGCACCGGCGCCGGCCTGATTCCGGTCACCCAGTGGTACCACGAGGACCACATGCACTTGCGGATCCACCCGAAGATCCATCAGCCCACGCACGGCAGCCGGCAGGCCCGGATCGCGTCGATGACCCAGTCCCTGGCCGGGGTGTTCGAAGCGGCGATCCGGGCCAACCCGGCCGACTGGCACATGCTGCAGCGGCTGTGGTCGGACGATCTGAGGCTGCGTCACCATGCTGTGTCCTCCGGCCGTCCGTCGGCCAGGAACCCCTGATGCGGGTCGGGTTGGTCTGTCCGTACGCCTGGGAGGTCCCGGGTGGGGTGCAGGCGCACGTACGCGACCTGGCCGAGGCGCTGCTCGCGCTCGGCCACGAGGTCTCGGTGCTGGCGCCCGCGGATGAGGATGCCGTCGACCTGCCGCCCTACCTGGCCTCCGGTGGCCGCGCGGTCTCGGTGCCGTTCAACGGTTCGGTGGCCCGGGTGGCGTTCGGTCCGGTGACGAGGTCGCGGGTGCGGCGCTGGGTCCGCGACGGCGGCTTCGACGTGCTGCACGTGCACGAGCCGGCGGTGCCCAGCCTGTCGGCGCTGGCGCTGTTCTGCGCGACCGGCCCGATCGTGGCGACCTTCCACATGTCCACCCCACGCTCGCGGGCGATGGCCGCCGTGCACGGGATTGCGCAGCCGGCCCTGGAGAAGCTCTCGGCCCGGATCGCAGTCTCGGAGCCGGCCCGCCAGACCCTGGTCGAGCACTTCGGCGGTGACCCGGTGCTGATCCCGAACGGGGTGGCGCTCGCCCGCTTCGCCCGGGCCCGGCCGATGCCGGGCTGGCCGGGCTCCACGACCAAGGGTGGCGGGACGCTCGGCTTCCTCGGCCGCTTCGACGAGCCGCGCAAGGGCTTCGAGATCCTGACCGCCGCGATGGAGCAGCTCGTCGCCGACCGGCCAGGTCTGCGCCTGCTGGTCGCCGGCCCGGGGGACATCGAGGCCGCCCTGGCCGCGATGCCGGCGGCGGTGGCGGCGCGGATCACCATGCTCGGCCTGATCAGCGAGGCCGAGAAGGAGCAGATGCTGCGCTCGGTAGACCTCTACGTCGCGCCGAACACCGGCGGGGAGAGTTTCGGGATCATTCTGACCGAGGCGATGTCGGCCGGCACCCCGGTGGTGGCCAGTGACATCGACGCTTTCCGCCGGGTGCTGGAGGACGGGACCTGCGGGGCACTGTTCCCGGTCGGCGACGCCGACGCCCTCGCGCTCACCCTGGCCGATCTGCTCGACGATCCGGCCCGGCGCGCAGTCCTGCGCGGGGAGGCCGCCCGCACGGTGGCCCGCTACGACTGGAGCCAGGTGGCCGCCGACGTGGTCGCGGTCTACGAGACCGTCACGGCCGGCGCGACCGGCGTCGCGGAGGACACCCGTACCCAGCGCCTGGCCCGGCTGGTCGGGCTCGCCGGTGCATGACCCCGGCGCGTGACGATGTCTGAGCCGTGACGGACGTCCTCTGGTTCGTCCTCGCGCTTCTGCTGGCCGGGGTCTACCTGAGCTGGACCGCGGGGCGGCTGGACCGGCTGCACGCCCGGGTGGACGCCGCCCGGGCCGCGCTGGACGCCCAACTGGTGCGCCGTTCGGCGGTGTCGATGGAGTTGGCCACTTCCGCCCTGCTGGACCCGGCTTCCGCGTTGCTGATCGCGGACGCTGCGCACGCCGCGCGTCAGGCCGAGGGGGAGGCCCGCCCGCAGGCCGAGAGTGACCTGTCCCGTGCCCTGCGAGCCGCCCTGGACCAACCCGAGCAGCTCGAGGAACTCACCGGGCCGGTTGAGGGCCGCCAGCTGGTCGAGGAGCTGGAGGGCGCGGGTCGGCGGGTGGTGATGGCCCGGCGCTTCCACAACGATGCGGTGCGCGCGGCCCGGGCCCTGCGGACCAAACGGCACGTGCGCTACCTGCGCCTGGCCGGGCATGCTCCGCCGCCGCCGACCTTCGAGTGCGATGACGCCCCGCCGGAGTGTCTGGCCCGCGAGCTCTAGCGGCGCGAGGAGGTCACTGGCGGTACGGCGACCGACTGGACCGATCCCGGCGGGACGTCGGAGGCCGGGGTCGGGGTCGGTATGGGCGCCGGCGGGGGAACCGGCGGGGGAAGCGGAGTCGGCGTGGGCGGCGGCGGTTCGACCGGGGTCGGGACCGGCGGCACCGGAGTGGGTTCCGGCGTCACCGCAGGGGTAGCGGCGGGAGTCGGCGCCGCGGTCGGGGCCGGGGTTGGCGCCGGTGGCGGCACAGGGGAGCGCGCTTCGGCGTAGATCAGGATCGGCTCGAGTACCGGGGTCAGGTACTTGGAGAAGGTCCTGGTGATGTGGTTGGTGTCCCGGTACACCAGCAGGTTGCCGACCACCGACGGGCACCGCTCCGCGCCGCAGATCCAGTCCGTGGTCGGAACCAGGTCGAACCCGCCGGACTTGAGGGCGGCGCCCAGGACGGCCTGCCGCTCCGGCTGTGCCCGGTAGCCGACGGTCCGGGTGTAAGTGCAGGGCTGGACGTCCTTGAGGTGCTCGGCGACGCAGGCGACCGGATCCTGCGGGGCGGTCGGGTTGTCCCCGAGCACCACGACCAGAGCGCCGCTGGCCCGCAGGGCGAGCAACGTCTCGACGGTGGCTGCGGCCCACTCGTCGTCCTTGACGCTGATGCCCGGGACGACGTCGGCCTGCCCGACGACGATGAGCGCGGGGCCGAGCTTGACGAGTTCCTCGACCCGGTCCTTCCGCCAGTCCGAGCACTCGGTGTAGCTGCGCCGCAGGGAGTCCGACTGCGGGGCGATCTTGGCGGCCGGGCAACCCGACTTGGTGCGCTGCAGCAGCTTCCAACCGCGCGCCTCGGACAGGTCCTTGAGGGGAGCGAACCACTGGGCGGCGTGCGAGTCACCGAAGAGCACCATCGTGCGGGCGGCGGGGGCATCGGCCTTGCCGAACGCGCAGGCGGGCTGACTGACCGTCAGGAAGTCCAGATGGCAGCCGTTGGCGTAGTCGTTGTCCTTCTCCGCGTCCTGCAGTTTCGGGGTCAGGTTGCTCGGCACCGCGACGGTTCCCAGTCCGGCTTCCAGCGCCGCCGACACCGTGGTCGCCTGGGACTTACCTGCGGCGGCGGCGACCGGAGCAGCCTCCGCGGGCACCCCGGTGCCGTTGAGGGCGGGCAGGGTGGCGGCGAACACCAGCGCGGCGGCCGCGGTCGCCGCGGACAACCCCAGCCCGGGGGCGAGCCAGATCGGCGTGCGCATGCTCAGCTCGCGGATCGGGCTCTCGACCAGCTTGTAGGTCAGTATCGACAGGACCAGCGAGATCGCGATCGCGGTCAGCGTCCAGCCGGTGTTCATCGGCTTGTCGAGGGCCAGGGGCAGGAAGACCAGCACCGGCCAGTGCCACAGGTAGAGCGAGTACGAGAGTTTGCCGATCCACTGGGCGGGCCCGCTCCCGAGCAGGCTCTCGGCCCCCATGGTGTGCTCGCGCGCGCCGCCCGCGATGACCAGGGCGGCGCCGACGACGGGGACCAGGGCGGCGCTGCCGGGGAAGGCGGTCTGGTTGTCGTAGGCGATGCCGGCGAAGGCGATCAGGGCGACGCCGAGCCAGGAGCCGGCGATCGCGACGAGGCGCGGCACCTTGAGCATGGCGGGCGCGAACAGCGCGATCAGGCCGCCGATGCCGAACTCCCAGGCCCGGGTGCTCAGCGAGTAGTAGGCGTCGACCCCGTTGTCCGGGGTCATCGTGATCGAGCGCAGCAGCGAGACCACGACCACCAGGCACAGGGCGCCGATCAGGGCCACCCGGCGGTAGGTCCGGTTGACCAGCACCAGCGCGAGCACCAGCAGAGGCAGGCCGAGGTAGAACTGCTCCTCGATCGAGAGCGACCAGTAGTGGATGAGCGGAGAGACCGCGTCGTCGGACTTCAGGTAGTCGTTGCCCTCGGAGGCGAGGTGCAGGTTCATCGCGTAGAGGGCGCTGAAGACAGCGTCGTCGGCGACGTTCTCCTTCTCGAGCGGCCCGCTCCACAACCGGGCCGCGACCAGGACCGAGAGGGTGACCAGCGCGGCGGCCGGCAGCAGCCGTTTCATCCGCCGGACGTAGAACTCGACCAGCTGGACCCGGCCGTGGCGCCGCTGGGACTCGAAGAGCAGGCGGGTGATCAGGAAGCCGGAGATGACGAAGAAGACGTCCACGCCGACAAAGCCGCCGGAGATCCACAGCAGGTCCGCGTGGTACGCGAGCACCAGCAGGATCGCCACCGCCCGGAGACCCTCGACGTCCGGGCGAAAGCTGCGCTCGGACGCGAACACCTCGGCAGTACCTCTCGTGGAGATCGGGGCCCAGCCCCGTGCACGGGCCACCGAAGATCGACGGTAACCGCGGCGGGCGCCGTTGCGGTAAGCATTCATGCTTTCGCGAAGGCATCTTTGCCGCCACGCGGACGAGATTTGCGCTGGTTGTCTGAGTTTCCCCTGCCGGCTACCTGCGCTGCTTGCCGGGCCAACCTGAACCGTGATTCACTCGCGAATAGCGGTTCAGGTTGGGAGGTGGTCGGGTGCCGACGACATCGAGCCCGAAGGTGGCCGCCCGGCTGGCCGACAGCCGCCGCCGGATCCTGGAAGCGGCGCGCGTGGTGGCCGCCGATCAGGGCTTCGCGGCCGCCCAGGTTGCCGTGGTGGCCGCGGTCGCCGGGGTCGCCACCGGTTCGGTCTACCGGCACTTCCCGTCCAAGGCCTCGCTGTTCGCCGAGATGCTGCGCGACGTCTGCGAGCGCGAACTCGCGGTGGTCCGCGCCATCGCGGCCGAGCCGGGCCGCAGCGCCCCGGACCGGATCGGCACCTGCGTCGAGGCGTTCGTCGACCGGGCGCTGCGCGGCGACAACCTGGCCTACGCCGTCATCGTCGAACCGATGGACCCGGAGGTCGACCAGGTCCGGCTGGAGGCGCGGGCCGCCCTCGCCGCGGTCTTCACCGCCCTGATCGTCGAGGGCGTCGCCGCCGGCGAACTGCCGCCGCAGGACGCCCAGGTGCGCGGGGCAGCGATCGTCGGCGCCTACCTGGAGGGCCTGGTCACCTCGCTGGCCGATCGGGCGGACCATCCGCCGGACCGCGCCGCCGTCGCCGTCGAGCTCGCCCGTTTCTGCCAAGGAGCCGTCCGATGACCCACGCCCTGCCTTCGCGGTCTCTGCCGGCCGCGCCGACCGGCAACCTGGTGCCCGACCTGACCGGGGTCGACGCCTTCGCCGGCGACGCGCTGATCTCGGCGGCGGTGGCCGAGAACGCGCCGTGGAGCCGCGACCGGATCAGCGCGCTCGGTCAGGAGGTCTGGGCGCCGGAGACCCTCGTCGCGGCCCGGGACGCGCACCGGCACCTGCCCGAGCTGCGCGCCTTCGACCGGCTCGGCAACCGCAGCGACACCGTCGAGTTCCACCCCGCCTACCACCAGCTGATGGCGCAGGGCTTCGGGCACGGCGTGCACGCGCTGGCCTGGACCGCGGGGGAGCCGGGGGCGCACCTGGCCCGGGCCGCGCTCTCCTACCTGTGGAACCAGGTCGACGGTGCCACCGCGTGCCCGACCGGAATGGCTTACGCCGCCGTCCCGACCCTGCGGGACACCCCGGAGCTGGCCGCCTTCGCCGAGCGCACCGCGGTGCACGGGTACGACCCGTCCTTCCGGCCTGTGCAGGAGAAGTCTGCGGCCACCATCGGCTACGCGATGACCGAGAAGCAGGGCGGTTCGGACCTGCGGGCGAATGTGACGCTGGCTCACCCGGTCGGGTCCCGTGGCCCGGGGGAGGCGTACCTGCTCAACGGGCACAAGTGGTTCTGCTCCGCGCCGATGAGTGACGGCTTCTTCACCGTCGCGCGCACCGAGGCCGGCCCGTGCTGCTTCTTCGTCCCGCGCTGGCGACCGGACGGCCGCGGGAATTGGGAAGTCAACGGCATCGTCATCAACCGGCTCAAGGACAAGCTCGGCAACCGGGCCAACGCGTCCTCGGAGATCGAGTACCACGATGCGTGGGCGATCCTGGTCGGTGAGGAGGGCCGCGGGGTGCGGACCATCCTCACCTCCTCGGACTACACCCGGTTGGATTTCGCCATCGGCTCGGCCGGGCTGATGCGGGCAGCGCTCTCGCAGGCGCTGTACTACAACGACCACCGCTCCGCGTTCGGCGCGCGGCTGTCGGACCTTCCGGTGCAGAACGCGGTGCTGGCCGACCTCGCGCTGGAGTGGGCCGGGGCGACGGTGCTGGCGCTGCGCCTGGCCCGCACCTTGGACCACCACGACTCCCCCGATGCAGTCGAGCAGCGCCTGCTCGGGCGCATCCTGACCCCGGTCGCCAAGTACTGGAACTGCAAGCGGGCCCCGCTGGTCGCGGAGGAGGCCATCGAGTGCATAGGTGGGAACGCCTACATCGAGGACCACCCGCTGCCGCGCTACTACCGCGAGGCGCCGCTCAACGCGATCTGGGAAGGCACCTCGAACATGATGGTGCTCGACGTCGAGCGCGTCCTGGCCCGCGAGCCGAAGGCGGTCGAGCCGCTGCTGGACGAGATCCGTGACGCCGCCGCCGGCGAAGGGCGGCTGACCGCCGCCCTGGCCGATCTGGAGACCTCCGTCACGTCCCCGGACGCCGGTGGGCGACGCCTCGTCACCAAGCTCGCCCTGACCATGCAGGCCGCGTTGCTGGTCCGGCACGCCCCGCCCTGGGTGGCGGATGCGTTCTGCGCCTCCCGCCTGGACGGGGACTGGGGGCCCACCTTCGGGACGCTGCCCCGCAGCGCCGACGCCGCCGGGATCATCGCCTTCGCCCGCCTAGAATGGGCGTGATGCCGCACGAGAGCGCAGCCCCACGCGAGCGAAGGAACCCCTTGTCCAGCCCCGCGAACCGCGAGTCCAGCACCGGCCTGAGCACCGGCACGGGTACCGCGCGCGTCAAGCGCGGCATGGCCGAGATGCTCAAGGGCGGCGTCATCATGGACGTCGTGACGGCCGAGCAGGCCAAGATCGCCGAGGACGCCGGCGCGGTCGCCGTGATGGCGCTGGAGCGGGTTCCGGCCGACATCCGTGCCCAGGGCGGGGTCTCGCGCATGTCCGACCCGGACATGATCGACAGCATCATCCACGCGGTTTCCATCCCGGTGATGGCCAAGACCCGGATCGGGCACTTCGTCGAGGCGCAGGTCGTGCAGAGCCTGGGCGTGGACTACATCGACGAGTCCGAGGTGCTCACCCCGGCCGACTACGCGAACCACATCGACAAGTGGGCGTTCACCGTGCCCTTCGTGTGCGGGGCGACCAACCTGGGCGAGGCGCTGCGCCGGATCACCGAGGGCGCGGCGATGATCCGGTCCAAGGGCGAGGCCGGCACCGGCGACGTCTCGAACGCGGTTACCCACATGCGCACCATCGGCGGCGAGATCCGCCGGTTGACCTCTTTGCGCGAGGACGAGCTCTACGTCGCGGCCAAGGACATGCAGGCCCCCTACGCGTTGGTCTGCGAGGTGGCCGCGGCCGGCAAGCTGCCGGTCGTGCTGTTCACCGCCGGCGGTATCGCGACCCCGGCCGACGCGGCGATGATGATGCAACTCGGCGCCGACGGGGTGTTCGTCGGCTCCGGCATCTTCAAGTCCGGCAATCCGGCCCAGCGCGCCGAGGCCATCGTGAAGGCCACCACCTTCTACGACGACCCCGACGTGATCGCCAAGGTCTCCCGCGGGCTCGGCGAGGCCATGGTCGGGATCAGCGTCGCCGACATCCCGGTGCCGCACCGGTTGGCCGAGCGGGGCTGGTGACCGCTCCGCGGATCGGTGTCCTCGCGCTGCAGGGTGACGTCCGGGAGCACCTGCGTCTGCTGGAGTCCCTGGGCGCTCGCGGGGTCCTGGTGCGGCGCGAGGCCGAGCTCGCCGGCCTCGACGGTCTGATCCTGCCCGGCGGGGAATCCACCACGATCATCAAGCTCGCGGCCGCCTTCGACCTGCTGGAGCCGCTGCGCGCGGCGGTCAAGGAAGGCCTGCCGGTCTACGGATCCTGCGCCGGGATGATCCTGCTCGCCGACCGCATCGCGGACGGCATCGAGGGCCAGCAGACCATCGGCGGCCTTGACGTCCTGGTGCGCCGCAACGCCTTCGGGCGCCAGGTGGATTCCTTCGAGTCCGACCTGGAGGCGCCCGATCTGGCCGAGCCCGACCGCCCGCTGCGAGCGGTGTTCATCCGCGCGCCGTGGGTGGAGGAGGTCGGGCGGGAGGTCACCGTGCTGGCCCGGGCAGGGGAGCGCGTCGTGGCCGTACGCCAGGGCCCGTTGATGGCCACCTCGTTCCATCCCGAACTCACCCGCGACGACCGCGTCCACCGGTACTTCCTGGACCTTGCCAGGAACCATTAGGCGTGACACGCCTCATGGTTCGGGTCGGGCTGCTCCGAGCTTCCTGACGGTTCGTCAGCAGGACAAGGTGGTGTCCCGGCCGGCTCCGCCGCTGCAGGAGTCGCGGCCCGCGCCGCCCCTGAGGGCGTCCCGGCCGGCGCCGCCGTAGAGCTTGTCGTTGCCGCCGTTGCCCTTGAGGGTGTCGTTGCCGTTGCCGCCGCAGATGACGTCGTTGCCGCCGCGGCCGGCGACGGTGTCGTTCCCGCCGCGGGCATCGATGACATCGGCGCGCCTGGTGCCGCGCAGGGTGTCGTTGCCGGCGGTGCCGACGATGGTCGCCTTGCGGCCGCCGCAGGAACCCGACGGCGCGGACGGCGGCGCCGGGGGAGCCGGGACGAATGGCGGCACGACGGTGATCGCGCGCGCGGCCTGCGGGGCCGGGTTGAACAACGAGCTCCCGGCCTGATCGGCCGTCAGCGTGCAGGTGCCGGCCGCCAGGTAGCTCACCGTGTTGCCGGCCAAACTGCACACCCCGGCCGAGCCGGGCGCGACGTTGAGGGTGACGGTCAGGCCGGAGGAGGCGCTAGCGCTCACCGAGCCATTGCCGCCGACGGTGCCACTCGAGGGTGCGGCGAAGGAGATCGTCTGCGACTGTTTGGTGACCGTGACTGCGCGGGCGGCCTGGGTGGCCGCGGCGAAGATCGCGGTGCCCGCCTGATCGGCGCTGAGGGTGCAGGTGCCGGGGGCCGCGTAATTCAGCGTCGTCCCGGCGAGGGTGCAGATGCCGGCGGAGGCCGGGGTCAGGGCCAGGGTGACCGGGAGCCCGGAGGAGGCGCTCGCGCCGGCCGGTGCGCTGGCTCCGACGAAGCCGGACGTGCCCAGGCTGAGGTGGATCGACTGGACCTGCTTGGCGACGGTCACGAGCACGGTGACCGGGGACGCGGGGTCGTAGCCGCCACCGCCGGCCTGGTTCGCGTGCAGGGTGCAAAGGCCGTTCGTCAGGTAGGTGACGGTGTTGCCGGCCAAGAAGCACACCGTCGTCGAGGCGGCGTCCACGGTCAGCGCGACGGGCCGGCCGGAGGACGCGACCGGCGTCAGTTGGGTGCTGGTGCCGGCGAGCGCGGCCGCCGGGGCGTCGAAGCTGATGGTGTTGTCGGGTGCGCTCAGTGCGGCGGCCAGAGGCATCCGGGCGGCAGCAGCGTCGATGAGGCCGGCTCCCTCCACCAGCGGGTCCAGACCCTGGTCGACCGCGGTCGTGCGCATCGCGGTGATCACCAGGTCCTGCACCTGCACCGGCGTCGCCGCGGGGTGGGCGTCGGTGAGCACTTCGCTCAGGACGACGGCGACGGCGGCGGCGTGCGGGGCGGCGGCCGAGGTGCCGCAGAACCGGTACGGGCCCGGGGAAGGAGAACCGAAGAAGGTGTTCAGGCCGCAGTCGCTGGCGGTGAGATCCGGCTTGGCCAGCACCCGCGCGGCGCCGAGCGCTGCGGCCGCCGTGGTTCCGCTGACCGGGGCGAACAGGTGGGTCACCGGGCCGTGGGAGGAGAAGTTCTGCACCGTCGAAGCCAGCACGCTGCGCGCGCCCACGGACACCGTGTCGGCGCCGCCGTTGTGGCCCATGATCGTCGGGCCCATCACGTCCCCACCCGATCCGGTCGTGTAGTCCATGGTGGCGAACATGTCCGGGTCGCCGAAGAAGACGAACTTCATCCGCGGGGTATCCGAGCCGCTGAAGCGCCCGATCACGACCCGCAGGTCCTGGCTGGAGGCGGTGTCGTTCTCGTAGCTGAGCACCTCGACCGGCTTCTTGCTGGACAGGTTGGGATCGATCGACTTCTCGATCACGTTGCCGGCGCCGTCGAGCAGGTAGAGGTCGATGTCGTTGGTGACCCCGAAGTGCGGTTGGGCCCACTGCAGGTCGAGCACGAATTTCCGGCCCGGCTTGAGGCGGACCTTGAAGTCGCTGTCGGCGCCGGGTCCGGGATCGAAGTCGTGGCAGTCGTCGAGGATGTCGACGCTCGGGATGGCCATCACCGGACACGGAATGGGCCGGTAGGCCATCGCCTCATACGACCCGACGTCGTTCCCGCCGAGCACGACGTTGCTGTTCCCTGCGCTGCTGAAGTACTGCACACCCGTGGCGGTGACGTCGGCGATCGCGTTGTCGATGATGCCGGGTTGGTAGAAGGGCTCCTCGAAGTAGCTGACGTCGTCCACGATCACGTCCGCGCCGGCGGCGGCGAGGTCGGCGATGTTGTCGGCGAACTCGCTCTCGCCGCTGAAGGCGGTCGCGAAGGACAGCGCGGCGCCCGGGGCGAGGTCGTGCACGACCTGGGCCATCGCCCGGCCCTCGTCGACCTCGTCCTGCTCGCTGTCGTCCAGAACGGTCACCGGGGTTGCGCAGGTGTTCCCGGGCCCGGGCAGGTTCCCGGTGGCGACGTCGCCGGAGGCGTGCGTGGGAGCGCCACTCCACTGGTCGAAGGAGTCGGAGAGCACCCCGACGCTCAGGCCCGTCCCGTCGGCGCCGGTCGCGGAGCGCAGGTCGTCGGCGTGCAGCTCCTCGTCGCCCTCGCTCACGATCCCGGTCGCGCAGGCGGCGTGCGTGATCGGGGTCAGGATGTCCGCGACGTACTCGACACCCTCGACATCCGCGACGTTGTCCAGCTGGTCGGGCTTCACGCCGGCCGTGACCAGGCGCAGCTCCGGGTTCTCGTGCGTGACGATCGCCCCGGCCGCGGTGATCCGGTCCAGGACGTCCTCGGTGAACTCGGCCACCCGGATCTCGACCAGGTAGCGCTGGTCGTCGTACCTGAGCAGGCTGCCCGGCCCGTCGGGGGGCGTGGAGGTCTCGTCGGCGACCTCGCGGGTGGTCACCTCGGGTTCGGCGTTGACCTCCTGCAGGCGCGAGGACAGCACCGCGTCCTGGCGGCTCTCGGGCTTGGGGTCGGCGGCCGACGCGATCGGGGCCGGCAGTGCGGTCAGGGCGCCGACGGCGAGGGCCCCGGCCAGGACCAGCGCAAAGCGAGGCGTCGGCACCTACAGATAGTCCCCCTCCGCCCCCGGGGCACCTAACACCTTGGCCTCATCGGGTGAGTCGGCGACTAAGCTCACCGCGATTGGGACGTAGAGGTAGTGGAGAGCACTGGCATGTCGGGTCATTCCAAGTGGGCGACGACCAAGCACAAGAAGGCCGTCGTCGATGCGCGTCGCGGAAAGATGTTCGCGAAGCTGATCAAGAACATCGAGGTCGCGGCCCGCACCGGGGGCGGGGACATGGCCGGCAACCCGACGCTGTTCGATGCCGTCCAGAAGGCGAAGAAGTCTTCGGTCCCCAACGACAACATCGACCGCGCGGTCAAGCGCGGCTCCGGCGCCGAAGCCGGCGGAGCGGACTACCAGACGATCATGTACGAGGGCTACGGCCCGAACGGCGTCGCGGTCCTCATCGAGTGCCTCACCGACAACCGCAACCGGGCGGCCTCCGACGTGCGCGTCGCGGTCACGCGCAACCACGGTTCGATGGGTGACCCGGGCTCGGTCGCGTACCTGTTCAACCGCAAGGGCGTGGTGATCGTGCCCAAGGAGAACGGCCTGACCGAGGACGATGTCCTCGGCGCAGTGCTCGATGCCGGCGCCGAAGAGGTCAACGACCTCGGCGAGGCCTTCGAGGTGATCAGCGAGGCGACCGACATGGTCGCGGTGCGCACCGCCCTGCAGGACGCGAAGATCGAGTACGACTCCGCGGACGCCTCGTTCGTCCCGAGCATGAACATCTCGCTCGACGTCGAGGGCGCGACGAAGGTCTTCAAACTGATCGACGCCCTCGAGGATCTCGACGACGTCCAGAACGTGTACTCCAACGCCGATATCTCCGACGAGGTCCTCGCGCTCCTCGACGCGTAGGCGGACGCGATGTCCCCTTGGTCCCGCCGGCCCGGTGCGGCAGCGGCGTTGTGCGTGGTGCTGGCCTCGGCCGTGCTGTCGGCCTGCGGCGGTTCGGATTCCGACTCCGGGGCCGCGCCGGCCGGCACCGTGCCGGCGGAGTCCTACCGGCAGGCGTTCTGCGGGGCGCGGACTTCGTTCCAGTCCCTGGTGCAGACCATGGGCGCCCGGGGGTCCGCACCGCTGAACCAGACCGACCTGACATCGGACCAGCAGACCCGTCTCGTCTTCGTCGACGGTCTGGTCGACGCCGCCGGGCAGATCGTGACGGCCCTGACCGCCGGCGGTGCCCCGGACGTCCAAGGCGGCCGAGCAGGCGCGGAGGCGACGGTCGAGGTGTACCGGGCCGTCGAGGACGAGTTCGCCGCCGCCCGCAAGGACTTCGCCGACGCCGCGGTGGGGGACCGGGCGGACTACCTGGCGGCCGTCAAGAAGCTGCAGGCTGCCCTGGTGGCAGCGGCGAACAGCCTCGGCACCGCGGCGGGCAAAGAAGTCAGCGAGATCGACCCGGCGTTCAACGCGATCCTGCACTGCCCCTGAAACGCGTTACGTCCGGCCC
>NZ_JACDFE010000345.1 GCF_013815995.1 Sporichthya sp.
GCGTGTCGATGAGCGCGGCCCCCGCCGGCGCGGCCGAGGCTGCGCCGGCCGCCGGTGCTGGGCCCTCGGCCGAGACTCCGCCGCGCGTCACCGGGTTCTCGAACTTCTTCGACTACTGCGCCACCGGCTCGACCCTGGCGATCCCGCTGTTCTACGGGATCGGCACCTCGGCGGTGAACTTCGCGCTCGCGCAGTTCCCGGCGCAGGCGCAGCCGGTCACCAACCAGATCCTGGTTGCCGAGGCGGCCGGTCCGCAGCTGTTCGAGGCGATGGCCCCGGGCGCCAAGCAGTTCATCGACGCCGGCCGGACCGGAGTCGCCCCGCTCGCTGCGTACAACGAGCAGTTCAACACCGGGCTGACCACGATGTCCGGCGGCACCCGGACCGCGGCGCAAGCCCTTGGCCCGGTCGTTCAGCCGACCGACGTCTCGATGCTGCAGTTCGCCGACTTCCTGGACAGCCTCCAGGCCAAGTAGGCCCCCCGGGAAACCAGGAGAATCAGGAGTCCGCTTCCGCGGTCTTCTTCAGGTACGCCAACGTTGTCTCGATCGAGCGACATCGACCCTACGGTGGGAAGCGCGGCCGGGCCCAGTTCAGAATCTGAACCTGACCCGAGGGCAGCACTGCGCGGCCTGACCGAGGTCTGGATGGGCGAGATGAGCTGGAAGGCCGCCCTGCGCGACGGCGCGGTCGAGATCGACGGCCCGAGCGCGCTGCGCCGGGCAGTGCCGTCCTGGTTCACCCTCGCCCCGGCCGGGGCCGTGCCCCGTCCGGCCCGGGTCGGATGATCGAGCCGCCGGAGCACGACACCGATCTCCCCGCGTACTGGGCCGCGCTCGGCCTGCCCGGGATCGTCGATGTCCACGTGCACCTGATGCCGGACCGACTGCAGGAGAAGGTCTGGGCCTACTTCGATGCCGCCGGCCCGCTGCTCGGCCGGCCGTGGCCGGTGCAGTACCGGCACGACATGTCCGGGCGACTGGGTCGGCTGCGGGCGATGGGGGTGCAGGCCTTCACCGCGCTCCTGTACCCGCACAAGCCCGACATGGCCGCCGACCTCAACACGTGGGCCGCGGACTTCGCCGCACAGACGCCCGGTTGTCTGCACACGGCGACGTTCTTCCCCGAGCCGACGGCGCCCACCTACGTGCGGGAGGCCCTCGAGTCCGGCGCCCGCGTGTTCAAGGCGCACGTGCAGGTCGGCCGCTACGACCCGCGCGAGGAGTTGCTCGATCCGGTGTGGGGCCTGCTGGCCGAGGCCGGCATCCCGGTGGTGGTGCACACCGGCGGGGGCCCGACCCCGACCGAGTTCACCGGTCCCGGGCCGTTCGCCGGGGTGCTGGCCCGCCACCCGCGGCTGCGCGCGATCATCGCCCACCTCGGGATGCCGGAGTTCGACGGCTACTTCGACCTCGCTGACCGGTACCCCGCGGTGCGGATGGACACCAGCGGCGTGTTCACCGCATTCGGCGAAGCCGGCTGGCCGTTCCCCTTCCCCGACGGGTTGGAGCGGCTGCGCGACCTCGGGGACCGCATCCTGTTCGGCAGCGACTACCCGACGATGCCGAACACCTACGCCGTCCAGGCCGCTGCCGTGGCTCGCCTCGACCTCGGCGAGGAATGGCTGCGTGCCGTGTTCCGCGAGAACGCGCTCGCGCTCTGGCCGGACCTCGCCTGACGAAGCTTCAGAACTTCGCCGACGGGTCCCAGCTCGGGGCGTAGTAGTTGCCCTGCTTGATCCGGGCGACCAGTTTCGTCTTGGTGGCGTCCAGGTTGACCAGGCGCATCGAGGACGGTGAGCGACCGTCCGGCCCGGAGTGGGTGAACAGCACCCACTGGCCGTCGGGGGAGAAGGTCGGGCTGTTCAGGTACCCGGTGGCGCTGAAGGCGAGCCGGCGGATCAGCTTGCCGGACAGGTCGGCCAGCCAGATCCCGGTTCCGTTCGCGTCGGCCTGCAGGAAGGTCAGCAGCTTCCCGTCGGGCGAGACGTCGGGCTGGGACAGGTAGCCGGCCGGCGCGGTGTCATCCAGCAGCCGCTTGGCGCCGGAACCGTTGGCGGCGGCGTACCAGAGGGACTGTCCGGTGGTGGCGCCGTTCGTGAACGTGGTGCGGGTGAAGATCACGTGGCTGCCGCCAGAGTTCCAGACCGGTGCGAAGTCGGTGTGCTCAGCGGTGTTCGTCGTGACCTGGACCAGCGCCTTGCCTGTGGCCGAGAACGCGACGACGCCGGAGTCCGTGGACGCCGCGATCCGCTTGCCGTCCGGGGACCAGGCCGGGCCGCGCGCATTCAGGCCCGTGGTCACCCGGCGCATCCCGGTGCCGTCACGGCGCACCAGCCAGATGTCGGTGCGGCCGGCGCTGATGTCGGCCCGATCGCTGCTGAAGGCGATCAGCTTGCCGTTCGGGGAGAACGCCGGCTCGAACTCGGTAGCCGGGCCCGTGGTCACCGACCTGTCGTCGCTGGCGTCCGCGCGCATGACGCGGATGTCACCGGCGCCGAGGAACGCGCGACCCGGCCCGGCCGCCTCACTGAACGGCAGGGCGCTGTAGGCGAATATCGGCGCCTTCGACGTCGTTGCGACCGGCAGGGGTTCCGGCGGCGGCGGCGCGGCCACGGCCGGTCCCGCGAGCAGCGGCACCACCAGGGCAGCGATCAGGAGTCGAGACCTCACCGGGTCAGCCTACGGGCGGTGTGGAGCACCGCGCCCACGGCGAGCACCGCGGCGCCGGTGAGTACGGACTCACCCGGCAGGGTCAGGGCCAGGCCGACGCAGCCGACCAGCCCCAGCGCCGGCACGATCCGCGCCGGGCCGGGCGCCAGCGTCCAGGCCGAGGCGTTGGCGATCGCGTAGTAGACCAGCACCCCGAACGAGGAGAATCCGATCGCGCCGCGGACGTCCGCGGTCGCGGCCACGACCGCCACCACGACTCCGACCGCGAGCTCGGCCCGGTGCGGCACGCCGAACCGGGGATGCACGACCGCCAGCGCCCCGGGCAGATGCCCGTCGCGGGCCATCGCCAGCGTCGTGCGGGACACCCCGAGGATCAGCGCCAGCAGCGCGCCGGCCGCGGCTATCGCCGCGCCCACCCGCACCAGCGGGACGAGCC
>NZ_JACDFE010000177.1 GCF_013815995.1 Sporichthya sp.
GTCCTGGATGACGTCGTCGATCTGCCGCCCCGGGCCGCGCGTCGCCGCAAGACGGCCCAGAGCCTCGGCCGGGCCCTGCGCTGGACGGTGGCGGGTGCCCTGATCCCCGGCCTGGCCCACCTGGCCGCCGGCAAGCGCCGGGTCGGGATGGTGATGTCCGGGTCGTTCGCGGCCCTGCTCCTCGCCGTCGTCGTCCTGCTGACCGCGGTCCCGCACACCCGGCTGATCGAGCTGTCCGTCAAACCCGACGAACTCGAGCTGGTGATGGTGCTGTGCATCGCGCTCGGTCTGCTGTGGATGCTGGTGGTGTTCAGCTCCTGGTCGGTGCACAAGCCGGACCAGTTGCGCACCGGCCAACGCGTGGTCGCGACCGGCGTGGTCGCCGCCCTCAGCCTGACCGTCGCCGCGCCGTTCGCGGTCGGTGCGCGCACGGCCTACATCCAGATGGACCTGATCAACAGCATCTTCGGCGACCCGGAGCCTCCGCTGAATGTGGCGATGCCCCCGATGCCGGTGCAGCCGGCTGCCCAGCCGGCGGGTCTCGGCCCGGCCACCGGGTACTTCGCGAACAAGGCGCGGGTCAACGTGCTGCTGCTCGGCGGCGACGGGGACGAGAATCGCAAGGGGATCCGCACCGACACGATGATCCTGGCCAGCATCGACACCAGGACCGGCCGGACCGTGCTGATCTCGTTGCCGCGGAACCTGACCAAGGTGCAGTTCCCGACCGGCACCGAGATGGCCAAGCGCTTCCCGAGCGGCTTCAACGACCTGATGAACGCCGTCTACGACTACGCCGAGAACGACACGACGGTGATGCCCGGGGCCAAGCACCCGGGCGCCGACCTGATCAAGGCGACCTTCGCCTGGACGATCGCGCAGCCGGTCGACTACTTCGTGCTGGTCAACCTCGACGGCTTCCAGGACATCGTCGACGCCTTCGGCGGGGTCACGATCGACGTCGACCGCCGGCTGCCGATCGGCGGCGCGCACGACGCCTTCGGCAACGTCACCGAGCTGCCGCACGCCTACCTGGAGCCAGGTAAGCGGAGGCTGAATGGCTACGAAGCGCTGTGGTACGGACGCTCTCGGTTCGACTCCGACGACTACGCGCGGATGGACCGCCAGCGCTGTCTGCTCGGCGCGATCGCCAAGCAGGCCAGTCCGATCAAGGTGCTGACCAACTTCTCCCAGCTGGCGGGCGCCGCGAAGCGGATCATCCTCACGGACATCCCGAAGGCGGCCCTGCCGGACCTGCTGCTGCTGGCGAACAAGGCCAAGAAGGCCAAGGTCACCAGCGTGACCTTCGTCCGCTCGGCCGAGTTCAACCCGTCCAGCCCGAAGTTCGCCTACATCCAGGAGCAGGTCGCCCTGGCCCTGGCCGAGGCGACCAAGCCGGCCGCAACCCCGGCCGCGACCGCCACCCCGGCCGTTTCCCCGACCCCCGCGCCGGGCACCAAGGCGGGGACCAAGACGGGGACCAAGACGGGCACGAAGGCGACGGCGGCCAAGCCATCGGCATCGTCCGCGGCCTCGCTGGACTCGGTCTGCGGCTACTGAGTCGCGCTGACCCGCAGGGGCGCAATAGGCCTGCAGTACAGGGAAAAACCCACGATCCGGCACCCGAGAGTCAAGGCCCGTGAAAGCCCGGGCTGTCCGGCTTGACGGCTATGTCCGGTGGGCCGACTCTGCTACCAACCACCGCGTTCACCCGACACCAGTAACACCGGTGCGCATTGGCTCGTCCGTAACCCGGGCCGGCTCGCGCATTCGGTGAGGAGGCGTTCTGTCCATGACCCGCCACGCAGGTACCGACCCGTTCGACGCCGGCGCTCCCGCGGATTGGGATCCGCTGGTCGACCCGTGGCCCGCCTCCTCGCGGTCCTGGGAGCCGACGCCGCTCGAGCGCACAGCGCGTGACGAGGTGGATCCGCTCGGTCTCTACAACTCCAACTCCGCCTGGACCTTCGTCGCCGACCCGGCCGACCTGGTCACCTCGGCCACCGAGGTCGCCGAGCTGGAGGTCGCGGTCGCCCCGCCGCCGCCCGCCCCCGAGATCGTGGTGGCCCCGCGCGACCCGCGCCGGCAGGCCCAGGCCGCGATCGAGACCCAGCCGGTCGAGATGATCGACCTCGGCGAGCACCCCTCCGGCCCGCTGCCCCGTGCGGGGGTCTGGCCGCCGATCGGCGCCGTGCCGGAGTCCCCGGCCGCGCTCGACGACCTGCCGGTGGCGCCGCGCTTCGACGTCACGCTGATGGGCCCGCTCGGGGAGCCGGAGTTCGGCTTCACCGGTGGCCAGTGGTACTCCCTCACCGGCGAGACGGCCCGCGAGGTGACCGTCGGCGTGGCGATCCTGGCCCACCCGGACAAGGCCGGCCCCATCGTGCAGCTGGCCTGCTGGTATCTGCGGGAGAAGCCGAGCACCGGCCGCGCCCTGGACCTGGCCACCGAGCTGGCGATGGCCGTCTCGGACCTGGCCCGCCGGGAGCTGTTCCGCGAGCGTCGCTCGGCCTGACCGCAACCTCGCCGAGCACGAGAAAGGGCCCGCCCCCCGGTTTGGGGGAGCGGGCCCCTCCTTGTTCAGCCTCAATCTGCGGATGACATCCGTTGAGGGATGTCATCCGGGGCGCTACTGCTTGTAGGTCTCCAGGAAGCGGGCGATCCGGGTGATCGCTTCCTTGAGGTCGTCCACGTGGGGGAGCGTGACGATGCGCAGGTGGTCCGGGCGGGGCCAGTTGAACCCGCGGCCCTGCACCAGCAGGATCCGCTCGCTACGCAGCAGGTCCAGGCACAGCCGCTCGTCGTCGACGATCGGGTGCACCTTGGGGTCCAGGCGCGGGAAGCAGTACAGGGCGCCCTTGGGCTTGGTGCACGAGACGCCCGGGATCTGGTTGAGCATCTCGTAGCAGACGTCGCGCTGTTCCATCAGACGTCCGCCCGGAAGCACCAGGTCATCGACGCCGTGGGCCGCGGACAGCGCGGTCTGGATGGCCCATTGCGACGGCACGTTCGCGCACAGTCGCAGGTTGGCCAGGACCTGCAGGCCCTCGAGGTAGCTGCGGGCATGCTGGCGCGGTCCGGTCACGACGGCCCAGCCGGAGCGGAAGCCCGCCATCCGGTAGACCTTCGACAGCCCGCCGTAGGTGATCGTCAGGACGTCGTCGGCCAGCAGCGAGACCGGCACGTGCACGGCGTCGTCGTAGAGGATCCGGTCGTAGATCTCGTCGGCGAAGACGATCAGGTTGTGCCGGCGGGCGATCGCGATCAGGTCCTCGAGCAGGTCGCGCGAGTAGACGGCCCCGGTCGGGTTGTTCGGGTTGATGATGACCAGCGCCTTGGTCTTGGCGGTGATCTTGGCCTCGACGTCGGCGAGGTCGGGCATCCAGTCGGCGCCCTCGTCGCAGAGGTAGTGCACCGGGCGGCCGCCGCACAGGGACGTGATGGCCGTCCACAGCGGGTAGTCCGGCGCCGGGATCAGCACCTCGTCGCCGGTGTTGAGCAACGCCTGCAGCGACATTGCGATCAGCTCGGAGACGCCGTTGCCCAGATAGATCTGGTCGACGTCGATGTCCTGCACGCCCTGGTTCGTGTAGTACTGCGCGACAGCGGTCCGGGCCGAGAACAGGCCCTTGGAGTCGCTGTAGCCGGCGGCGCTCGGCAGGTTGCGGACGATCGCCTGCAGGATGTCGTCGGGGGCCTCGAAGCCGAACGGTGCCGGGTTACCGATGTTCAGCTTGAGGATGCGGTGCCCCGTCTGCTCCAGGCGCATGGCCTCTTCGAGCACCGGTCCGCGCACGTCGTAGGCGACGTTCGCGAGCTTGGTCGACTGAAGGATCTCCACAGCCGGAGTGTAGGACGGCGGTTACTGCGCATCCGACAATTTCGGCCGTGCGGGCCGCCGTAGGCCAACCTGCGGGCCACCGGTAGGCCAATCCGTTCCGGGCCAGGAGGCGAACCCGTGGACAGAAAAGTCTCAAGCCGGGCGAATCCGGTGCCGAAGTTTCTAGCGATCCTGCAGTGAGTCTTGTTGTGGGATCTGGGGATTCGTGGCGAATTTTGTCGCGATCTTCCCCGAGGATCACTCTCGAAATCTCGTGTCCGCACCGATAGATTCGCTGCTTCCCGACCGCCGGACCTACCATCGGCGGCGGGGGAGCTGAACCCATCCGGAGGGTCACATGTCGGCACGGGTGCTTGTCGCCTACGCCGCGAGCACGGGCTTCACAGCCCGGCACGCCGCTGACGTCGCGTCCGAGATCGCCGAGGTCGGTGGTCTCGAAGTCGACGTCAAGCCGATCGCGTACGTCACCTCCATCGAGCCCTACGTCGCGGTCTACCTCGGCTGGTCCAGCCACTCCCGGGCCGGGCAGCGCGATATGACCCGCTTCCTGGACCGCAACTCCGCCCTCCTGGCGGACCGCCGGATCTGGGTCGTGCAGCGTCAGCCCGGAGCCGGCCCCGCGTCCGAGTCCACCCGCGGCGTGGTCCGACTGTCCCGGCTGCTGGTCCGCAACGGCGTCGCCGCCGAGACCTTCGCCGGCACCGGCTCGCACCGTCGCCCCGGGGTGGTGCCGTCCGCCCCGACCGGCCCCGCGGTGCCCTCGCCGTCGCCCGCCGGCGACGACGCCCCCGTCGCGCGCCCCATCCCCGCCTGACCGGGTTTCCGGGCACTGGCGGCACCACTCGCTCATGCATGAGCCAGTGGTCGATTTCGCGGCCGATTCCGGCTCGGAATCGACCACCCAGTCATGGAAGAGGGGGCCGCCGCCCGATCCGATCCAGAGTGGCCTGCGCATGAATCAGAGGGCCGCTGCGGCCTAGGCTCGCCGCGATGACGCGGACGGCCGGGCGCGAGAGGTCGATCCTGGCCGCCCTGTTCTGGGTTCCGCTGGCTCTGGCCGCCGTCTGGATCGTGGCGTGGCCGCCCCACTCGGTCGACGGGCCGGCCCACCTCCTGGGCGCGCGGGCCATCGCCGACCACTCCGACGCGACTTATGGCGCGTACTACGAGATCGACTGGTTCCCGACGCCGAACCTGGCGGGCACCCGGCTGCTCGCGCTGGCGGTCTCGCTCGGCGGGCTGCGGTTCGCCGGGACGATGATGATGCTGCTCGCCGCCCTCGGCACTCCGCTGGCGCTGCGGTACGCGCTACGGGCGGTGCGGCCGGAGTCGGCCTGGCTGGCGATCACCGGGCTGCCCCTGGCGTTCGGCTACCTCTACTTCTACGGGTTCTGGAACTACTGCCTGGCGATCGCGCTCGCCCTGGTCTGCGTCGGGCTGGCGCTGCGGGTGGCGCCGTCGTGGTCGCCGCGCCCGACGGCCGCTCTGGCTGTGCTGCTGACCCTGACCTGGCTCACGCACCTCGTGCCGTTCGTGGCCGCGGTGCTGTTCCTGTGCGCCGTGGTCGTGACCGGCCCGCGGACGCGGCGTTCCTGGCTGGCGCCGGCTGCGACAGTGCTGCCTGGCGCGGCGCTCTCGCTGGCCTACCTGCTGCGCACCGACTCCGGTGACGGCCCGACCTGGACCAACCCGATCGGGCGGGCCCTCGGGCTGGTCTCGCTGCACACGACCATCACGACGTACTCCCGCTGGGAGGACGTGATCGCGGTGGTCATCGCCGCGGTGCTGGTCGCGGTAGCGCTCAGAGCCCATCGCGCCGTGCCCGCCACGGACACGGGGTCGGCGGGCCGGGCGGCGGGCCTCGCGGCTGCTGCCGCCGCAGTGCTCGTGCTGATCACCCCGACCAACTTCGGCATCGACTTCGGTCTGATCGATGAGCGCCTCGCGGTGTTCCCCGTGCTGTTCGGTCTGCTCTGGCTGGCGGCCCGGCCACCGGAGCCACGGGTCGCGATCGCCGCGGCCACGGCGCTAGCGGTGGCGACCGGCGCGCTCGCCGTGGTCCGGGTCTCGGACCTGCAGGACTACGACGACCTCGCCGAGGAGTACCTCTCGGCCGGGAAGTACATCGACGAGGGCTCGGTGCTGGTCGCGCTGCGCTTCGCGACCCTCGGCCCCGATGCCGGCCGCAACAGCTCCTGGGACCCGACGAGGCACCTGTCCAGTGAGCTGGCCGCCGAGCGGTACTCGATTGACGTTGGGCACTACGAGGCCGTCCTCGACTATTTCCCGGCGCGGTTCCGGGAGCCGAACCTGCGCCGCGCGATCGATGCGACGCTGACCGGACTGGGTCAGGTTCCGCCCGAGGCACGCCTACCGGTGCGGTGCGAGCCGGGCACTGAATTCTCCGTCGGGCCCACGGCCCGTCGGCTCGCTGGACTCGACTTCATGGTGCCGTCCGAGGAGTACATCGCGGCGCACCCGATCCGCTACGTGCTCGTCATCGCCCCGCCCGACGCCGCGGGCATGTGGGAAGGGGAACTCGCCGAGACTCGCGCGACGCTCTCCTGTGCGTACGACCGAATCGGCGCCACGAGCCCCCGCGGACTCGTCGAGGTCTGGCGGGTGCGTGGCTAAAGGGAGGTAGCCTCCCCGGATGCTCATCCTGCTTCCGCCCTCCGAAGGCAAGACCGAAGCGCGGCGGGGGAAGCCGCTCGACCTTTCGACGCTGGCCTTCGCGGACGGCCTCACCGAGACCCGCCGCACCGTGCTGGCGGCGCTGGCCGAACTGTGCGCCGGCGACCCGCAGAAGGCCCGCGAGGTGCTGGATCTGACGCCGGGTCAGGCGGTGGACCTGGTCCGCAACCTGCGGCTCGACACCGCGCCCACCCTGACCGCCGCCCAGCTCTACACCGGCGTGCTGTTCGACCACCTCGGCCTGCCCACCATGTCCGCTGACGGCCGCCGCCGCGCCAACCGCATGGTGCTGATCTCCAGCGGCCTGTGGGGTGTGGTCCGCCCCAACGACCGGATCCCGCCCTACCGCCTCTCCGGCGGCGCGACCCTGCCGGCACTCGGCACCATCGCCGGCGTCTGGCGCTCGCCCCTCGCCGAAGTGATGCCGGCGTGGGTCGGCCGCAAGGTCGTCCTCGACCTGCGCTCCGGTACCTACGCCGCCGCGTGGCGCCCGGCCCCGCCGGTGTCGGTCAAGACCGTCACCGTGCAGGTCACCCAGAACGGCAAGGTGGTCAGCCACCACAACAAGGCGACCAAGGGTCTGCTCGCCCGCGCGCTGCTGGAAGCCGGCGCCGACCCGAAGACCCCCGCCGCGCTCGCCGAAGCCTGCGCCGCCGCCGGCTTCCCCGGCCTGCTCACCGCTCCCCCCAAAGTCGGCGGGACCTGGCAACTGAGCATCGACCAGGTCTAGGAAACGCAGCGGCTAGAACAGCGGGCCGATCCCGCCGTCGTCATCGTCGTCGCCGGGGAACAGGCCGCCGCCGTCGTCGCGGGTGTCCGGGAGCCGGAACTCCACCGCGCGCCAGGTGTTGAAGCGCACGTGCTGCATGCCCAGCAGCGCGAAGTTCCCCGCGGGCAGGGCGACCAGGCAGAACCGGTCGCCGTGCGCGAGACCGTCGGAGGGCGGCCAGCCGTCGTAGTCGTCGAGGGCCTGCTCGGGCCAGCCCTGGTCGGTCGCGGTCGGCCCGTAGCAGGTCACCGCACCGAAAGGTGTCTGCTGGTTGGTCGCGATCATCGCCTGGATGATCTCCAGCGACGCGATCTTCTGAGCGGTCTTGCCGCTCTTACCGGCCTTGACCGCGACCAGCAGATTCCCGACCGGGCCGGTGACGTTGTAGCTGGTCAGCGTGCCCGCCCGCAGGCCCGAGTTCGGGTCGAAGGTGAAGCTTGCTTCGGCGTCGACGACGGTGTCGGTCGTCTCGGACGCATCGGTGGTGCGCCAGCGCATGATCGCTCGCCCGCCGGAGACCTGCACGTTGTAGATCTGGTTGATCGGCCGGGCGGTGATGTCGGAGAGGTTGATCGAGCCGAGCAGGCGGGCGCCGCTGTCGTAGGCCACGACCACGTCGGCGCCGGGCCCCTGGAAGTTCGAGCATTTCAGCACCGCGACGGTGTCCGCGACTCCGTCGCCGGTCAGGTCGCCGAAGGTGGTGAGGTCCTTGAACCGGTCCGGGAACAGCGTCGAGGCCAGTGCGACCTCGCCGTCGCCGGGGGCGATGCCGGGCAGCCGGCCGCCGACCAGGTTGCCGGCCGGGTGACCGCACACCGAGGGCACCGCGAGCGACTCCAGCTCACGCAGGTCCAGCGGCTGGCGGTTGCGGATCTCGTTGGTGAGGATGTCGCGGATCCGGTCGGCGAATTGGGACACCCGCACCAGGGAAGGCGCGTAGCAGGGCCGGATCGTCGAGGGGAAGGACAGCGCCGCACCCGCAACGCCGAGCTCGGTCAGACGGATGCCGCCGCTCTGCGACGCCGAGCCGAACCCGTCGAGCTGGAACCGGCACGCGGCACGCAACTGCGACTGCGCCTGGATCGTGGTCGACGCCGTCGAGGAGACCAGGTCGCCGAGGGGGATGTCGTTGGCGCGGAACGGCCTGAGCGCGAACCAGCCCAGGTTCGTCGCGTTCACCACGACGTCGCCGGCGAAGGCGTGGACCTGGACGCTGTCCGGGTACGGGCGCAGCGCGAGGTGCTGCGGGGACTGGCCGCGGAACGCGTCGCCGCCCGGGCGGCCGAACGCGCCCGCCTCGGCCGGTAGGAACCCACACGGTGCCTGCTCGGTGAACACGGCCGGCTTGAGGGCGCGGCAGGCGCTGACCAGCAGGCGCAGCACGGTGCGCGGCTCCGAAGCGGTGGACGCGACGCCGGTGTTGAGCAGTTCGGCGAGCTGGGACCCGGTCTGCGGCGAGCCGTAGCCCATCACCGTGGTGACCTCGGACCCGCGGTCGCGGCCCTCGACCTGTCCGCCGACGGCGTACCGGGCGGCGAGCCCGCCGACGCCGTGGGTGACCAGGATGGCCTTCTGCCCGAGTGCACTGGTGACGCAGTCGATGGCGTCGCCCAGGGCCGGGCCGATGCCCGGGTCGTCGACCCAGCTGCCGGCACTCGCGCGGTAGTCGAAGGTGTAGACCGCTGCACCCGGGATCTGCTGCAGCTGCCCGATCAGGGACGCACGCGGAGCGACCGGGGCCGGTCCGCCGGCGCCCATGTTGATGGGGGCGGAGAAGTCGCCGGTGCGCGAGTCGTCGTGCTTCGCGCGGCCGTGGTAGTCCGGGATCATGATGATCGGGACGTAGACCCCGCGCCGGTCCGCGCTCTGCACGATCGGCTTGCCGAGGTCGGTCAGATCCTTCTTCAGCACCGGGGCCAGCTCGATCTGCCCGCACGGGACCTTCCGCGGCGGGGCCGCAGACGCGGTGGTCGGCGCGGCCAGGGTGACCAGCGGGAAGGCCAGGGTGGCAGCGACGGCGATGCCGAGCGCCCGTCGGATCTGAGTACTCGTCACTGTGCGCCTCCGGTGGTGCCCGCAGGCTGCTGAACGCCGGGCTGCGCCGGTTGCCGCGCGCCAGGTTGCGCACCCGGAGCCGCGCCCGGCGTCGTGCCCGCGGCCGGAGCGCCCGGCGGAACGACGC
>NZ_JACDFE010000178.1 GCF_013815995.1 Sporichthya sp.
AGCACGCACCCGGCCGCGGTCTCCGAGCGCGGCCCGCCGCGCACGAACCGGGCCAGCGGAGGCGCCACGAAGGCGGCGATCGGCACCACCGACACGGTGAGCGCCGCGGTCGCGGGGGACCGGCGCCAGCCTTCGACCAGCAGGAGCACGACCAGGAACAGTGCCGCGGTGAGCGCTGCCGAGAGCAGCACCAGCGCGAGGTTGGGCGCCACCGCGGGACGTCCGGGTGTGCGCGCGTCAGAACGCTCGGAGAGCCCGGCGTCCTGGTGCTGCGCCCGGACCGCCAACGCGGCGGGCACCGCGAGCACCGCGATCGGCACCTGCACGATGAAGATCGACTGCCAGGAGATCGCCTCGGTGAGCAGGCCGCCGGCGACCGGGCCGGTCGCGGTGCCGAGCACGCCCGCCGCGGTCCAGAGCGCCACCCCGCGCTGTTCATCCGTCGCCGCCACCAGCAGCTCCAGGCACCCGACCAGCGCGAACGCGCCGCCGAGGGCCTGCACCGAGCGGGCGCCGATCAGCACCTCCATGGAGTCCGCCAGCGCGCAGGCCGCGGAGGCCAGGGCGAACGCCGCGATTCCCACCGCGGCCAGCGGCGCGGGGTTGCGGTGCACGCACACCCGGGCGGCCGGCACCGCGGCCAGCGCCAGCACCAGGTTGAACGCGATCAGCACCCAAGCGACCTCGGCCACGCTGCCGTCGAGTTCGCGCAGGATCTCCGGCAGCGCGAGGGTGACGATCGCGGAGTCCGCCAGCACGGTGCCGACGGTGAGCGCGAGCAGCGGGACGCAGGCGCGCCGGGCGAGCGAGTTCATGGCTGACCCAGCACTGCCGTCACTGCGGGGTGCTGAAACCCGGGCGGATCTGCTGGTCGTCGTCGTAGTCGTCCTCGTCGACGTAGGACAGCGTCACGGCACCCATCACGATCAGCACGAGACCGGCGAGCGCCATCCCGAGGTCGCGGGGGAGGCGCCGCTTGGCCGGGTCCCCGGCGGCGGCCGCGTCGCCACCGGCCGAGAGCGTCACCTCGCCGCCCAGGACGGGCGCCCCGCTGGGGGTCGATCCCAGGTCCCCGGCGGCCAGCAGGTCCGCGCCGTCGGTGAGCACGAACTCGTAGACCTCGATGGTCGGCGCAGTGCCCGGGGCGACGCCCCCGGCGAGCTCGGGTGCCTCGTCGAACCACGGGTGCGGGTCGGGCCGGGATTCCCGGAAGGACGGGGAGAGCTGGTCCAGCGCCGGGCAGTGCGGCCCGACCAGGACCTGGTGACCCTCGGCGTCGCTGAGCGTGAACGGCAGGGGGGCGAACCGGTCGACGGTGGCCCGGCGGCCTCCGTCCACGACGGTCTGCGTGGCCAGGTACCAGACGCACTCCTGGTCGGACAGCGGCGACCGGTAGGTCCCACCGGGTCCGGCGGCGACCGTGCCGCGCACCACCACCCGGGGCGCGCCGTACTTCGGGCCCGCCGACTTCGTCGAGCGCTCGGGGAGCTGGGCGATCTCCTCGACCCCGCGCCCCGGCAGCAGCTTGAGGGTGAGCGCGGACCCCATCGCCCCCAGCAGCCCGATGATCGCCAGGAACGACCCGGTGAGCACGGACAGGAGGCCGATCAGGGTCTTCATTGCGCCAACGTAGTGACGGGCCGCATCAACCGGATGACCGACCCGGACAGGGGGTGGAAGGGCCTGCCGGAGTTGCCCCGTCCTGTGCGGGTGTGTCCACGTTCGGTGCGTTATGAGGGTTCGACGGAACGTGGTGCCGACGTCACGGTGTGGCGATTTTGCCGAGCGGGGTTACCCGAACGGCGCACAGGGGCAACCGGTACCACCGCACGATCGTCTGAACCCGCATCCGCCACCGGCGGGGATGCCGACCGAACGCCAGGAGTGAGAAGCCGATGACGACGCTGCGACTGCGTAGCCGCCTCGCCACCGCCGCACTGGCGATCACTGCTGCCGGAACCGCTTTCGGGGGCCTCGTGGCCGGCCTGGGTGTCCCGGCCGCCGCGAACGCCGTCGCCGCTCCGGCCGGCGCCGTGACGGCCGCCGAGGGCCCCGGGGAGATCGGTGAGGGCGTTTCGCTCGACCCGTCGTTCCTCAAGGCCGGTCAGCTGCCGCAGGGCTCCCGCTACGGGCAGTGGAAGGCCAGCCGGATCTACACCGGCACGCCGAAGAACGCGAAGTTCTGCCTGGACGGTGTGCTGCCGGCGGCCGAGACCCGCTACGTCACCTACCGCGGCAAGACCAACGTCGCCGGCGAGGAGTTCGTGACGGTCACCGACTCCGACGCCGAGGCGACGGCGCTGGTGAACGCGCTGCGCACGCAGGTCCAGAGCTGCTACCAGACCTGGCTGAACACCGACATCCCGCAGTACCGGGAGGGTCACCGCAAGGCCAGCTGGAAGCGGTACGGCACCAAGCGGGTCGAGGACGGCCTGACCGTGATCGGCGTCTTCACCGTTCCGCCGAAGGGCTTCGTCAAGACCTCACACCTGTACGCGATCGGCCGCGACGGCAACGTCGTCACGGTGTTCCATCTGGGCGTGCCGGGCGACCGGACCAACGCGCCGGTGGCCGGGTTCACCAAGGCCGCCAGCAAGGGCCTGCGCCAGGTCTTCTAGAACGAGCAGGTGGGCCGCCCGCGGAGCCGGGGAAGGTCGCCAAGGCCGGTCTGGGAGCATGACCGGGTGAATCCCGAGTCGAACGACCCCGCCGGCGCGCCCGCGTCGGAGGCGTTGTTCGCCCGCGCGTGCAAGGTCATCCCGGGCGGGGTGAACTCCCCGGTCCGTGCCTTCGGCGCGGTCGGCGGCACCCCGCGGTTCATGGCTGCCGGGCGCGGGCCGTACCTGATCGACGCGGACGGGCGCACCTACGTCGACCTGATCTGCTCCTGGGGCCCGCTGATCCTCGGCCACGCCCATCCCGACGTTCTCGCCGCGGTCCAGGCCGCGGCGGCGACCGGAACCTCGTTCGGTGCGCCCACCGAGGGTGAGGTCGAGCTCGCCGAGGAGATCGTCGGCCGGATCGGCCCGGTCGAACAGGTCCGCCTGGTCTCCTCCGGCACCGAGGCCACCATGTCCGCCGTGCGGCTGGCCCGCGGCTTCACCGGCCGGGCCAAGGTCATCAAGTTCGCCGGCTGCTACCACGGCCACGTCGACGCCCTGCTGGCCGCGGCCGGGTCCGGGCTCGCGACCTTCGCCCTGCCGGACACCCCGGGAGTGACGGGGGCTCAGACCGGCGACACCGTCGTCCTGCCCTACAACGACCTCGACGCCGTCGCCGGCGCCTTCGCCGCCAACGAGGGACAGATCGCCGCGGTCATCACCGAGGCTGCGCCGGGGAACATGGGCGTGGTCCCGCCCGAGCCCGGCTTCACCGCCGGCCTGGCTCGGCTGTGCCACGCGCACGGCGCGCTGCTGATCTCGGACGAGGTGATGACCGGCTTCCGGGCCGGGCCCACGGGCTGGTGGGGCGTCGAGGGGGTCGATGCCGATCTGTTCACCTTCGGCAAGGTGATGGGCGGCGGCTTCCCGGCCGCGGCCTTCGGCGGCCGCGCCGACGTGATGGGTCACCTCGCCCCGGCGGGGCCGGTCTACCAGGCGGGCACGTTGAGCGGGAATCCCGTTGCGGTGGCGGCCGGCCTCGCGACGCTGCGCGGCTGCACGCCCGAGGTCTACGACCACCTGGCCAAGGCCGGCGAGGTGGTGGCCGGCGCCGCCGCTGAGGCGCTGTCCGCGGCGGGTGTCCCGCACCGGGTGCAGTTCGCCGGGACGATGTTCTCGGTCTTCTTCACCGACGCCCCCGTGCGCAACTACGACGAAGCGCGAACCCAGGACCTCGGGGCGTTCAAAGCCTTCTTCCACACGATGCTCGAGCGCGGCGTCTACCTGCCGCCGTCGGCGTTCGAGGCCTGGTTCCTCTCTGCCGCCCACGACGACGAGGCGATCAACCGGATCCTCGATGCGCTGCCGCACGCCGCGCGGGCCGCCGCGGAGGTGGCCCGATGACGCAGCACACGATCGTGCACGTGGTGCGGCACGGCGAGGTGCACAATCCCGGCGGCGTGCTCTACGGCCGGCTGCCGGACTTCCACCTCTCCGAGCTCGGCGTGAAGATGGCCGAGCGGGTCGCAGAGTCCTTCGCCGGGCAGGACGTCGCCGCCCTGGTCTCCTCGCCGCTGGAGCGGGCCCAGGAGACCATGGCCCCGATCGCCGCCGCCCTCGACCTGCCGGTCCACATCGACGAGCGCCTGATCGAGACCGAGAACTACTTCGAGGGCAAGACCTTCGGTGTCGGCGACGGCTCGCTGCGCCGGCCGGAGCACTGGCCGAAGCTGTGGAACCCGTTCCGACCCTCCTGGGGCGAGCCTTACGAGCACATCGCGGCCCGGATGCTCGCCGCCGCCGCGGCCGCCCGCGACCTCGCCCCCGGCCGCGAGATCGTCTGTGTCAGCCACCAGCTCCCGATCTGGACGGTGCGGCAGAAGATCGAGGGCAACCACCTCTGGCACGACCCGCGCAAGCGGCAGTGCGGCCTGGCCAGCATCACCTCGATCCGCTACGAGGGCGAGAAGATCCGCGGGCTCTCCTACCGGGAGCCGGCCGCCGATCTGGTGCCGGTGAAGGCCCGCAAGAACTTCACTGCAGGCGCCTGAAGGTGCCTCCTTCGTGACGGTCGAGGTCTGGCTCGCGGCCTCCGGTGACTTCTCCGAGACGGTCACCGGCGGGTCGCTGGTGCTGGCGATCCCGGTCGCATTGCTGGCCGGTCTGGTCGCGTTCGCCTCGCCCTGCGTGCTGCCACTGGTGCCCGGCTACCTGGCCTACGTCACCGGCCTGACCGGGAGCGACCTGGCTGAGGCCAAGCGAGGCCGGGTGCTGCTCGGTACCTCGCTGTTCGTGCTCGGCTTCACCGCGGTGTTCGTCTCCTTCGGTGCGCTGTTCGGCTACTTCGGCGCCGAACTCATCGAGCACGAAACCGAGATCAACCGGGTACTGGGGATGGCGACGATCCTGCTCGGGCTCGGCTTCCTCGGTTTCCTGCCGTTCCTGCAGCGCGAGTACCGGATGCTGCGCCGCGCCCCGTCTCCCGGTCTGCTGGCCGCGCCGATGCTCGGCGTGCTCTTCGGCATCGGCTGGGCCCCGTGCATCGGCCCCACCCTGGGTGCGGTGCAGGCGCTCGCGTTCACCTCGGCCAGCGAGGAGCGCGGGGCGCTGCTGACCTTCGTGTACTGCCTCGGCCTCGGGTTGCCGTTCATCGGGATCGCGCTCGGGATGCGCCGGATGCTGGGGACGGTCGAGTGGGTCAAGGCCCACCACCAACTGGTGACCCGCGCCGGGGGCGCGATGCTCTGCCTGCTCGGGGTGCTGTTGGTGACCGGGGCGTGGACCGAGCTGTCGATCCAGATGCGGATCTGGACCGCCAATTTCGAGACCGCAATCTGATGCTTCGGCAGGGTGGAGGCATCAGATGACGATCACGGACTCCAGCGTCGACGCCGCTCCGGTGCCACCGCCGATCGGTGCGGTCGGCATGGCGCGTTGGGCCTGGCGCCAGCTCACCTCGATGCGTACCGCGCTGATTCTGCTGTTCCTGCTCGCGCTCGGCGCCATCCCCGGCTCGCTGATCCCGCAGCGTGGTGTCGACCCGGTCGCGGTCGTGGAGTTCCGCAACCGGCACCCGGAACTGGCCTCGTGGTACGACAAGGCCTCGCTGTTCGAGGTCTTCTCCTCGCCCTGGTTCTCCGCGATCTACCTGCTGCTGATGGTCTCCCTGATCGGCTGTCTGGTGCCCCGGACCCGGGTGTACCTGCGGGCGGTGCGGGCCCGGCCGCCGGCCACCCCGCGCAACCTCGAGCGGCTACCCGAGCATCGGGCCGTCACCCTTGATCCCGGGGCGGACGCCGACCCGGAGACCGCGCTCGCCACCGCGGCCGCGGCGCTGCGCCGGCGTCGGTTCCGGGTAGAGACCTACGAGGGCTCCATCTCCGCCGAACGCGGGTACCTTCGCGACACCGGCAACCTGGTCTTCCACCTCTCGCTCGTCGTGGTGCTGGTCGGCATCGCGGTCGGGCACCTGTACGGGATGCGCGGCAGCGCGCTGGTGGTGGAGGGCCAGGGTTTCTCCAACACCGTCACCCAGTACGACAACCTGCGCACAGGTCCCCGGTTCGACGTCGACGACCTGTCCCCGTTCACCCTCACGCTGAAGGACTTCCAGGCCCGCTACGAGGAGGCCGGCAACCAGCGCGGCGCGGCCCGGGAGTTCGAGGCCAAGGTCACCGTGATCGATGCGCCGGGCTCCCCGCCGCGAGCCGACGGGATCCGGGTCAACCACCCGCTGAACCTGGGCGGCTCCAAGGTCTTCCTCGGCCCGCACGGCTACGCCCCGGCGGTCACGGTGCGGGACGGCAACGGGAACGTGGTGTTCGCCGGCGCGGTGCCGTTCCTGCCCGTGGACCCCGTCGGTCTTTCCTCGCGCGGGGTGGTGAAGGTGCCGGACGCCGCCCCCACCCAGCTGGGCTTCCAGGGCTTCTTCCTGCCGACCGCCGCCTTCGATCTGCAGCGCGGCCCGTTCTCCACCTTCCCGGAGCCGCGGCTGCCGCGCCTGGTCCTCAATGTCTGGTCCGGCGACCTCGGCCTGGACGACGGGGTGCCGCAGTCGGTCTACCGGCTCGACACCACCGACATGACCCAGGTGAAGGAGTCGACCAAGGCCGACGCCCAGCCGCTCACCCAGTCGCTCGCGGTCGGCGACACCATGACGCTGCCCGGGTTGGGCAGCCTGACCTTCGACGGCTACCGCGAGTGGGTGGTCCTGCAGGTCGCCGAGGACCCGGGACGCACGCCCGCGCTGGCGGGCGGGGCGCTCGCGTTGGCCGGCCTGCTGGCCTCGCTGTTCGTCCGTCCGCGTCGGGTGTGGGTACGTGCAAGGCGCGACGAGGCAGGCCGTACCGTGGTCGAGGTCGCCGCGCTGGCCCGCTCCGAGGGTCCGGACCTGGCGGCCGACGTCGACGGTGTGGTCGAAGCACTGAAATCCAGCAATTCCAGCGGTTCCAGCGATTCCAGCGCCGCCACCGCGGCCGCCCCCAAGGAGTAGGCGTGGTCCACGAGAACCTCGCGGACGTCAGCGACCGGCTGATCTACGCCTCGATCCTGGTCTACGCGCTGGCGATGCTCGCCCTGTGCGCCGAGTGGGCGTTCTCCTCCCGGCGCTTCGCCGCCGAAGCGGTCGAGGCGGTGCCGGTCAAGGCGCTGGTCGGGGCCGGCGGGCCCGAGGTCGCCGAGATCCTTCCCGCGGCGCCCCCGGCTCGGGAGAGGGCCGAGAAGTTCGGCCGGATCGGCCTGTCGCTGGCCGTGCTCGGCTTCCTGCTGCACCTGGGGGGCATGGCCTGCCGCGGTCTGGCCGTCGACCGGGTGCCGTGGGGGAACATGTACGAGTTCTCCTCGATGTCGGCGCTGGCCGCGATGGGCGTCTTCCTCGCGCTGACCCGCAAGTACGACATCCGCTGGCTCGGCGTCTTCGTCGTCACCCCGGTGCTGCTCACCCTCGGGCTCGCCGTCACTGTTCTCTACACCGACGCCCAGCAGCTGCAGCCGGCCCTGCAGTCCTACTGGCTGGTGATCCACGTGATCGCCGCCGTGACCTCCGCCGGCGCCTTCACCGTCGGCGCGGCGCTGAGCATCCTCTACCTGGTCAAGGAGCACGCTGAGCGCACCGGCTCGGCCACGCTGTCCCGGCTGCCGGCCGCCGACGCACTGGACCGGATCGCCTACCGGGTGCACGCCTTCGTCTTCCCGCTGTGGACCTTCGCGGTCATCGCCGGTGCGATCTGGGCCGAGAACGCCTGGGGCCGCTACTGGGGCTGGGACCCCAAGGAGACCTGGGCCTTCATCACGTGGGTGGTCTACGCCGCCTACCTGCACGCCCGCGCGACCGCCGGCTGGAAGGGCCGCCGCGCCGCCGCCGTCGCCCTCACCGGCTTCGGCTGCTTCCTGTTCAACTACTTCGTCGTCAACCTCGTCGTAACCGGGCTCCACAGCTACGCCGGCACCTGACCGGCGCGCTGATCAATCGCGGTCTTTGTCCCCGTCGAGGTCGTCCTCGAGCTTGCGCAGCATCTTCTGGTGCTCGGCCTCGGCGTTCAGTCGGCGCAGGAAGTCCGGGTCGTCGTCGGGCGCGGGGCGCGAGACGTACTTGGTCCGGCGCGGCAGGTTCGGCAGGTTCAGCCCGCCACCGGACGGCTGGGGCGCGGCCACGGCGTCGCCCTTGGGGCGGCCGAGGAAGAACCAGGCGATCGCGCCGAGGGGCGGCAGCGGGAACACGACCAGGATCACCCACGCCCATTTGGGCAGACGTCGGATCTGGGCCGCGTTGGCCTGAATGACCTCGACCAGTGCCCAGACGACGATGACGACCGTCAGCACGATGAGCGTGATGGGCACGCGCAAGGAGCCTCTCCCTCGAAAACGATCTCGCGTCCTCAGCCTAACCGCGCGGCGGTTTGTCTGCGTCCGGACCGCCAAGCCGTGACCTGTCGTACTCATGTTTGACTTGAGGGGTGAACGTGCCCCCCACCGTGTCCTACTCAGTGCGCCGCCTGGCCCTGTTCGCCGCGACCCTGGCCCTGCTGACGGCGCTGCTGCGAGGAACCCCGTTCGTCGCGGTGCTGCTGATCGCCACCCTGGTCTCCGGCGTGCTCAGCTACTTCCTGCTGGCCGGCTCGCGGGAGCGCATGGCGCAGGTCGTGGCCGGGCGGGTGAGCCGACTCAACGACCGCCTGGACTTGGGTGCGGCCGCCGAGGATGCGGCCCTGGACGCCGCCGAGTTGCCCGAAAAGGGCGTTTCGAAACCAGAGTGACGCCTGGGACTCGTTCACCCGTGTTCCGCAAAACCCGCCACCCGGGCCCGGCATCGGCCTACGGTGGACGTTGGGGTGGAGGGGGACGACGCGATGAATGGTGGAAAAAGGACGTCTCGGATCCGATCCGAGTTCGATTTGTGGCTCAAGGCCACGGGCGGCACACTGCGCCAGTTCCAGCAGCGCCGCGAGATGGGGCGCGTCAACACGGCGGCCGTCGAGCGTAAGCGGCGGGCTGAGGAGAAGGTCGCCGCGTACCGCGCCGCGTCCCGACGCAAGACCGCCCTGCTGCTGATGGGCCTGCTGATGGTCGTCACGCTGCCCACCTGGGCCGTCGTGAACGCGCTGACCGCGCCCTCGGCCCACAACGGCGACGCCTCCGACATCGGCTCCGGCTACGTCGAGGTCCAGCCCGCCGCCGAGGAGAACGGCTCCATCGAGATCGGGGCCACCGAGAGCCCGGAGCCCAGTGAGCCCCCGGCCGTGGCCGGCGTGGACCTGCCGGCCCCGACGGTCGAGCCCACCGTCGAGCCGACGCCGGAGCCGACGCCGGAGCCGACGCCCGCGGCGACGGTCAAGCC
>NZ_JACDFE010000179.1 GCF_013815995.1 Sporichthya sp.
CTTCGGTGGCGGCGGGGCCGACCAGGTCAGCGCGACCGGGCTGGCCGCCGAGTTGGTCATCGACAAGGCCGGCGGCGGCGGGGGCGGCAGTGGCTTCGGTCTGCCCGGGACGGCGTTCGGCCTGGCCCCGGGGATGGCCGACGGCATCATCCAGTTGCGCTTCAAGGCGGTCCTGCTCGGCGTCGACATCAGCCGGGTCTGCGAGCCCGGCGGCCCGGTGCCGGCGGGTTGGTTGCTCCAGGAGGGCACCGACGGGGCGGACGTCCTGGTCGGGACGGACGGCAACGACCTGATCCGCGGCCGGCTCGGCACCGACCGGATCTCCGCCAAGGGCGGGGACGACATCCTCTGCGGCGACGCCGCCGCTGATGTGCTCCGCGGCGGGCCGGGCAACGACCTGCTGCTGGGCGGCCGCGGCCGCGACCGGCTGGACGGCGGCGCCGGCCAGGACCGCGGGCTCGACCTGGATCCGGCCACCGAGCGGATCGGCAGCGAGTTCCGCGACTAGGTTCCCGCTGGCCCTTGTCCAGGGCGCGCCGCGGGCGATCTTCGGTCAATTCCCGGCTGCGTGGAACGCGGTTCTACAATCGGTGGTTGAAGCCGTGTTCATGGATTCGTGAACCAGGCTCGGAATGCTGGTTAACCGCTCGCGCGCCTGAAACGATGTCGCTGCGACGGATGTGACACGAGGGACATCTCGCGTGGACGCGCGGGAGCAACCGGAATGGACGGCGACATGGCTGGCACTGCTCCGAGTAGTGCTGCGGGCAAGCTCGCCCGTTTCCCTTGCGGGCCGAAGACCAAGTACGCCGTCGTCCTGTTCTGGGTGATCGCCGTGGTCTGCATGGCTCCGCTCGCCGGCAAGCTCGGCGACGTCCAGGAGAACGAGGCCGTCAACTGGCTGCCCAGCAGCGCTGAGTCCACCCAGGTCTACAAGGTGATGGAGAAGTTCCAGAACCCGAACGAGGCCCCGGCGGTGGTCGTCTACGAGCGTCGTGAGGGCCTGACCGACGCGGACCGCGAGCGAGCCAAGAACGACGCCGCCGCCTTCAACGACCTCGAGGGCGTCGAGGCGCCGGTCGAGGGCCCGTTCGAGTCCGAGGACGGCAAGGCCCTGCAGATGGTCGTGCCCTTCGACATGGGCGACAAGGGCAACGGCTGGGAGAAGCTGCCCGACTTCGTGGACGAGATCAAGTCCTTCGACGTCAAGGGCGACGGGATGCTGGTCTACGTCACCGGCCCGGCCGGCTTCAACGGTGACTTCGCCGCCGCGTTCGACGGCACCGAGGGCGCGCTGCTGCTCGCTGCCCTCGCCGTGGTGATCCTGATCCTGTTGATGACCTACCGCAGCCCGATCCTGTGGTTGCTGCCGGTGCTCTCGGCGGTCTTCGCGCTGATCGTCGCGATGGGCATCATCTATCTGCTCGCCGACGCCGGAGCGCTCACCGTTACCGCGCAGGCCCAGATCATCCTCTCGATCCTGGTCTTCGGCGCGGGAACGGACTACGCCCTGCTGCTGGTCGCGCGTTACCGGGAAGAACTCCGTCGTCACGAAGACCGCCACGAGGCGATGGCGTTCGCCCTGCACCGGGCCGGCCCGGCGGTCTTCGCCAGTGGGGTGACCGTGCTGCTCGGCCTGCTCTGCCTGTCCTTCGCCGACATGAATTCGACCTCGAGCATGGGCCCGGTGCTGGCGATCAGCATCGGCGTCGGCCTGCTGGTGATGATGACGCTGCTGCCGGCCATGCTCGTCATCGGCAGCCGCTGGATGTTCTGGCCGACGCACCCGGACTTCGGCACTTCGGATCCGTCCGAGCAGGGAATCTGGTCCAAGGTCGCCGGCGCGATCACTCCGCGCCCGCGCACGATCTGGGTGGGCACCACGCTGGTGCTCGCCGCGCTGTCCTTCGGCGTCACGCAGATCGACTCCGACGGACTGAGTTACGAGGACAGCTTCACCAACGTCCAGGATTCGATCGTCGGACAGAAGGCGCTGGAGGCGCACTTCCCGTCCGGCACCGGCGACCCGGTGATCGTGATGACCGACGCCGCCCACGGGGACTCCGTCGCCGAGGCGCTGGGCCGGGTCGACGGCATCGTGCCGGACTCGGTGGTCCAGAGCCCTGATGCGGGCGGGCTGTCCTACCTGGAAGCCACGCTCACCGATCCGCCGGACGGTGACGCGGCCAAGGACACCATCGAACGGGTGCGCGACGCGGTACACGCGGTTCCCGGTGCCGATGTCCGGGTCGGTGGCAGCACCGCCGTGCAGCTGGACACCCGCGAAGCCTCGTCCCGGGACAACAAGGTGGTCATCCCGATCACCCTGATCGTGGTCTTCCTGATCCTGATGGTGCTGCTGCGGGCCCTGGTGGCGCCGCTGCTGCTGCTCGGAACCGTCATCCTGTCCTTCGCTGCGGCGTTCGGGCTGAGTGCGATCGTGTTCACCCACCTGCTCAACTACGAAGGCACCGACGCCAGCCTGCCGCTGATGGGCTTCGTGTTCCTGGTCGCCCTGGGCATCGACTACAACATCTTCCTGATGACGCGCGTCCAGGAGGAGGCGAGACAGGTCGGCACGCGCCGGGGCGCCATCGTCGGTCTGACCGCCACCGGCGCCGTCATCACCTCGGCCGGCTTGGTGCTGGCCGGCACCTTCTCGGTGATGACCGCGGTGCCGATGATCTTCATGGTCGAGATCGGCTTCCTGGTCGCGGTCGGCGTACTCCTCGACACCTTCATCGTGCGTTCGGTGCTGGTCACCGCCCTCGCGCTGGACTTCGACCGGCACATCTGGTGGCCGAGTCCGATGAGCAAGGCGGATCACCTTCCGGGACAGGGCGACGGCGGGCACGAGGCCATCCCGGCCAAGGTCCCGGCCCTGGTCGGGGTGACCGCGGCGGCCAACGCCGAGATCGCCCACACCGCTGCCCCCGCCGCGTTCTCCGAGGTCTCGCCGGCCGCTGCGCCGGCGCCCTCGCCGTGGCAGAAGACGGACGCGGGGGTCCCGCCGATCGCGCCCGTCGGGTTGACCAACGGCGCGGCGCCGACGCCCGCCATGCCGCTGATCCCGCCGGTGGCCCCGCCGGTCGTTCCGGCGGTCGCGCCCCCGGTGCCGTCGCCGTCACCGGAGCGCAACGGCACAATGGGCCGCGTGACACACGAGAACCTGCTCGCGGGCCCGCCCGCGACCCTGCTGCCCGAGTTGGACGAAGCCCGAAGCCTGATGGACAACGGGACGGACGCCACCGAGGTGGCGGCCCGCTTCCCCGACTACTCCCGGGCCTGGGCGACGCTGGCGGATGCGGCCTTCACCCGCGGGTCGGTGGTCGAGTCCTACGCGTACGCGCGCACCGGTTACCACCGTGGACTGGACGCGCTGCGCCGCAGCGGCTGGCGCGGGCACGGCCCGGTGCCGTGGGACCACGAGCCCAACCAGGGCTTCCTGCGCTCCCTGCACGGGCTCGGCCGGGCCGCCGCCGCGATCGGCGAGGAGGCGGAGGCGCAGCGCTGCTTCTCCTTCCTGACCGAGAGCAGCCCCGCAGCCGCCGAAGCACTGGTCGCCCCCCGCAGCTGACGCGCCTGCGGCGCCCGGCGGGCGCAGGATCACCGCAGGTAGCCTGGGGCGCTGGTTTGCCAGGTTTTCCCAGGTTTTCGACAGGTCGGAGGCGCTGACGTATGCCCGTCATCGTGCTGGTCGGCGCCCAGTGGGGCGACGAAGGCAAGGGCAAGGCCACCGACCTGTTGGGGGCGGCCGGCAACGACCCCGTCGACTACGTCGTGCGCTACCAGGGTGGCAACAACGCCGGGCACACCGTCGTCATCGGTGACCAGCACTACGCGCTGCACCTGCTGCCCTCGGGGATCCTCACCCCCGGTTGCACCCCGGTCATCGCCAACGGCGTCGTCATCGACCCGGGCGTGCTGCTCCAGGAGATCGCCGGGCTGCAGGACCGCGGCGTCGACACCTCGAAGCTGCTGATCTCCGGCAACGCGCACCTGATCACGCCGTACCACACCACGCTCGACAAGACCCGCGAGCGCTTCCTCGGCAAGAACAAGATCGGCACCACCGGACGGGGCATCGGCCCGGCCTACGCGGACAAGGTCAACCGCATCGGCGTGCGGGTGCAGGACCTGTTCGACGAGAAGATCCTGCGGCAGAAGATCGAGGCCGCACTGGTCGACAAGAACCCGCTGCTGGTGAAGATCTACAACCGGCGCGCGATCACCGTCAACGAGGTCGTCGAGGAGTTCCTGCCCTTCGCCGACGCGCTGCGCCCGCACGTCACCGACACCTCGCTGGTGCTCAACCGGGCCCTGGACGAGGGCAAGCTGGTCTGCCTGGAGGGCTCGCAGGGCACGCTGCTCGATGTCGACCACGGCACGTATCCGTTCGTCACCTCCTCGAACCCGACCTCCGGCGGCGCGTGCACCGGGTCGGGGATCGGGCCGACCCGGATCGACCGGGTATGCGGAATCCTCAAGGCCTACACGACCCGGGTCGGGTCCGGGCCGTTCCCGACCGAGTTGTTCGACTCCAACGGGGAGTTCCTGCGTCGCGTCGGGCACGAGGTCGGCGTCACCACCGGCCGGGCCCGCCGCTGCGGCTGGTTCGACGCGGTGATCTCCCGGTACGCGACGCGGGTCAACGGCCTCACCGACTTCTTCCTGACCAAGCTCGACGTGCTGACCGGGCTGGAGCAGATCCCGGTCTGCGTGGCCTACGACATCGACGGGGTCCGGCACGACGAGATGCCGATGAGCCAGACCGACTTCTTCCACGCCACCCCGGTGTACGAGGAGCTGCCGGGTTGGACCGAGGACATCACCGGCGCGCGGTCGGTCTCCGACCTGCCGAAGAACGCGCAGGCCTATGTCACCGCCCTGGAGGAGATGTCCGGCGCCCCGATCTCCGCGATCGGCGTCGGCCCCGGGCGCGACCAGACGATCGAGGTCCGCTCGCTGGTGAAGTGACCCGACTTCTGCTGCGCGGGTCGCGTTCATCGGAGCACCTCGATGGGCGCGCCAGGCGGCAGAGGTTGCGTGTCCTAGGCTCGCGCCGTGAAGGTTCTGGTGATCGGCGGCGGTGGCCGCGAGCACGCGCTGTGCCTGGCATTGTCCGCCGACCCTGGGGTCACCGAACTGCACTGCGCGCCGGGCAACGCCGGCATCGCCGCGCTCGCCACTCTGCATCCGGTGAACGCCACCGACCCGACCGCGGTCGCCGACCTGGCCGATGCCCTCGACGCCGATCTGGTCGTGATCGGGCCCGAGGGCCCGCTGGTGGCGGGGGCCGCGGACGCGGTGCGGCTGCGCGGGATCGCCTGCTTCGGCCCGTCCGCCGCGGCGGCCGTGCTGGAGGGGTCCAAGGCCTTCGCCAAGGAGGTCATGGCCTACGCCGAGGTGCCGACCGCGATGGCCAGGGTCTGCGACGACCTGGACGAGGTCGCCGCCGCCCTGGACGCCTTCGGCCCGCCGTACGTGGTCAAGGACGACGGCCTTGCCGCGGGCAAGGGTGTCGTGGTCACCGAGGACCGGGAGGCTGCGCTCGCCCACGCCAAGGCCTGCTCGGGCCGGGTGGTCATCGAGGAGTTCCTGGACGGACCCGAAGTCTCGGTGTTCGCCCTGACGGATGGTCAGACCGTGCGGGCGCTGCTGCCCGCGCAGGACTTCAAGCGCGTCGGCGACGGTGACGCCGGGCCGAACACCGGCGGGATGGGTGCGTACTGCCCGCTGCCCTGGGCGCCGGCCGACCTGCTCGAGCAGGTGACGGCGCGGGTGCTGGAGCCGACCATCGCGGAGATGCGCCGCCGCGGCACCCCGTTCGCCGGGCTGCTCTACGCGGGGTTGGCGATGACCTCACGCGGGATGCGGGTGATCGAGTTCAACGCACGCTTCGGTGACCCGGAGACCCAGGTCGTGCTCGCCCTGCTGCGCAACCCGCTGGGGGCTTTGCTGGAGGCCGCGGCGATCGGCCAACTGGACAAGGTCGAGCCGCTGAACTGGCGGGAGGGCTCCGCGGTCACCGTCGTGGTGGCGGCGCCGAACTACCCTGGCCCGCCGGTCACCGGCGGAGCGATCGGCGGCCTGGACGAGGCCAACGCCGCCCCGGGCGTGCAGGTCATCCACGCCGGCACGGCGCTGGACGGCGCCGGCGCCGTGGTCAGCTCCGGGGGTCGCGTGCTGTGCGTGACCGCGACCGGCGCGGACCTGGCCGAGGCCCGGTCCCGGGTCTACACCGGCGTCGCCGCCGTCACCCTCGACGGCTCGCACCACCGCACCGACATCGCCCTGGCCGCCGAGCGCGGCGAGGTCATCATTCCCGGAGCAAGCTGACGCCTTATCCCTGATGCACCCCTGATGCACCCCCCACCCCAGGAGGAGCCATGCACCTCGCCGAGGTCTACCACGCCAGCCGCACCCGGCTTATGGAGCAAGCCGCGAATCTGACGGAGGCTCAGCAGAGCGCCCAGGTGCCCGCGACGCCGCTGTGGACCGTCGCGGACGTCTACCGGCACCTGACCGGCGTCGCCTCCGATGTGCTCACCGGGCGGCTGGAGGGCCGGGGAACCCCCGAGTGGACAGCGGTCCAGGTCGCCAGCCGCGCCGAGCTCGGGCTCGCTGAAGTCTGCGCGGAGTGGGATCAGATCGCGCCGAAGCTCGAGCAGCTGATCCACGATTCCGGCTTCGAGATGGCCCGCGCCTGCTTCGACGTGTGGGCCCATGAGCAGGACGTTGCCGATGCTCTCGGGGGCGAGGGCGATCGCAGCGACCCGGCGATCCCGACCCTCGTGGCCAGCCTGCTCGCCATGCTGCGCGGGAACTGGGCCGCCCACCCGGACCTGCCCACCGTCGAGTTGGTCGTCGACGGGGACTCGCACCGCTACGGCGAAGGGGAGCCCGAGCTCACGTTGCGGAGCAGCGGCTACGAGTTCGTCCGCATGATCATCAGCCGGCGGAGCAAGGAGCAGATGCTCGCCGCCGACTGGACCGGTGCGAGCCCGTCCCGGATCTTCGACGCCCTCTGCGTCTTCCCGCTCCCCGAGGACCACCTCGCCGACGTCCCGGGGGATGCGCGAGGATGGGCCCGTGATTGAGCGTTACACCCTGCCCGAGATGGGCCGCGTCTGGAGTGAGGCGCACAAGTACGAGCTGTGGTGCCACGTGGAGACGCTGGTGCTGGAGGCGCACGCCGCGGCCGGCGTCGTCCCGGCCGACTGCGTCGAACCGGTGCGCAATGCAGCGCCGCCGACGCCCGAGGCCGTGAAGGAGATCGAGGACGTCACCCAGCACGACGTCATCGCCTTCCTGTCCGCGTGGGCGAACAACACCACCCCGCGCGAGGCCGCCGCCTACGTGCACTTCGGGATGACGTCCTCGGACCTGCTCGACACCGCGCTGGGCCTGCAGCTGACCGAGGCCACCGACATTCTGCTGGCCAAGGCGGACACGCTCGTCGCCACGCTGCGGGATCACGCGCTGGCGCACAAGGAGACCCTGCGGGTCGGGCGCACCCACGGCATCCACGGCGAGCCCGACGTCTGGGGCCACCGGGTGGCGGACTTCGCCTTCGGGATGGCGCGATCCCGGGACCGGTTGCGCGCCGCCCGCGAGGCCGTCGCGGTGATGGCGATCTCCGGCGCCGTCGGCACCTACTCCAACATCGACCCGGCGGTGGAGCAGCACGTCGCGGCCGCCCTGGGTCTACGGCGGGCGGACGTCTCCACCCAGGTGGTGTTGCGCGACGGCATCTCCGAGTGGGTGTCCGCGCTGGCGATCCTGGCCACCGTCTGCGAGGCGATCGCGCTCGAGGTGCGGCACGGCCAGCGCACCGAGGTCCGGGAGACCTGGGAACCCTTCGGTAAGGGCCAGAAGGGCTCCTCGGCCATGCCGCACAAGAAGAACCCGATCATGAGCGAGCGGATCTGCGGCATGGCCCGGATCGTGCGCGCCCAGATCGTGCCGGTGATGGAGGGCATCCCGCTCTGGCACGAGCGGGACATCTCGCACTCCTCGGTCGAGCGCATCTCGCTGCCCGATGCCGCGGCGGCCACCGACTACCTGCTGCACCTGACCAACCGGCTGATGTCCGGGCTGGTTGTCGATGCCGACCGGATGCGGACGAACCTCGACCTGACCGCCGGGCTGATCTACACCTCGACGGTGCTGCTGGAGATCGTCGAGACCGGCGCCTCCCGCGAGGACGCCTACGCCCTGGTGCAGGGCGCGGCGATGCAGACCTGGCAGGAGAACATCCCGTTCCGGGAGACGCTGCGCGCGCGCGCAGCCGAGGCCGGGATCGCCCTCGACGAGGGGCGCCTGGACGAGGTCTGCCGCCCCGAGCGTTTCGTCACCCGCCTGGCGCCGATGTTCGAGCGCCTGGAGAAGCTGAGCTGACGCCACCCTGCGGATGACATCCGTTGCGGGATGTCATCCGCAGCGAATCGGGCGGATCAGCCGAAGGACAGGCCGGGCAGGCCGATCGGGCCGGCGCCGGGGGCGAGGTTGATCGAGGTGATCCCGAGGTTGATCGAGGTGCCCTCGGGCTCCTCCGGCTTCGGGGCCGGCTTGACCGGCTCGGTCTTCACGTCCGAGGCCGAGCGGGACATCGTCATCACGACCGGGCGCGGGGTCGGCCGTGGCGACGCCTTCGGGGCGTCCCGACCGGTCGAGCCGTCGCCCGAGTCCGGCCCGTTGTCGTCGACCGGGTTGGTCGGGGCGACCGGGATCACGGTGAACATCGACGGGGTGGCCAGCTTCGCCGGCGCGGCGTCCTCGTCGGCGAAGGCCAGGGTGCCGAGCAGGCCGGCGGTGATCAGCGCGATCGCGGAGAGGGCGACCGCGAGCGGACGGGCGGCATCGCGCATCAGGGCGGCGAAGCGGCCGTGGCCGGCATGGCCCGCGCCCTCGCGGTCCAGGTAGGCCGGCGCGGCCGGGCCGAGGACGACGGTGGCGACGAGCAGCGCCAGGTCGGACTCGACCGCCAGGACGGCCGGAGCCACCACGGCGCACAGCTCGCAGGTCCCGACGTGGGCGCTGACCTTGGCGGTGTCGGGCTCGGAGAGGGTGTTGCGGGCGAAGCCGTTGAGCCGGTTGGTGGTCCAACGGCACTCCGGGGAGCTGATCGCGGCGCGGTGCTCGAGCAGCTGCGCGGCGCGCAGGCTGTCCCGGGCGGCGAAGCTCAGCTCGGCGACGCCGGTGGCCTCCAGGCCGAGCAGCTTGCCGGTCTCCAGCAGCGGCTCGCCCTCGACCTCGGTGTGCCAGAGCGCGACCTGCGCGTCCTCGGCCAGCCCCCGGAACGCGGCAGCGGTGGTCTGGACGCAGGCCGCCGGGAAGGCGCTACCGGCGGTCCCGGTCCGGGTG
>NZ_JACDFE010000014.1 GCF_013815995.1 Sporichthya sp.
GGCCTGCACTGTGCCGCGCTCGCCGCTGTGCCGGAAGCGATCCGCACCCGCATCCTGCGTTCGGCCGCGATCGCGGCCGGCTGCCCCGCCGGTGCCCTGAGCGCCGGGCACGTCGAATCGCTGGCGGCGCTGGTGCTCGCCTGGCGCGGCCAGCAGGGGGTGGATCTGCCGGGCCAGGTCCGCGCCTCGAGGGTGTGTGGCACCCTCCTGTTTGCCGCCCGGCATGAGGAGAGCGCCCCGTGAACCACGTTGCGTCAGCGACATCGAGCGCTATAGCGACCCCTTTCGCTGACGCAAGCGACGGTCGCGCGTGAACGAGGCCGACCTCGGGTCCGATCTGGATCGCGTTCTGGTCAGCGCCGAGGAGATCCAGGCGAAGCTGGCCGAGATCGCCAAGCAGATCGACGCGGACTACCAGGGCCAGGACCTGCTGCTGGTGGGCGTGCTCAAGGGCGCCGTCATGGTGATGGCCGACCTGTCCCGCGCGCTGTCCCACCCGGTCGAGCTGGACTGGATGGCCGTCTCCTCCTACGGCTCCGGGACCAAGTCCTCGGGCGTGGTCCGGATCCTCAAGGACCTGGACATCGACCTGATCGGCAAGCACGTGCTGGTGGTCGAGGACATCATCGATTCCGGGCTGACCCTGTCCTGGCTGCTGCGCAACCTCTCGATGCGGCAGCCCGCGAGCCTGGAGGTCTTCACCCTGCTCCGCAAGCCGGAGGCGATCCAGGTCGAGGTTCCGATCCGATATGTCGGTTTCGACATCCCGAACGAGTTCGTCGTGGGCTACGGGCTGGACTATCGCCAGCGGTACCGGAACCTGCCCTTTGTGGGAACTCTGGCCCGGCACGTCTATGAGTAAGGCGTCTGACCTGCTCTGAAGCGCGAGCGCGCAACTCGCGGGGGCTGGTGAGCAGGTATCGTCGGCGCGATGGACGTCAAGCGGTATCTGCGCGGCCCGGTGGTCTGGATCATCGTGGCCGTCCTGGCCGTCATTCTGCTCAGCCGGGTCTTCGACGCGGCGAACGGTTTCAAGAAGGTCGACACCGCGACCGCGATCGACGCCATCAACAGCGACCAGGTCACCAAGGCCGAGCTGATCGGCGGCGCCTCGCCGCGCATCCAGCTCGAGCTCAAGGGCGAGGTCAAGAACAAGAAGATCCAGGCGTCCTACCTGGAGCGTCAGGGCGCCGAATACGGCGCCCTCCTCCAGGAGAAGAAGTCCGCCAACAAGATCGAGACCTACGACATCTCCAACCCGCGGACGAACTTCTTCGTCTCGCTGCTGGTGACGCTGCTGCCGTTCGTGCTGATCGTCGTGATCTTCCTGTTCCTGATGAACTCGATGCAGGGCGGCGGCTCCCGCGTCATGCAGTTCGGCAAGTCCAAGGCGAAGTTGATCACCAAGGACACGCCCAAGACCACGTTCGCCGACGTCGCCGGCGCCGCTGAAGCTGTCGCGGAACTCGTCGAGATCAAGGAGTTCCTCGAGGCGCCCGGCAAGTTCCAGGCGATGGGCGCCAAGATTCCCAAGGGCGTGCTGCTCTACGGCCCGCCCGGCACCGGCAAGACCCTGCTCGCGCGCGCCGTCGCCGGCGAGGCGGGCGTGCCGTTCTACTCGATCTCCGGCTCGGACTTCGTCGAGATGTTCGTCGGTGTCGGCGCCTCCCGGGTGCGCGACCTGTTCGAGCAGGCCAAGGCCAATGCCCCCGCGATCGTCTTCGTCGACGAGATCGACGCCGTCGGCCGGCACCGCGGCGCGGGCCTCGGCGGTGGCCACGACGAGCGCGAGCAGACGCTCAACCAGCTCCTCGTCGAGATGGACGGCTTCGATGTCAAGGGCGGCGTCATCCTGATCGCGGCCACCAACCGCCCGGACATCCTCGACCCCGCGCTGCTGCGTCCGGGTCGGTTCGACCGTCAGATCGCCGTCGAGCGCCCCGACCTGCAGGGCCGCCACGAGATCCTCAAGGTGCACGCCCGTGGCAAGCCGATGGGCAGCGACGTCGACCTGCTCTCGATCGCCCGCCGCACGCCCGGCTTCACCGGCGCCGACCTGGCCAACGTGCTCAACGAGGCCGCGCTGCTGACCGCCCGCAACGACGGCAAGTTCATCGACTACAAGGCACTTGACGAGGCGATCGACCGCGTCGTCGCCGGCCCCGCGAAGTCTTCTCGTCTCATGAACGAGAAGGAGAAGAAGATCACCGCGTACCACGAGGGCGGGCACGCCCTGGTCGCCGCGGCGCTGCCGAACACGGACCCGGTGCACAAGATCACGATCCTGAGCCGGGGCCGGGCGCTGGGCTACACGATGGTGCTGCCGGACGAGGACAAGTACTCGACCACGCGTAACGAAATGCTCGACCAGCTCGCCTACATGATGGGCGGCCGGGCGGCGGAAGAGCTGATCTTCCACGACCCGACCACCGGGGCCGCCAACGACATCGAGAAGGCGACCGCGCTGGCCCGCGCGATGGTCACCCAGTACGGCATGACCGAACGGCTCGGTGCGATCAAGCTGGGCCAGGAACAGGGCGAGGTCTTCCTCGGCCGCGACATGGGTCACCAGCGCGACTACTCCGAGGAGATCGCGGCGATCGTCGACGCTGAGATCAAAAAGCTCATCGAGACCGCGCACAACGAGGCCTTCCAGATCCTGGCCGACAACCGGGACACCCTCGATGCCCTGGTGGTCGCGCTGCTGGAGCGGGAGACGCTGAACAAGGCGGAGATCGCCGAGATCTTCACGAGCCTGAACCGCAAGCCGCAGCGCCCCGCCTGGACCGGCTCGGAGACACGCATCCCGTCCAACCGCGCTCCGGTGCTCACCCCCAAGGAGATCGCCCTGGCCAAGGGGATCACCTCCGAGGAGACGGCCACCCCGCCCGCGTCGGTCCCGGAGGACAACCGCCCGGCCTACGAGCCCGACGCGAACCCCGGCCGGGCCGGCCGCCCGCTGTGGGACCCCCCGAGCGCCTGAGTCAGCGCCGATAGACTCCACGCCGTGGTCTTGGCTGGCGTCGGGGTTCGCCGACTCACCCCCCACCTTGATGATCGCGGACTTTTCGTCGAATTATTTCGGGCCGAATGGGACGCCGGCCCCGCCCCGGTCCAGTGGAATGCCGTGCGCAGTTCGGCCAACGTTCTCCGCGGGGTGCACGTGCACCGCCGGCACCACGACTACCTCATGGTGGCGGCCGGAACGCTGCTGCTCGGGCTGCACGACCTGCGCGCGGACAGCCCCACCAGCGGACTGAGCGCGCAGCTCACGCTGAGCGCCGAGGACCCCATCGCGGTGACGATCCCGCCCGGGGTCTGCCACGGGTTCTACTTCCCGGAGCCGACCGTGCACGTGTATGCCGTGAGCGAGTACTGGGATCTCGACGACGAGCTGGGGTGTCGGTTCGACGCCGCGGAGCTGGGGCTGAACTGGCCGATCGGTGACCCGCTGCTGTCCCCACGCGACCGCGCCGCCGGCAGCTACGAGGCGATGCGGATGGCCTATGCGGACGTCGGCGCACCGTGAGCGAGCTCGCGGTCGGGCTGGTCGGCTTCGGCCGCTGGGGCCGGCTGATCCACCGCGACCTGCGGGTGCTCGGCGCTGCGGTGCACGTCGCGGTCCCGTCGCCCGAGGGGCGGGAGGCGGCGCTGGCGGCCGGTGCTGCCGGGGTGTGTGCCGACGCTGGTGAGCTGCCCGACCTGGACGGGTACGTCGTCGCCCCGCCCACCGTGCTGCACGCCGCCGTGCTGGAGACCCTCACCCCTCGCGGTCGGCCGATCTTCGTCGAGAAGCCGATGACCAACGACGTCGCCGCCGCCGCCCGCCTGGTGGAGCAGGCGGGTGACCGCATCTTCGTGATGGACAAGTGGCGCTACCACCCGGGAGTGCAGGAGCTGGGCCGCCTGGCCCGGGACCGCGCGTTCGGCCGGGTCCTGGCGATCCGCAGCTACCGCCTCGGCTGGGGCAACGCGCACAAGGACGTCGACGCGGTCTGGATCCTCCTCCCGCACGACCTGTCGATCGTGCTGGAGATGCTGGGAACGTTGCCAGCGGTGCGCACCGCGTTCGCCCCGGACGGAGCGGCGCCGGGTTCGGACCTGGTGTGCACGCTGCGCGACGCGGGCGGGCCCCACGTCACCTGCGAGATCTCGGTGAGCCACCCGGTCAACCGCCGCTCCGTGGTCGTCATCGGCGAGGAGGGCTCCGGCCAGTTGGGCGATTCCTACGACGACGCGATCGTGCTGGCCGGCCGAGTCGGCGGTCAGGACGTCACCGAGCAGACCCGGGTGCGGCCGGTGGGGACGCAGATGCCGCTGGCGGCGGAATTGGCCGCGTTCCTCGACCACCTGCAGGGCGGCCCGCCGCCCCGGTCCTCCGCGGCCGAGGGGCTGGCGGTCGTCCGGGCTGTCGACACCGCCCGCCGGCTGGCCGGGCTGGCATGACCACGCCGCTGTTCACCGTCCTGCTGCCGGTGGTCCGCACGCCCGAGCTGCTCCCGTACGCGGTCGAGTCGGTTCTGGCGCAAACCGAGCCGCGGTTCGAGCTGATCGTGATCGGCGACGGCGCTCCGCCGGAGACGATCGCCTGCGCCGAGGAGTTCGCCCGCCGCGACGCGCGGGTGTCGGTGCGCCCATTCCCGAAGGGGGAGCGGCACGGCGAGGCCCACCGGCACGCCGTTCTCGGTTCGGCGCGCGGCAGCCTGGTCGCCCAGAGCGCGGACGACGACCTGTGGTTCCCGGACTACCTTCGGGAGCTGGCCGCCCTGCTCGCCGAGGTCGACTTCGGCAACCTGCTCACGTCGCTCCTGAAGCCCGACGGCACGGTGGTCACGCTCCCCGGGGACCTCGCCGACCCGCGGTGGCGCCAGGCGATGGTGGACCGGCGGTGGACCTCGTTCGGCCCGTCGACCGCGGGGTACCGCATCGAGGCGTACCGCGCGCTGCCGGTGGGATGGAGCCCGGCACCCACCGACATGCCGACCGACGTACACATGTGGCGAAAGTTCCTCAGCGCGCCCGGCCTGCGCGTCGGGACGAGATTCGCCGTGGAGTCGATCGGCTTGCCCACTCCGCCTCGCGTCGGACACTCCCTCGCCGAGCGGTCTGCGGAGGCCGCTGCGGTGAGCAGGCGGATCGCTACCGAGGAAGGCCGCCGCGCACTGCGCGAGGCCGCGGTGCACGGTTTGCAGCGCGAGCAGGCCGATTCCTTCTGGGCTCGGGAGGACCTGATGGCGGCCTACGAGCACACCCGCGGGGCCTATGAGCACACCCGCGGGGCCTATGAGCACACCCGCGGGGCCTATGGCCGTGCCCGAGCGGAAGTCGAGCGCTCGGCGTCCGTCGCCGCCGCCGCGCTCGCCGAGGTCGAGCGGCTGCGGTCCTCGCGGTCGTGGGCGTTGACCGCACCGTTGCGCGGGGCCGCGGGGCTGGTCAGGGCCCGCCTGGGACGAGACTGACCTGCGGTGGAACGTACGCTGGCCGGCATGGTCCACCCGATCTCCCTGCGAGACCCCGACGGCGGTGCGCGGCGGCCCTACGACGCCAAGCGGGCCGAGGACGCGGTGCGTGAGCTGCTTGCGGCCATCGGCGAGGACCCGGAGCGCGACGGCCTGCGGGACACCCCGGCCCGGGTCGCCCGCGCGTACGCGGAGATGTTCGCCGGGCTCTGGCAGCGTCCCGAGGACGTGTTGACGACGACCTTCGACCTCGGCCACGAGGAATTGATCCTGGTCCGGGACATCGAGATGTACAGCTGCTGCGAGCACCACCTGGTGCCGTTCCACGGGCTGGCGCACATCGGCTACATCCCCGCGCCCGAAGGCCGCATCACCGGCCTGTCCAAGCTGGCCCGCCTGGTCGACGTCTACGCCAAGCGCCCCCAGGTGCAGGAACGTCTCACCACCCAGGTCGCTAACGCGCTGATGCGCATCCTGGAGCCGCAGGGCGCGATCGTGGTGATCGAGGCCGAGCACCTGTGCATGACGATGCGCGGCGTCCGTAAGCCGGGGTCGCGCACCATCACCTCCGCGGTCCGCGGCAGCCTGCTCAACGCCAGCACCCGCGCTGAGGCGATGAGCCTGATCATGGAGTCCCGGGGCGCGCGGCGATGATGTTGTGAGCCGACGGTGACCCGCTGGGCCGTGCCCGGCCTGCCGGTGCGTGACCGCGCCCTGGTGATGGGCGTGGTCAACGTGACCCCGGACTCCTTCTCCGACGGCGGCGAGTTCTTCGATCTCGAAACCGCGGTGGAACGGGGCCGGGAGCTGATGCGCACCGGCGCCGATCTGGTCGACGTGGGCGGGGAATCGACCCGCCCGGGCGCGGTGCGGGTGGACGCCGAGGAGGAGCTGCGCCGGGTGATCCCGGTGGTGGCCAAGCTGGCCGCTGACGGCATCCCGGTGGCCGTCGACACCACCCGCGCGGAGGTCGCCGCGGAGGCGCTCGGGGCCGGCGCGGTGCTGGTCAACGACGTCAGCGGCGGACTGGCCGAGCCGGAACTGGTCGGGCTGGTCGCGGCCGCGGGCGTACCGTACGTCCTCATGCACTGGCGGGGGCCGAGCGTCGACATGCAGTCGCGCGCGGTCTACGACGACGTGGTCACCGACGTCAGCCGCGAGCTCGCCGCGCGACTCGACGAGGTGGTCGCGGCCGGGGTGGATCCCGAGCTGGTGATCCTGGACCCGGGGCTGGGCTTCGCGAAGACCGCCGAGCACAACTGGGCGCTGCTCTCCCGGCTGGGCGAGCTGCACGCGCTCGGCCGTCCGGTGCTCCTCGCCGCCTCCCGCAAGGCCTTCCTGGGCCGGCTGCTGCCCGCTGCGGACGGCACCGCGCGGCCCGTGGGGGACCGTGAGGACGCCACCACGGCCGTCTCCGCCCTGGCCGCCGCGAACGGCGCCTACTGCGTGCGGGTGCACGAGGCCGCCGCGACCGCCGACGCGGTCCGGGTGGCCGCCGCCTGGACGAACGCCCGGACGAAACCGGTGGCTCGATGAGCGACCGGGACCGGCTCGTCGAGCTCAACGAGGACTTCTACGCCGCCTTCGAGGCCGGCGACCTGGACGCCCTGGAGGCGATCTGGGTCAACGGCGAACTCGCGGAGTCCGTCACCTGCGTGCACCCCGGCTGGCCCGCGCTGCGCGGCCGGGACGAGGTGCTGCGTTCCTGGGCGATGATCATGGCGAACACGACCTACATCCAGTTCGTGCTCACCGACGTCGAGGTCGAGGTGGGCACCGACTTCGCGGTGCTGACCTGCGTCGAGAACATCATCACCGCCGACGATGACGACGACGACGAGAACTCCGCGCAGTTCGCCGGCGCGAAGGGTGTGGCCACCAACGTGTTCCGGCGCACCCCGGAGGGGTGGCGGCTGTGGGTCCGGCACGGCTCGCCGGTGATCTCGAGCGCGCTCGATGACGACGAGGACTGAACCCTGAGTAGCCGAGGGTAGCTGAGGGATTACTAAGGCTTCTGTCGCGTTGTGGCGTCCCTTGTGCAGCCCGGTAGGTTGCAGCTACCCGCTCTCCCGCCGAGTGAAGAGGTACTCCGCAATGCAGCAACTCGACCGCGTCGCCCTCCGGGGTCTGCGCGGCTTCGGGCGGCACGGGGTCCTCGCTTCGGAGCGGGCGAACGGACAGCCGTTCCTGATCGACGTGGACCTCGGGCTCGACACCCGCCGCGCCGCCAAGAGCGACGACCTGACGGACACCGTGGACTACGCCGGTCTCGCTGACCGCGTCGTGGCCCTGGTCGAGGGGGAGCCCGTCAACCTGATCGAGACCCTGGCCGAGCGCATCGCTGCGATGTGCCTGGACAACGAGGGTGTCGAGCAGGTGCAGATCACCGTGCACAAACCCGAAGCGCCGGTCTCCGTCGCGTTCGAGGACGTATCCGTGACGATCATGCGGAGCCGCTCATGAGTGACACCTCCCCCGGCGTCGATGACACCCTCACCGGTCAGCTCCGCCCGATCCGCCGAGCGGTTCTCTCGCTCGGTTCCAACTCCGGCGACCGTGAGACCAATCTGCAGAATGCGATCGACGCGATCCTTGACGCGCCCGGCATCTGGGGCCTGAGCGTCTCCCCGGTCTACGAGAGCGAGCCGGAGAAGCCCGAGGACGGCGGGAAGTTCTACAACGCGATTCTGCTGGTGGACACCGAGATGTCCGGCGCCACGCTGCTTGAGCGCTGCCACGCCGTGGAGGAGGCCTTCGGGCGCCCCCGCGTGGGCGAGGACCGCACCGGTCCGCGCCGGCTGGACGTCGACGTGGTGGCCCTGGCCGACCGCGTGCTCGTGGACCCGGCCATCACGCTGCCGCACCCGCGGGCCCACACCCGGGCGTTCGTGCTGGTGCCGTGGCGCGACGTCGAGCCCGACGCCGAGCTGGTCACCCGGGGCAAGGTGGCCGACCTGTTGACCGACCTGGACGCCGGTTCGGTGCTCCGGGTCGACGTCGTGCTGGAACTGCCGGCCTGATCTCCGGCCCGGATCCACGGTTCTGAGTCCACGGTGCTGTCCAGAGTGCTGAGTCCACGGTGCTGTCCAGAGTGCTGAGTCCACGGTGCTGAGGTCAGGGTGCTGAGGTCACTATGAGGCCAACGCGGCTGCCCGTGCTGGCCGCGATCGCGGTTTTGGCGGGCTCGTTCGGCTGGTCGGCCGGTCTGTTGATCGACGGCGGCGGTAACACCCTGCCCCGGGTCCCGCCGGCCGCGTCGGCCGTCCTGGGGCTGCTGGCTGCGGTCCTGGTCGGGGTGGCCGTGACCACCCGGTCCCGGCTGGCCGCGCTGCGGGAGCGGCGTGCGGCCGCGCGGCCCCTGAACGCGCTCGCCACCGCGCGCTACGTCGTGCTGGCCCGGGCCAGTTCGCCGGTAGGGGCGGCGATGGCCGGCGGCTACGGCGGCTACACGCTCTTTCTGGCCGGTGATCTGGGCGAGCCCGGCCGTTCCGACCTGGCCTCCACCGCCCTGGCCGCCGGGGTCACAGCGCTGGCCGTGGTGGGCGCCGCGTTGTTCCTGGAGCACGTCTGCCGGGTGCCCGGCGATGGCCCGACCGACACCCCCGGTCTGCCGGGTCCGCGGGCCGATCACGCGGGTTGATTTGCCCCTTAGATCACATTGGTAACGACACGCCTCTCACGTCCCGGCGTGCCTCATCGGAAACTGTCGTCACAGGGGTTACTTTCGCGTCATGACTCGTGGTCGCCATCGCCAGCAGCTGCCAGCCGTCAAGACCGTTTCCGGCGTGAGCCTCGGAACCGTTGCGACCGCGGGCCTCGCCCTCGCCGTTGTCACCGGTGATATCCAGGTCCTGCGCCTGGCCGTCGTCGCCTCCTGGCTGATCGCTCTCGGCCTGGTAGCGCACTCGGTCCGGCGCGGCCGCCGCTTCAACAGTGAACTCGCCCTGCAGGAGTCCATGCGACGCCGCGACGAGTCCCTGTTCACCCAGCAGTTGACGGAACTCAGCGCCAGCATCAAGGGCCTGCAGACCCAGATGGCGACCATGCACAGCGAGTCCGCCGAGCTGCGGGCCGAGATCGCCCAGCTGCGCACCGAGAAGGCCGAGGCGGACGAGATCGTCCGGCAGGCCCGCGCCGAGCGCGCCAAGGCTCAGCTGGCCGAGCGCGAGGCCTCCGACCAGCGCCTGCTCACCGCAGCCGCGTTCGAGGCCGCTGCGGCGGTCCTGCAGAGCTTCGGCAACGACGACGCGGACTCCGACTCCAGCGACTGGATCGACGCCTGGGTGGCCAGCCTGCGGACCTCCGGCGAGCTGGATCTCACCATGCACGACGAGACCATCGAGCTCGAACTGGAAACGGACATCGTGGTGGGCGTCATCGACGAGCTGCCGATCGCCAAGAGCGCCTAAGCCACCCCGCGAACGAAGGACCCGGCCCGGTGGGGGCCGGGTCCTTCGCATTGGGCCGTGTGGGTGACGTTGGCCGCCCGCAAGGTCCTCCCGGGGCCGGGCGGGGGCGCAGGCGCGCCCCGGAGCAGGCGATATCCGGACACAGGTCCGCAAGGCCGGAGATTCACCCTCCTGGTCCTGCCCTGACTGTGACTCTGCGTGGTTGGTTTTTAGCGATTCGAACAACCACACAGGCGGCCGGGGGCATCACGTGACTTTCCAGGATTACGTCCGGGTGCTTCGTGAACGCTGGCTGCTGGTCGTGTTCGGCCTGATCCTCGGCGTCGGCGGCGCGGCCGCGCACTCCTACCTCGCCACCCCGCAGTACGCGACCAGCGCGACGTTCTTCATCTCCACGCCGGGCCTCAGCGAGGACGTCTCGCAGGCCTACCAGGGCAGCCTGCTCTCGGAACAGAAGATCAAGTCCTACACCCAACTCGCGACCGACCGGCGCCTGCGTGAACAGGTCTCTGCGGAGCTCGGCAGCCCGGTGGCGCCGGGCACGATCTCCGCCTCGGCGAGGCCGGACACGGTGCTGCTCACCATCACCGTCACCGACCCTTCGCCGCAGCGCGCGCAGCGCATCGCCGAGCTCGCCTCCACCAACTTCATCGCCCTGGTCGCCGAGGTCGAGAAGCCGATCGGCGACGCCGACCCGGCCGTGGCCGCGCGTCAGGTGCAGACCCCGCCGCTTCCGACGCAGCCGGTGTCCCCGAAGCCCGTTCGGGACGCTGCCCTCGGCACGATCCTCGGCCTGATGCTCGGTGTCGGCCTCGCGATCGCCCGGCACACCCTGGACCGGTCGGTGAAGTCCAGCGAGGTCCTCGTCGAGTTCGCCCAGGCACCGTCGCTGGGTGTCACGGTGTACGACAGCTCGGTGAAGTCGCGGCCGCTGGTGGTGGCGGACAACCCGCAGTCTCCGCTGGCCGAAGCCTTCCGGCAGCTGCGCACAAACCTGCAGTACGTCGACCTGGACCACTCGCAGAAGCTCATCGTGGTCACCAGCGCCCTGCCCAACGAGGGCAAGACGACGACGAGTTGCAACCTGGCCATCGCCCTGGCCCAGAGCGGCGCAAAGGTGCTGCTGGTCGAGGCCGACCTGCGCCGGCCGCGGGCCGGTGCCTACCTCGGGCTCGACAACGCGGTCGGTCTGACCAGCGTCCTGACCAGCCGGGTGTACCTCTACGACGCGATTCAGCCGTGGGGCAACAGCCAGCTCGACTTTCTCGGCTCGGGGCCGCTGCCGCCGAATCCCAGCGAGATGCTGGCGTCGCGTCAGATGCGCGAGCTGCTCGACGAGGTCGCCACCCGCTACGACATCGTCCTCTTCGACGCCACCCCGACGCTGCCGGTCGCCGACGCCTGCGTGCTCGCGGCGCAGACCCACGGCACGCTGCTGGTGGCCCGGCACGGAAAGGTGACGCACGATCAGGTCGCCGCCGCGGCCGAGACGTTGCACCGGGTGTCGGCCAATCTGATCGGCACAGTGCTGACGATGGCGCCGCGCTCGAGTCGCCGGTCCGGCTATGCGTACCACTACGGCTACAGCGCGCGCCCGGAGTTCGTGCAGGGCGTCGCGGATACGTCCGACCCCGCGCCGCCGCTCGACTCGACGCCGCCGGCCCGGCACGCCGCCCCGTCGTCGGGTCTGGACTGGACGCCCCTGCTCCCGGAGGCGCGGAGCACGCCCGAGCTTGTCGTGCCCCTCACGTTCCCGACCACCGGTGCGCCGTTGAACGGTTTTGCCTCCCACGGCCCCGAGCACCGCATCGCCGGCGCCTGAGCGCGTCGGCCGTCATGTTGCGCTCTTCGAATCCGGATTCGTCGGTGGTCCCCCCGACCCCGGCCGGACCACGGCTCGGCCGGCCACGGGTACCCGCCCCCTCGGCCATCCCCGCCATGCGACTGCAGCGGGCCGCTGCGGAGCAGGAACGGCTGGTCGCGCAGGTCCGCGTCCAGCCGCGGTCGCGTCGGCAGCGGAACTGGAAGCCTCAGTACACCCGGACCAGCGTCGCGATCGATCTGCTGGCCGCCATCAGTGCGATCGGCCTCGGGCTTCTGGTGCGGTTCGGCGGCGATGCCCCGGCGGGATACCTGCGCGGGTCGTTGGCGTTCTCGGTCCTCTGGGTCGGGCTGGTCGCAGTGAGCCGGGGCTACCACCAGCGGTTCATCGGCGTGGGCACGGAGGAAACCACGCGCGTCTTCCGCGCCGGGGTCGCGCTGATGGCCGCGGTCGCGTTCACCTCCTACGCGACGAAGACGGACTTCGCCCGCGGATACGTCGTGATCGCGATTCCGAGCGTCGTCGTGCTGAGTCTGCTGGGCCGGTGCGGGCAGCGGTCGTGGCTGCACCGCGAGAGGCGGCGCGGGCGCTGTGTGCAGCGCACCGTTGTCGTGGGATCGACGTCTGCGGTACAGGCCACCGTCGAGCGGCTGCAGAAGGACCCAAGCCACGGGATGCAGGTGGTGGCGGCGTGCGTGTCCGACACCCGCGCGGACCTGAACTCCTTCACTGTCCCGGTCGCTGGTGGCCTCGCTGACATCGTGAGCGTCGCGTGCGCGGTCGAGGCGGACCTGGTCACCGTCCTGCCCACCGCCCTGTTCTCCGGGCAGCGGCTCCGGCGTCTGGCCTGGGACCTCGAGCCGTGCGGAGCCGACCTCATCGTCTGTTCCGGGCTGACAGAAATCACGGGTGGCCGCATCACGGTGCGACTGGCCGCCTTTTCCCCAATGCTGCAGATTGAACGGCCCCGGTTGTCCGGGCCGGCGCGGGTGGTCAAGGGCTTGTTCGACCGCAGCGCGGCCCTGGTCGGGCTGATCGTGATCGCCCCGGTGATGGTCGCGATCGTCGCCGGGATCTGGGCCCGCGACCGGCACAACCCGTTCTTCCGGCAGATTCGGGTCGGTGTGGGTGGTCGCGAATTCGGCATGTGGAAGTTCCGCACGATGGTGGTCAACGCCGAGGAACTCAGGCCGGGGCTGGTAGGACGGGACCCCTCCGACGGGCCGCTGTTCAAGATGGTCGACGACCCGCGCGTCACCCCGATCGGGCGAGTGCTCCGGCGCCACTCGCTCGACGAGCTGCCGCAGCTTTTCAACGTGATGCGGGGTCAGATGTCGCTGGTCGGGCCACGGCCCCCGCTTCCCGGCGAAGTCTGCGCGTACGGGCCGGACATGGGCCGGCGGCTGCTGGTCAAGCCGGGCATGACCGGCCTGTGGCAGGTCAGCGGGCGGGCGGACCTGTCGTGGGAAGAGTCGGAGCTCCTCGACCTGCGGTACGTGGAGAACTGGTCACTCGGACACGACTTCGCGATCTTGTGGCGGACCGCTCGCGCGGTGGCCACCGGATCTGGGGCGTACTAGCCCGCCGTATCGGCGCGCTAGGGAATCGATAGGGGAGAGGTAGCGATGGCACGCTCAGCACTGATCACGGGAATCACCGGTCAGGACGGCTCATACCTCGCCGAGCTGTTGCTCGCGAAGGGCTACGAGGTGCACGGCCTGATCCGTCGCGCCTCCACCTTCAACACAGGCCGCCTCGACGACATCTACCAGGACCCGCACGACTATCAACGCCGGCTGTACCTGCACTACGGCGACCTGTCCGAGGGCAGCGCCCTGGTCAACCTGTTGCGTGAGATCCAACCGAACGAGGTCTACAACCTCGGCGCGCAGAGTCACGTTCGGGTCAGCTTCGACATGCCCGAATACACCGGCGACATCACCGGGCTGGGATCGATCCGGCTGCTGGAGGCGATCCGGGCCAGCGGGATCGACACCCGCTTCTACCAGGCGTCGAGTTCGGAGCTCTACGGGTCGACACCACCCCCCCAGCGCGAGGACACGCCGTTCCATCCCCGTTCGCCCTATGGCGTGGCGAAGCTCTACAGCTTCTGGTCCTGCGTGAACTACCGCGAGGCCTACGACATGTATGCGGTCAACGGGATCCTGTTCAATCACGAGAGCCCGCGCCGCGGCGAAACCTTCGTGACGCGGAAGATCACCCGCGCCGTCGCCCGCATCGCGGCGGGGCTGCAGGACACCGTCCACATGGGCAACATGGACGCGATCCGGGACTGGGGCTACGCGCCGGAGTACGTCGAGGGCATGTGGCGGATGCTGCAGGCCGACGAGCCGCAGGACTTCGTGCTCGCCACCGGGGTGGGTGCCACGGTGCAGCGATTCGCCGAGGTCGCCTTCTCCGCCGCCGGTCTGAACGCCGCGGACCACATCGCGATCGATCCGCAGTACTACCGCCCCTCCGAGGTCGACTACCTGCTCGGGGACCCCTCCAAGGCGCGGGAGAAGCTCGGCTGGGTCGCCCGGACCCACTGGGACGATCTGGCCCGGATCATGGTCAACGCCGACATCGCGTTGCTGGATGATCAGCTCACCGGCCGGACAGTGCGGGGGGACGCACCGTCGGTCCTGGTCGCGGTCGGGTCGCGTGCATGAGGCGACCCAACTCCGGGGGGCCGGTCTGGTCCGGGGTGACGGTCTTCACCGAGGACCGCTTCGGTCGAGACAGCGACGGGCAGCCTGCCGCAATGGACGGCGGTCGGGGTTCGGCGGCCTGGGCTAGTTACGTGGCGAGTGGTCGTCGCGTCAGGGTCGCGGGCCGAACGGCATCGGCAGCGGGCACGGCTAGCACCCCGCTGGAGGGCGTCGAGGTGGTGGCCCTGCCCTACTACGTGGGAATTGGCGGGCTGCTCAGGACCGCTCCGGCCCTCGTCGCGGCCGTGTTCGCCGCGGTTCGCCGGTCGGAGTACGTGGTGCTCCGGGTGCCCGGAGCGGTGACCTCGGTGGCCGCGATCGCCTGCCGGGTCCTGCGCCGGTCTTACGCGGTGGACGTCGTCGGCGATGCCGCCGACGCCGTGGACGGAGGTGCCCTGGGTCGATGCGGCCGGGTCCTGTCACCCGTCGTCAAGGGACATGTGCGATGGGTCGTCGGCCACGCGGGCGCCGCCCGATACGTCACCGCCCATGCGCTGCAGGCGCGCTACCCATCCCCCATCGGTGTCCCGGCGGTGGGGGTGTCCGACGTCCGTATCGACGAGGTGGCAAATACCGGCTCCCGCGACTGGAGCGGCCCGCCGTTCCGCCTGGTGACGGTGGGGACGATGGAGGCCACCTACAAAGGCCAGGATGACCTCATCCGCGCGGCGGCGAAGCTGCGGGCCGACGGCGTCGATGTCAGCGTCGACCTGGTCGGCGGCGGCCGATTGGAGGAGCGCAATCAAGCGCTCGCCCGCGAACTCGGCGTCGCCGAGCGCGTCCGATTCCTCGGCACGGTCAGCGATCGCGCGGCCCTGACCCGAATTCTCGACACCTCGCACCTATTCGTCCTGGCCTCGAGGCAGGAGGGCCTACCGCGGGCGCTGGTCGAGGCAATGGCGCGGGGTCTGCCCGCCGTCGCCACCCGCGTCGGCGGAGTCCCCGAGCTTCTCGATCCAGCCTGTCTGGTCGCGCCCGACGATCCCGACGCGCTGGCCACAGCGATCAGAGAGCTCCTCGCTGATCCGCAGCGGTGGCGGCAGGAGTCCGCCCGCAATCTGAGCACCGCCCGGGAGTACCACCGCGACGTGCTCGCCGCGCGGTTCGGAGAGTGGATAGCCCGCATACCCGCGGCGCGCAGCGCCCCCGACATGGCCGAGCGTTCGCCGGCCGCGGCCGCACCGGTACAAGGACGGATCTAATGGTGACCCGACGCTTTCCGGAGGTTCGCAACGCCGCCCGCGAGCGGGTCAAGCTCGGCGTCCGCGAAGTGCTGGGCAGGCACAACCTCGATTTGGTGCGCGACCCGTTCCCGGCCCGTGTCGCGCGGGCTGCGCACGGCCTGGGAATCGACATCGTCATCGACGTCGGTGCCAACATCGGGCAGTTCGGCTCGGCGCTTCGGGCGAACGGGTACCGCGGCCGGATCATCTCCTGCGAGCCGCTACCCGCCGCGTTCGCCCGCCTCCGATCGCGGGCCCGACGCGACCCGAGTTGGCAGGTGGTCAACCGGGCGATGGGCGCCGAACCTGGAACCGCCAGGCTGCACGTCGCCGGCAATTCCTACTCCTCATCGATCCTGCGCATGACGCCAGCTCACATCGCCGCGGCCCCCGGTTCGGCCACCGTGGACGCGATCGACGTGCCGGTGTCGACGGTCGCTGATGTGGTCCAGGAGTATGGCATCGCGCCCGAACGCACCCTGCTGAAGATCGACACGCAGGGATACGAGGGCCGGATCCTCGACGGTGCCGCGGACCTGCTGCCCAGGATGGGCGCGATTCAACTCGAGATCAGCTTCGTCACCCTGTACGAGGGCCAAGAGCCCGGCGGCGGCTTGCTCAGAAGGATGGAAGGGATCGGTTTCGAGTTGTACGCCTGGGACTCCTCATTCAGCGATCCGCAAACCGGTCGACTGCTTCAGGCCGACGTCGTCTTCACCTCCCGCGGAACCACCGATCAATCAGGCACCGGGGCGGCCGCCAACGCCGCCCTGGGCGCGTTGGCTTTGGTGGCTCGGCCATGACCCAGGACATCCTCGTGCCGGCGTCCGTTTCGGCGACGTCCCGGCGGCTGGGCTACCCGGAGATGGGTGCGGGGGGCTTCAGCCACGTTGACGGGACTATTCAGTTCTACTCTCGGATCAATGCTCTGCTCGCCCCCGACCACACCGTCGTCGATCTCGGCGCCGGCCGCGGGGCGTTCCTCGAGGATACGGTCGCGTACCGCCGTGAGCTTCGCCGACTGCAGGGCAAGGTACGGCGTGTCATCGGGCTGGACGTTGATCCGGCGGTGCTGGCCAACCCGAGTCTCGACGAGGCGCACGTGCTGGAACCCAACGGTGGCTTCCCGTTGGCCGACGCTTCGGTGGATCTGATGCTCTCGGATTTCACTTTCGAACATATTGAGTCACCGGAGCACGTGGCGGCCGAGATCGGGCGGGTACTGCGTCCGGGCGGGTGGTTGTGCGCGCGCACGCCTAATAAGAGGGGCTACATCGCCTTGGGCGCAAGGGTCGTCCCGAACCAGTTACACAAAGCGGCGTTGCGTCGCCTCCAGCCGTCGAAGCAGGAACGGGACACGTTCCCAACTCGCTACCGGATGAATGCGGTTGCCGATCTGCGCCGGCTGTTCCCTGAGGAGAGCTACGACCACTTCACTTACGCCGCCGACAATGAACCGGCCTACGCCGGCTCCTCGGCAGCCGCCTGGCGCCTCGCGGACGGAATCCTCCACCGGGCGCCCCGGCCCTACCGGTCGATGCTCTACATCTTCATTCAGCGCAGGCTCGGTCCACCGGAGGCGACTCGCCCGGGCGGCGTTTCCTGATGCCGACGCGGGACCTCCGACGGGGGGTGCAGAGCGGACTCAAGTCAACGTCCCGCCACGGCTGGACAGTGCTATCCGACCCGGCGATCCGGGGGCATCACGACATGGTCGTCCTCGTTTCCGTGCGGCGCCTCCTCTTCGGTCGCAATCCGGCGCCGCCTGCGCTGGCGTCGGCCCTGACGGCCGGCTTCGTTGGTGCCCTCGTGTTCGGTCTGACCGCGCCGTTCATGTTCGACCGATCCTTCCGGTTCACTTTCGTGCTCGCGTTCCCGCTCGCGGCCGTCACACGAGGCGGTCCCCCGCGAGCACTGCGTTGGACGGTGGGTTCGTGACCACCGCGGAATCCACCGCCTTGGGCCCACGACCCGGGGCCCAAGCGATGGTGCTGGGTCAGCGCGCGTGGCGTAGCGCTGTCCGGCGTGCTCGTCAAAGGGCGCTCCATATTCGACTTCGAGCGGACGCGCGGGGGTGCATCCTGGTCCGACTGGGCACGGCCTACGGCGGCTGGTGGGTACCGGAGGACGTGGTGGGTGCGGGCGCTATCGCCTATTGCGGTGGCGCCGGGGAAGACATCAGCTTCGACCTTGCCTTATTCCTGCGAGGATGCACCGTCCGGGTGTTCGATCCAACTCCGCGGGCCATCGCGCATGTGGAGGCCTGCGACCCGCACTCCGAGCGGTTCACCTTTCACCCGGTGGGGTGGTGGTCGCGGGACGGGTCCCTCAAATTCTTTGCTCCCACTGATGCCCGCCACGTCTCGCATTCGGTCATGAACCTGCAGGGCACGCAGGACTACTTCGTGGCTCGGGTACGACCCATACGGGCGCTTATGGATGAGCTCGGAGACGACCACATCGACCTTATCAAGATGGACATCGAAGGCGCCGAGCACGAAGTCCTCTCCTCGTTGCTCCGGACTGGCTCGATGCCGGACGTGCTGTGCGTCGAATTCGATCAACCCTGCTCGGTCCGCTCGATCGTGCAGGTCACTCGTCGGTTACGGAATCAGGGAATGGTGCCGCTCAAAGTGGAGGGATGGAACGTCACCTACCGGAGTTTCGCCGGTGTGCAGCGCAAGGGCGGAGCAGGAGGTGTTCTTGAGGCCTGATGGTGCGTCAATCCGGGCGCTGTGTCGCCTGCCGCCGAGACGATGTCAGCAGGTCCAACGTCCACTCGCGTGCCTCGACACAGACTCACTATTAGGAGGAACCTCATGAAACCCAACGCCACGATTTCGCGGCTGTACCAGGACATGTACGCGCACAGCGCCCTGCGTGCGTGGAGGGACGCCGGCGCAGTGAGCAAAGCTGACAATGTCATCCGAGCGCACAGAGCAGCAGGACTACCTTCGGCCCCCCGCGTGATTGAGCTCGGCTGTGGCGAGGGGGCTCTAGCGGCTGAGCTGCTGCGTCGATCCTTCCCCGGGTCCTACCTCGGCATGGACATCTCCACGTCGGGAATCGAGGAGGCCCGCGCACGAGCCATCCCCGGCGCTGATTTCCGGCTCACCGCGGGAGGCCATGTTGACCTCGCGGACGGGTGCGCGGATCTGGCGATCCTCAGCCACGTGGTTGAGCACCTCGAGCATCCACGTGTGTTGCTGTACGAGGCGAAGCGGATCGCAAGTCACGTGCTCGTCGAGGTTCCGCTGGAGCTGCACTGGCGCACGCCCCGGGACTACCACCTCGACGCGCTCGGCCACATCAACAAATACACGGCTCGGTCGATCCGACATCTGGCTCAGAGCAGCGGGTTCGAGGTTCTCAACCAGTTCACGACGAATCCCGGGCACGCACGGTTCGGCGACGCGTCGTTGGGGCGGAATCTCTCCTGGCGAGTGAAGGACATTGCGCTGCGTACGGTGCCGCTCGCCGCGCGAACCTGCTTCACGTTCCACGAAACCTTGATGTTGCGGTCGTAGGCCCGACGGCGAGACGCGCGCACCACCGCCATACCTACGACGGAGAATTGGATCGGATCCCTCTTGAGGCCCCAACCGGCCTTGCACGCGCGCGCTTCGACGCGGGTGCTGCCTCGTCAGACCGACCGCGATATCGCACTTCGTACCCACTGAACCGCCCCGGCGTCTCCGGACAACCCGGGACGGTTCACTCGGCGACTGGATCGTTCGCCGTCGGATCCGTCCGCCGAAGTTGTGCCGGGCCCATAATGGCTCTTCAAAGTTGAGCGGGCAACGCTCGTGAAGCTGCTGTTGCTGCCCGGTGTTTCCGGGTCGCGTGCAAACGTATCCGTCGGTGGCTGTTCTCCACGTTGCGGAAGCCGCAGGCCGAGCGTTTCACCTGTTTGATCAGCCGGTTGATTCCTTCGGTGCGGGCGTTGGTGATGCCGGTGTCGATGAACTCCGCGATCGCGGGACACCAGGTCTCGATCGTGGTCGCCAACGTGGCCAGCTCCTCGATCTCGGCGCGGGCGCACCAGCGGTAGAAGCCGTAGAGCTTCGCGTAGATCTGGGAGCGGTCGGCGCCGGTGCGGGCCAGGGCCAGGACGCCGCGCAGCTGCTCCTTGGCGATCCAGGCGCTGATGACCTGCCCGCTCGGTTCGGAGTCGATCACCGAGTTCCACATCGCCGCGAATGCCTTCTCGCTCAGGCGTTCCCGGGCCGTGAGCAGGCGGCGCCGGTTCGCCCAGGCCGGGTCGAGCTTGCGGCCTCGGCGCCCGTGTTGTTCCCAGATCACCCGGCGGCGGACCTTGGTCACCGCGGCGTTGGCCGGGGCGACGATGTGGAAGTGATCGACCACCAGCACCGCGTTCGGGAGCAGGCCGGGGGTGGTGATCGCCTTGGCGTAGACCGCGGCCGGGTCGATCGCCACGAAGGCGATCGCGGCCCGGAACGCCGGCGTGCGCTCGTTCAGCCACTCGACCACACAGGCGCTGGTGCGGCCCTCGATCTGCCCGAGCAGGCCCTGCTCACCGGCCAGGTCCACGAACCCGGTGTCCCAGGCATCGGTGCGCACCCATCGGGTGCTCACCGGGTCCTGGGTCCAGCGTGGGCGCCCGCGGCGGGTCTCATCAATCCCGAGCACCGCGGTCGGTTCCGGCTCGCCCAGCTCAACGTTTCCCGCCTCGGTCACCGCGGTGTTCGCCGTGGGCCAGGTGACCCCGAACGCGGACGCGACCTCGGACACGCTGCGCGCGGAATCAGCCACGGCAGCGGCGATCCCGCGACGCAGCCGCCCGGTGGTGCGCTGCCGCGGCGGGACCTCCGGAATCGACTCGGTGAAGGTGGCCCGCTCGCACGCGGACTCCCGGCACCGCCACCGGCGCTTGTGCCAGATGACCGCGATTTCCCTTTCCCCGTAAGGGATATCCCGCGGTGTGATGCTCGCGTGACCCTTCACCGAGGTCGAGACCACCCCACACTCCGGGCACCCGGGCAGTACCTCTGCGGCCGTGATCACGTGCACGATCCGGGCACCGAACTCCCCGACCTGGACACGCTGGACCCGTACTCCGGGCAGCCCGAACAACAACGTCGTACTCTGACTCACGCCCGTGGCCTCTCTGGTCTGCTGCCTTCGCAACAGTCAGACTTCAAGAGGTCACGGGCACCCCCAGCTCAGCACGCCGACAGGCCCCGACCGGTGAGGTTGCCCGGTCAAGTTCGAAGAGCCCCCATAATCGAGGGCTGGAACGTCACCTATGAACGCTGTGCGGGCTGAGCCGACCCCCTACCGCTCGGCCAATCGCACGGATCTGGGGACGAGAAGCCAAGAGGATCCTTAGTCTCGTTGAAAGCTCGTGGCAGAAGTAAATCGGGACGAGCCCAGGGACGCCGTGGCGGCAGGCGAAGCGTACAAACGGCGTCAAGCCGGACGGTCCGGTGATCAGAGTGCGCCACGCTGAATGAACGTCCATTCGCGAAGCTCGGTCCGCCAATGTGGTTCCCCGCTCGCAAGTGCCTACAGGGACTTCGTTTACGAATATGCGGGCGCCTTGGCGCTGAGCGCGTAAGCCGAAGTCGAGGTCGGCGTAGGCGTGTCGATATTCGCCGTCCAATCCTCCCAACGACTCAAACACTCGTGCGGGAATGAGCACGAAGTTTCCATTGAACGTGTCCACTTCCCGGCGGCCGCCTTCGCCGAACACCTGGTTGAACCCCAAGACCTTGATCCGTGACGTACGCATCCACCCGCCGTAGGTGTAGGCGCCCGTCTCTGCGGACGTGCAGGCGCCGACGAGAACACTCGGGTGGGTCCGGTTCAACTCGTCGAAGGTCGCCACGCACGATGACACGGCGCCGGCGTCGACGCGGACGTCATCGTTGAACAGCAGGTAGACGTCGAAGGGTTTTGGCTGGCGTTGGACTTCGGCATAGGCGAGGGCCATCCCACCGGCCCAGAACAGCGCTCCCGATCCTTGGATGACCCGAACCTGGGGGAACTCGAGGCGAACGGCGTCGCCAGTGCCATCAGTGGATCCGTCCTCCACCAGGAAGTAGTGGGGGCGCAACGGCGGCGGGATTGCCTCGAGGGCGGGGATGAGTCGCCTCAGACCTTCCACCGTGGTTTCTCGGCGGTTATGAGAAGCAATCAGCACCGCTAACCTCATGGCCCGATCTCCATTCCCCTCGACGCCTGCTCGGCGGGTCGAGCCGCGTTGCGGGCCCCTGGGATCAACCGATAAGCCATCGCCATCGGAATGACGGCGACCAGTGCAAGCAGTGCGGCTACCCCCCTTTGAGCGTCCAAGGGAACGGCTGCGGTGGTCGCGAGCGCTGCAACCGAGGCCGCGATCGAGGCCCACCAGACGCGCCGCGTGTGGCGCACCGTTCGTCGGATGGCCTTCGGTAACAGGCTGATCAAGAGCACTCCGCCGAGCGCAAGCGTGCAGGCGTACGCGGCGACGACCCCGACCTCGCCGAGGGCAAAGGCTCCAACTGAACCCGCCGCAAGATTCAGCGCCGCCATCAGCAGGTGAATCTTTACCAACGGCCACAGACGGCCCGCACTCAGTTGATAAAAATAGCCTAGGAGGCCCGTGCTGTTGATCATGTTCGCTCCGGCGAGAATTCCGAAGAACAGCAGGAATTCATCGTTCAAACGTCCCAAGCCCACGTACGAGACAGCGGCTGATCCGCAGGCAAGGCAGACAATCGCGAGCGCGCACATCTCCGACAGCGCCTTTTGGCCGCGCTCGAACGCCTCCATCATCTCCGGGGCGAGCTCGCGCTGACGTCGCGACGCGTGCACGAGCAGGGGCTGGGCGCCAGCCTGAAAGAAGATGCGGGCTTGGGTTGAGACCCGCAGGGCGAGCTCGAAAGCGGCCACCGTTCCCAGCGAGCCCACGCCGGCGAGTAACAGTTTCGTGATCGGCTCGAACGTGAGACGGAGCACGCCGATCGACGTGAGATGCACGCTCTCGCTCGTCAGCTCCGCGAGCTGCGCCTTGACCTGCCACGACTGACCACGATGAGGCGTCGTGATGTGAGCCAGCCACACGGTCGCGCCGATGAGCTGTGCGGCCGCATTCACCACGTAGGCGAGGCCGATGCCGGCAAGACCACAGGTCGTGAGAAGGGGGTATACCGCCACCAACGACAGCAAATTACCGCCGATGAGAATGAGACTGTTCTCGCGCAGGTGACCCATGCCCTCGCTGACGGCGAGCAGAACCACCGCGGCGGCCGACAGTACTCCGGCCAGGACGCAAAGCACGGCCAGCCCTTTGATTTCGCCAGCGGAGAATTTCCCCCCGTACTGTCGATGGACGAACTGGGTGATCGGATGGAACGTCAACGCCGACAGTGCGAGCACCGGAACGACTCCGATCAACATTCCGGCGCCGATCATCGACCCAATCGGAAGCGGTGAACCCTCCCGCTGAAGCACTGCCACGTGGCGGGTGATGTTGGACCCGAGGCCCGAGCCGGCGATGCGGGAGATCAGGAAGAGCCCCTGCAACAGCGCCCACAGGCCCACAGCAGCCAAGGATTGAAGTTCGAGGCTCAGCCGGAATAGCGCGATCAACGCAACGGCTGAGACCACCGAACTCGCCACACTGAACAATCCACGAGTGCGGTGCTCCGACATCGGCAGCGACGTGCTCATAGGCGACGCACAACTCTGCCTGGAACGCCCATAACCAAGGCGCGCGGAGCGACACTGCGGGTGACGACCGCGCCCGCGGCGATCACGGAATCGTCCCCGATCTCCACTCCCGGGAGGATGCAGGCGCCGGCGCCGATCCAGACATTTCTTCCGATGATGACGGGCCGCCAGTCGTCGGTGTCGCGGTACAGCAGCCCGGCGGCCCGGGCGTTGACGTCATGCGATTGGGAGGTGATCACGGCGTGCGACGCCACCATGACGTGGTCGCCGATGGTCACGCCACCGCCGCCCCAAATGTGCACGAAATCGTTCAGATGTACGTCCCGGCCTAGAGTGACCGTGCCGGGCACGTAGATGCGCGCGGTCGCGGCGATGGTTGATTCCTGGCCCATCGCGGCGAGGCGCCTCCGCCACGAGGCAGCCACTGCTCGCGTTCGGGCCGAGCGCAGCCGGCGGTGGACAATTCGGGCGGTGGCCACCGGGAAGCGTTCGACAATCATGGGCGGGCCGACATCCGTCGCGCCAGGCGCGGCGCCCGCCGGTCGCGCAGCATCACGGCGCCAATCAAGAACCCGTACTGCTGGAAGATGGCGACGATGAATGTCCAGCCGAGCGTTCCCTGTCGCATGTACTGGAATAGGACGGTCAGAACGAGCGCGTGTCTTACCAGCGCTCCGAACGTGCGCGGAAGGTCCAGGTTCGACTCGTCATAGCGGCGCGTCACGTAGCCCAACGCCGCGAACACAGCGAGGACGCCCACGATGCCCGCAGTGATGAAGGACGTGCCGACAAGGGTGCACGCGTAGCCGACCGTCGCGTAATGGATATCGCTGTTCTCGACCGACGCCGAGATCCCGTGCGACATGTCCGTGTAGGACTCGGGCTTCCCGGGGAACAAAGCGCGCGGGATTGCGTAGGTGAAGGGCGTCAGGTTGGTCGTGACAAACGCGTCGACGTTGCCGCCTAGTGAGGAGTTGATTTCGCCGGCGGATTCGCTGGCAACCGCCATCATCTCGGTCGTCGAGAATTCCAGCGAGTTGAAGTAGAAGCTGAAAGCGGACCCGTTGGCGTACGCCACATCGTCAAGGTTGATGACGATGTCGGCCTGGGACGCGGGGAGAAACACGCGCGTCATCAGCGTGGCCATCCCCAATGCCGGGACGGCGAGCAGCAGCCAAGGCGCCCATCGGTAAGTGACGGGGCGTCGGTAGACGTGAACCGCGCAGACGACGACCAGCAGGGGCAGGATGAGCACGAGGCGCTTGCCTGAGACGAGGAAGCTCGACGCGAGGATGAGCACAAACAAGATCGTCGGCCGCTGAACGGGTCTCCGGACCCTGATCGCCGTGACGAGGAACCAGGTCGCGCCGGCGTTCGCGATGCCGGCCAGCGTCATGGTGTTAATCAACAGCGGCGCCACGTTGTCGAGGGCAAGGTGTGCTCGACTGGCCCCGGACAACCTCGCCACCGTTGGCCCCATGCCTCCCAGTTCGGTGACGACGTAGAGCCGCATGAGCAGTCCGGCAATGATCAATCCGGCCGCAAGTTGCCAGGCGGCGGGGACCGAGCGATGCGCCTCTTCGTCCGAGCCCTCCGTGTCCGGCCGTGCGGCCGCAGATCGGGACGGTCCGGCGACCACCGCGCCGGCGTTCGGCACTCGACGGGATCCCGCCGGGCGGCGTCGCCGCCGAGTTGCGATTGAGTAGCCGTAGAGGAACGCCAACAAGGCCACGGCGGTGAGTGCCACCGCGCGAGCGAATCCGTGGTCGGTATCGAACCCTGGTGCCCAGTAGAACTCGCCGCCCCGGAGCATGAGGATGATCGCCGGGAATAGCCCGTAGAGCGCGAAGCTCGCAAGGACGATGTTGTATCCGGATAACAAATGACGCGTGCCCTTCGAGTCTCGGGGGGCGGACAGGGCCGCGACCAGAAGCAGCAGCGCAACCATCGACACAAGGACGAGTTCAGTCATGACTCTCCCCTCCGCACGCGCATCCGCCGACTCTGCTGCATCTCGTTCGCATCCCTCAATCGTTCCGCAGGAACAGCCCGTCGACTTGGAGCGTCTCGCCGGTCTGGCAATCCCAGAAGCCGGGCTGCACGCCTGCCAGTCGGAAGCCCGCCGCGTCGAGAAGAGCAACAATCTCGTCGTAAAGGGGTTGGTCCTCGTACAGTTCAGTGAGGCTCAGCTCCAGCTCCACGGCAGAGACCTTTTTGAGCGTGTCCGGGGCTCCCGCGAGAACCTCGCGTTCGAAGCCTTGCGTGTCGATCTTCAGGTACGGCGCCAAGTGCTGCAGGTGGTCCAGGCGCCGATCCGCCAACGCCGAATCCAGCCGTGCGATCGGCCTTCTCACCTGACCGACTACCGCCGATCCGGGCGCCGCATCCGAATGCCGGTCTAGCATCGCCAGGGGCGAACTGCTCACGCTGTTGCCCGCGACGTTGATCGCGATCACGCCGTCTGTCGATCCCAGCGCCGATGCGACAGTGTCCCAACCGGGGTCGCGCTGGGCGTTGCGCGACAGCTCGACGTAAGCGTCCGGGAGCGGTTCGAACGACAGGATGCGGCCCCGGTAGCCGTACGTCCTCAGTTCGGTGGCGAACTGTCCCGTGTTCGCGCCGATATCCACGACCAGCCGCGTTCCCAGGTTGTCCAGTAACAAGCTGCGCTTGTGCGCCGCGTTGTAGGAGACGGGGTAGCGGCTCAGTTGCCAACCCTGTCGACGCAGATACGCGTGAAGCCCTTCCTTGAGCCGCTTTCTGGCGCCGTCGGTTGGGCTGCGAGGCAAGCCGCGCTTCATCATCGGCCTCCACGCTTACCCGATGAGCACAGGTGTCGTCTCGGACCTGACGGTGCTTCGGGTTCTGAGCGCGCCATCTGCGCGACGAGCGCCGCGAGTGCCTGCGGGGTGTGGGCAGTGATCGGGTGGTCGGCGCACGGGCCGGACCAACTTTCGCGCGAGGCGACCATGCCGCGTGCGATCTCGGCACTGGTCGGGGGCACCAAGAACACCCCAGGCATGCCCTCGATGTTAGGAGCGACGCCGGCGACCCCGGACACCACCACGTGCAGTCCGGCTGCCAGTGCCTCGTTCACCACCAGGCCCCACACCTCGAGCGTGCTCGGCAGCACGAAGGTCTCGGCCCCGCCGTAGGCCGCGGTCAGGGCGTCCCCGTCGAGGTGGCCGCGGAAACACACGGCGTCGGCTAGGCCGAGCGCCTGCACCCGTGTGCGGAGGCCCGGTGCCAACGGGCCGGTCCCGACGATGGTGAGGGTGTCACCGGGCTCCCGAATGGTCGCGAACGCGTCGATGAGGCCGTGGACGTTCTTGCGCTCGATCATCATCCCGACGTAAAGGAAGCGGTGCCCGCCTCCAATCCGGTGGTCCCCGCCACGCACTCGTTGCGCCCCCTTAGCGAAGCGTTCGACGTCCACCGTGTTGAACCCCTCGACGACCCGGTTCCGGGGTACACCCATCGCGACGACATCGGCCGTGGAGGTCACGCCGGCGGTGAGCACCGCCCGAGACGATCGCAGAAACCATTTACGAGTGGCAGCCACGGGCCCTGAGTCAAACCGGTGATTGCCGGAAGTCCGATAGGAGGCGTACATCGGTACGCGGAGGACCCGCGCCCACAGCTTGGCCGCGATGTACGCGGGCGACTCCCAACCATCGATCACGATCGCGCGCGGCCGGGCGGAGACGGCTAGCAAAAGACGCGAGGACGGCGCGTAAACCGTGTTGTCGTCGGTGCGGTAGATCGGACGCGCTCGGCAGTGAACGACCTCAAAGCTCCGATCGTCGAGGTCGACCTGCCACTGGCGGTTGTGCTCGGAGTCCGCCATCACCGCCACCCCCAGGCGGAGGCGCGCCCCGAGGGCGTCCCATAAGGGCGCTCGATAGGGAGTCGCGATGTTGGTCACCCAGAGCAGGTCTAGTCGACCGGTCCGCTTGCGTCCGGTCACCTCAAGCCCTCGATGAAGAAGCTGGTGGGCCGAGTTTCCACCTTGGCTAGATCCGGACAGAGTCCGACACGGAAAGTACGGTGGTGGACCTCCGCGAAGCCAATGCAGACCAGCATGTGTTCAAGCAGTGTTGGCGACGGCTGCCATCGATGGGTATGGCCGCCAGCGAGGTTGCGCAAGCTCGTGAGCGCACTTGGACGCTCCAGCGGGTGCGCGTTCAATCGGCGGTTGAACTCGAGCGTGGCTGTGGGATCACCGTCGCTGCAGCCGGTCGTGAATTCGCGCGCGATGGCTTCGGCGTCCGGTAGGGCGAGGCGGAGCACGCCCCCCGGCTGGAGCACGCGATACGACTCGCGCAGTACCTGCTCAGCCTCACGGTAGTAGAGATGCTCCAAGGTGTGTGACGAATAGATCGCCCGCACCGAGCTGTCGGCGTAGGCAAGGTTTCGGATGTCGGCTCGTACGATCTCGCGTGGCCACGAGGTCATGTGCGCTTCGCTGAGCAGCCCGGCCCGTCGCAGGATTAGTTTGGTCGCCCCCCACCGGTCCAGCAGCGCGTTAGGGGATCGGTCGATGTTGACCCAGCCAATGACGACGGCCGGTCCGCTGCCAAGGTTCAGCAGGGGCGGCTCGACCGCCGCAGCCGTGCCCTGGCGCGGGGCATGGCTCATTCGGCGGCGCGACGTCATCTGAATGGTCATCAGGCCTTCCCTCGATCGACGATCACGTGGAGGGGTCCGCAATGAATCTCGGCGCCCGCGATCGCGAGGTGCTTCGGCCTGAAGCGGGTGCGACGGCGCAGCGCGAACGGCCATGGGCGGTCATGATGCATCGGTCGTCGAGCCCTCAGGCATCGTCGCGATTCGTCCTTGCGAGCGAGGAGGTCTGTCGCCGGAACCATGTCGAGTAGCCTTTCGTGGAGCGGATCGAGCATGATCAGCGACCGCCGCCGCCAGGACCGCATCGAGTCGTTCTGCGGCAATGTCGAACGCGAGGTTCTCGTGCGCATACTGCGCTGCGTCCGCGCCGTGGCGTGCCCCAAGCTGGGGGTCGGCGGACAGAGCGATGATCTGTTTCACCAGCGCCTCGGCGTCGCCCGGGGCTGACGGGGTAGGAGCGCCGGCCAGCGTGAGTTCCCGTGCCGTGGAGCCGTACGCCGACACCGCCGAGGCCACGGGGACCCCACTGGTGAAGTAGCTGGTGAGCTTGCTCGGGAGACACATGTCCTTCACGCTCGGTCGCTCGCACAACAGGAGAATGTCGGCGGCGGCGAGGAATTCCGGGTAGTCCTCCGTGGCGCAGAGCGGTAGGAACTCCAAATTCGGGAGGTCGCTGCCCTGGCGCTGTAGGTCCGCGCGCTGAGATCCGTCGCCCATGAGCACCCAACGCAAGTCGCGACGGTCCCGCGTGATGCGGGCGGCTTCGACCACGACGGCGAGCCCCTGCTTCAGGCCTATGTTGCCTGTGTGCAGCACCACCGTTGCATCCGACCAACCCAGCCGGAGGCGTTCGGCGTCCCGGTCACGGCGGGCGGGCGCTGACCGGGACCAATTGCGGATGGTGTGGAGACGGTCTTCGGCAACTCCGTAATCGCGGAGCGTTGCCCGGAAGGCGTCCGTCACTAAGACGACGGCAGAGGCTCGCCGCAACGCATGGCGCTCCGCCCGGCCGACGAGCGCGGCGACCCGACCTCCGCCGGCGATTCCAGTTTGTGCCGCCGCAGCGCCGAGGAGGTCCTGAACGACGACCACGCATGGCGCGTCGTAACGCGCACCAAAGTGGGCCGCAGCCAGGGCACCCCCAAGAGAAGGAGTCACCCCAACTATCAGATCGGGCAGCCGTGGCGGCCGACTGGCCGCCGCGTGAGCAAAGAAGGTCCCTTCATAGAGTCCCCGCCGCACAGCGTCTTGGCGCGAGGGAACGGTGTGCCAGAGCCGGTGTATGTCCACACCGTTTCGGGTTTGCCGAAAGCGTCGTCGCCCGCGGTACTCGGCGGGGGCCTTCCACTCCGGGTAGGACGGCAAGCCCGTCAAAACGGTGACCGATGCCGCGCTGAGTGCAAGGTGCTCCGCGATGGCCGTGGAGTACGGGGCGATGCCGGTCGGCTCGGGCCAGTAGTTGATGCCGACGATCAGGACGTTGCGCCCAGCTACCGCCGAGCTCGCGGGAGCGGAAGGCTCCGCGGCGCGTTGGTGGGGGAGGTCGACCTGCTGGGCCGGGAGGTGAGAGTCGCTGCGCATGACATGTTCTCCACGAACCACTCGTAGGTGCTCTTGAGGCCGTCGCGCAGCTCGATCTCCGGTCGCCAGCCGAGGGCGTTGATGCGTGAGGTGTTCAGCAGCTTGCGGGGGGTGCCGTCGGGCTTGGTGGTGTCCCACACCAAGTCGCCCTCGAACCCGACGACGTCGGCCACGGTCGCCGCCAACTCCGCGATGGTCACGTCGTCGCCGCAGCCGATGTTGATCGGGGCGTCGTCGTCGTAGCTCTCCAGCAGGACCAGGCACGCACGTGCCATGTCGTCGACGTGGAGGAACTCACGCCGGGGCGAACCGGTGCCCCACATCGTCACGTGGGACGCGCCCGAGGCCTTCGCGTCATGGAACTTGCGAATCATGGCCGGGAGGACGTGCGAGGTTTCCAGGTCGAAGTTGTCGCCCGGACCGTAGAGGTTGGTCGGCATCGCGCTGACGTAGTGCAGTCCGTACTGCCGCCGCAGCGCCTGGATGTGCAGAATCCCCGCGATCTTGGCGATCGCGTAGGCGTCGTTCGTCTTCTCCAGAGGCCCCGTCAGGAGCGCGTCCTCGGAAATCGGCTGCGGGGCCAGGCGCGGGTAGATGCAACTCGATCCGAGGAACAGCACCTTACGAACGCCGATGCGAGCCGCGGCGTCGAGCACGCTCAACTGGATACGCAGATTGTCGGACAGGAACTCCGCCGGCTGCTTGCTGTTGGCGAGGATCCCGCCGACCCGGGCCGCCGCGAGCACCACGTATTCGGGCCTTACCTCGTCGTAGAACGTGTCGACGGCCGCCCGGTCGCGCAGGTCGAGCTCGGTGCTGGAACGCCCGACCAGGTCGGAGAATCCCTCGTTCTCAAGGGAACGCCAGACGGCTGACCCGACGAGCCCTCGATGTCCGGCAATGTGGATTCGTGCGGTGCGCGAGAGCATCTGCTCAACCCCCAATGTGACGACTTGTCCTGAGTCGTGCGAAGGACAAAGACATCACAAATGGGCGGTCTTGGCGCCGGTGCTAGGCCGTCCGGGGCGGGGTCACAGCTTCCTGCACCTGCTGGCCTTGCCGATCACGATCGGCGTGCGGGTGACATAGTCCGACCTCTTCCCGCGGACGACCAGCGTGTGCTGACAGCGGTACTTCTTCGGCAGGGTGATGGTGGTCCTCCACTTCCCCCGGGGGTTCGCCGTTACCTTGGCCAGCGTCTTGGCTTTCGAGCGGATGCGGATTACCACGGTCTCCCCGCCCGCCCAGTTCGCGCCGGTCATTTTGACGTTGCCACCGCGCGGCGGGTTTGTGGTCGAGACAGTCGTGGTCGCCTTCAGCGTGTAGGGCGCCGGCTGCGCGAGCGCCGGGCCGGCGGAGACCGCTCCGAGGCCGACGGCGGAAGCGACGGCCAACGTGCATGCCTGCTTGGTCCAGTTCATGTGGATTGCCCCTTTCGGCCACATCGCCGCCGGCGGTGGCCACTGCCGAGGGGCTCGACGCTAGGGCAGGATCTGACGTGTCGACAAGAACGCAACCGGGTGGCACGACGGGGGTCGGAGTGCGCAGATCGCATCGCGGCCGGCGACGGCATCGCCTGCAGCGCCGGTACGTCGCCCGCATCGCCGGGCTCGGCGTGGCGGGACTGATCGCGGTCAGTGTCATCTGGGTCGGCATCACGGCCTGGATGGCGCGCAGTGAGCTCGACGCCGTCCGCACCGGAGCACCGATTCTGCGCGCGCAGTTGCTCGCAGCCGACATCCCCGCTGCCACGGCCTCGGCCGATCTGATGGCCCGTCAGGCATCCCGCTCCCACAAGCTCACCGGCGGCCCGGCATGGGCTCTGATCAGTAAACTTCCCTACTTGGGTGAACCGTTCGAGACCGCCCGGGGGATCACCGAAGTGGCCGACGAACTCGGTCGTCATGCGCTGCCGCAACTCGTCCACGCGGGCACGACCATCGACCCCGATCAGCTGCGCTCCGACGACGGCCGGATCGACGTCGCCGCCCTGCGGGAGGTGGCGCCGGCACTGGACAACGCCGCAGCCTCCCTCGACCGGGCGATCGCCGCGACGGAGCGACTGCCGGGGGCGACCTACCTCAGCAGCGTCGACCGGGCCCGCGTCGACCTGCTGGCGGAGTTGCGGCCGTTAGCCCATCTGGCTGATTCCACCATTCAGGCCAGCCAGCTGCTGCCGCACATGCTCGGCGCCGACAGACCGCAGACCTACTTCGTCGCCTTCCAGAACAATGCCGAGGCTCGCGGCACTGGGGGGCTGCCGGGCGCCTTCGCGATCGTGCGGGCGGCCAACGGGAACATTGACTTCGTCGGCTTCCACAGCGATGGCGAACTGGCAGGGATTACCGCTGCGGTGAAGTTCGACCGAGACTACGAGCAGCTCTATGCGAATGCCGCGACCAAGACCTTGTTCCTGAACGGCAACCTGTCTCCGCATTTTCCCTATGCTGCGCAGATCTGGGCCGACATGTGGCGCCAGCACAGCGGGCAGACCGTGGACGGCGTCATTGCCCTTGACCCCGAAGTGCTCAGTTACCTGCTTGCGGTCACCGGGCCGGCGAGGCTCGCCGACGGCACGAAGGTTTCCGCAGCGAACGTCGTGGCGCTGACTCAAAGCACCGCCTACGACCGGTTCGCAGCCGATACCACTGGGCGGAAGCGGTTCCTGATCGATATTGCCGAGGCGGCCGCGGACAAGATCACCGGTGCAACGGGCGATCCGGAGGATCTGGCGCGTGCCCTGGCCCGAGCAGCCCACGAACGCCGGCTCTTGGTGTGGAGCGCTCACCCTGACCTCCAGTCGATGGTGGAGCAGACCCCGCTGTCGGGGGTCGTGCCGCAGACTGCGGGCGCTTACGCCGGCCTGACGATCATTAACGAGGGCGGCAACAAGCTGGACTACTACCTGGACCGCTCGCTCTCCTGGCAGCGCGCAGGCTGCGGCCCGGAGCGCGTCGTCACGGTCACGGTCGCGTTGACGAACACAGCACCTTCAGAGGTCTCCGCCTACGTCGCCCCCCGCTCGGACAACCCGGGCTACCCGATCAAGCTGGGCGACAACCGAGTGACGATCTACTACGCAGCCACCGAGGGTGCGGTTGCGAAGTCGGTGACGATCAACGGAAAGCCCGCGGGTCTGTCCGCCGGCACCGAGCGCGGACACCCCGTGTTCCTGGTCGACGTCGAGCTCCCGCGCGGGACCACCCGCACCGTGGTGCTCAACCTCGAGGAACCGGCCGCCGGGGGCGCGCCGATCGTCCTGCGCCAGCCGTTGGTGCGGCCGCTGACGGTGGCGGTGCGCGACGAGTTCTGCTAGTCCGTGGGGCCGTCGCTGACGCCTCCGTCAGGATTCCACCCATTCGGGCTAACGCGGCTCCGCAGTTAGCTGACGGTTTGTCAGCTCAGGTTGCGCCGGCGGCGCAGGAACCCGGCAGCGCCAACCACCGCTATCGAGGCCAGTGCCACCTCGGGCGCGTGGTTCAACGGCGCCGGCGCGGTGGCGCGGGCGTAGGAGACGTAGCCCCAGCCGGTCGCGCTCCAGTCGCCGTACCCCGGCCCAGTGTTGCCGTACCCGCTGTAGTCGTACCCGCCGTGGCCGCCGCCACCGTTGTTGTTACCGGTGTTTCCGGACCCGCCGTTGTTGTTGCCGACGTTGCCGTTCCCGCTGTTGTTGTTGCCGACGTTGCCGTTCCCGCTGTTGTTGTTGCCGACGTTGCCGTTGCCGACGTTGCCGTTGCCGCCGGCGGTGCACGCCTGGGGCGGGCCGATCACGATGTCGGTGCTGGCGAAATGGCTCGGACTGGTCGCTGTGATGACGTGCTGGCAGGCGACACCCGGCGGCAGTTGAGCGATCACGGAAGCGTCCCCGTTCGCGTCCACCACCGCGCTGCCCAGGTTGTACACGGTGAACTGCAGTTCGAAGACCACAGTTTCCCCGGGCGTGAACCCGTGGACGGTCAACAGCAGCTGGCCGCCGACGGCCGGGTTCGTGGTGGAGACCTCGACAACCGCGTCGGCGGTGTAGGGGGCCGCGGCCGCCGAGATTGGCATAGCCAGCACCAGTGCCGTGAGGCCGCAGGCGGCGGCGAATGTGACCCGGGATCGCCGATAGATGGTCATCGCGATGGACCCTTCCCCTGCTGTTTGGAGATGGCTCGCGGTAGCTGCCGTGGCCTTCGTGCAGCGGACGCTAGTGGATCAAGAAGCAGGGCGACATCCCGCTCTTCGTCGCACTCGAGCTTGCTACGTGGATTCGTCCGTTTTCTCCTGATCCGGGCAGCGCGCCGACCGCTATAGGAGCTCTCCCGAGAATCACCAATTTGGAGGAAGGGTCGGTTGTCTGGCGTCTCTGACGTTGCGTCACCGCGTCAGGGGGCGATCGCTTCGGCGATTGCGGTGACCGCCTGGGTCACCTGCTGTGCGGCGGTGTGGTGAGCCTTGCGTCGGCGTCCCATCGGATCGGAGATGGAGTCGTCTGCGGGCTTGGCGGACCGGGTCGTCCCCCGCTGCGTTGGGGCGTGCCGGACGAGGGCGTGGGCGCGCTGGATGGGGTCCAGGGGAAGCGGGCCGGGGTCGAGGTCAGTGATCAGCCGCGCGAATTCCAGGAGGGTGAACGTGCGCGGCAGGGCGGGGGGACACAACCCCAGCACCGCGGTGCGGTGCTCGACGGTGGCGGTCAGCACCACGTCCGCCTCGTCGACCATCGGCGCCTCGAGCTGGCGGGCGAGGAACCCGCCCGCGTAGGTGTCGGCCAGCCCCCAGGCAGCGAGCTCGTTCCGGGTGTCCGGGTGCATCGGCGACCCGACCACGGCGCCCACGCCGGCACTGGCGAAGTGGAATCCCCGGACTTCGCTACCCAGGCGCCCGGAAAGCAGATGCGCCGTCAGTAGCTCAGCGAACGGCGAGCGGCAGATGTTCCCCGTGCAGACGAACAGGAACGCGAAGCTCGTCGGGACGGAGGCGTGACGCACCGGCACATTGTTACTGCCGCGCATCGCGAACCTCCGCCGCCCCCGCGCGCGCCGCGGTAGGCCCTTTGCGATCTAGGTGAGCTGACTTGGCAGCGTGCGCCCGGTTTGCGTGCTCATCTGACAAGAAGAGTCCGAGTACGTCTCGCTACGGCTGTCTCCGCCAACCAGCTCGTCAACCGCAAGGAGGCGCGGTGCCGTTCACGGTCAGCCACGTGGCGCTGGCGCTGCCGCTAATGCGTACCCCGCTGCCGGCGTCGGCGCTGGTCATCGGTTCGACGGTGCCCGACCTGCCGGTCCACCTGGCGCACCGCCCGACCGAACAGACGCACTCCTGGACCGGGCTCGTCGGCGAGGACCTGCTGTTGGGCCTCGCCCTGTGGGCGCTCTGGCACGGACTGCTGGCGGCTCCGGTGCTGGCGGGGGCGCCCCAGGCGGTCCGGTCCCGGGCGGCCGGTCTCCGGCTCGGATTGTGCTCCCGGCTGCGGGACAGACGCGAGCTCGCGCTGGTTCCCGTCGCCTTGTTTGTCGGCTCCGCCCTGCACGTGTTCGTGGACTCCTTCACGCACGTCGACCGGTGGGGGACGCACCTGGTCCCGGCGCTCTCGCACACCTACGCCGGCTACTCCTGGCTGCAGTACGGCGGCAGTGTGCTCGGCCTGGCGGTGATTGCCATCGTCCTCCTCCGGGCCTGGCGCGGCCCGGGGCAGACCTGGTCGGCCGTCATCGGCGTCGCCGCGCTCGTGGGTGCACTGATCGGCCTGCATGCCGCGGCCACCACGGGTGACCTGCGCACGATCGCCTATTACGCCATTACCCGCGCCAGTGCGCTGCTGCTCGCTGCCGTGCTGGTGCTCGCCGTCGGGTGGCACCTACGCCGGGCGGTCCGCACGGCCTGAGCCGGCGACGAGCTCAGTGCTGGCTGAGCTTGGCCGACGCTACCGTCGGCGCCGGCTGGTCGGTGATGGCCGGGGTGGCCGGAATCCACGCGGTTGCCCCGACGTAGATCGCGGTGGTCAGCACAGTCAGTGCCAGCCCGCGGCGGATGGAGACCAGGGAGCCCAACGTCCAGCTCGGCTTCACTTGCGCGATCTCGGCGACCTCGAGCTCGGTGAAGACGGCGTCGTCCATGGCCGGACGCGGCGGCGGCAGCTGCTCGCCGGTGCGGGCGGTGAGCGCGGGCTCCTCGGCGAGGAGCACGTCGACCGAGCGGACCGCGCGCGGGGAGAC
>NZ_JACDFE010000180.1 GCF_013815995.1 Sporichthya sp.
GGCCTCGGCCGGCGCGGTCTTCTCGCCGGTGTTCTCGGGAGGGCTCTCGGAGGGGGCCTCCGCGGGCGCCTCGGCCGACGCCTTGGTCTTGGCGGGGGCGGACTTGCCCGGAGCGCCGCCGGCGCTGATCGCCTCGATCAGCTGGCTCTTGCGCATCCGGCCGGTGCCGGTGATGCCCATCCCGGAGGCCATGGCCTGCAGCTCGGAGAGCACCATGCCGTTCAGTCCCTCGCCGCGACGCTTCTTGGCCGGCTCAGCGAGATCTGTGGATTCTGTCACTTGGTTGTTGTCCTTCCGGACCCCAGGCCATCAGGGCGTGCGAGGTCGGTATCTGACGGAACAGCACCACGGCGCAGGGTGATCCCGGGTCAAGAAGCCAGGGATCAGCGCACGCTTCGCGAGGTTCTCGAAGTGAGGAGATTCGACACGGCAAGCGCCGAAGATCACGGCGCGCCAAGGTGCGGCCTCACGATAACACGGTGGCCCCGACGGGGTCGACGGACAGGTGGTGCACCCGCCAGCCCTCCCCGCCGAGCTTCGCCACTGCCTCCGCCGCGTCCGGGGTGGTCAGCGCGAGCACCGTCGGCCCGGCGCCGGAGACCATCGCGGGAACGCCTTCCGCGCGTAGCCGCTTGACCAGGTCGAGGCTGACCGGCATCGCGGGGCCGCGGTAGTCCTGGTGCAACCGGTCCTCGGTGGCCACCAGCAACAGCTCCGGCGTGCGGGTCAGCGCCTCGACCATCAGCGCGGCCCGGGCGGCGTTCGCAGCGGCGTCGGCGTGCGGCACGGTCTTCGGCAGCAGGCCTCGTGCCTTGCGCGTGGACAGTTCGGTGTCCGGAACGAACACCACGGGCGCGATCAGCGGCGAGGGGTCCAGTCGGATCAGCCGCGCACCCTCAGGTTCCGTCCAGGCCAGGGTGAACCCGCCGGCCAGGGCGGCCGCGACGTTGTCCGGATGCCCCTCGATCTCGGTGGCCAGGCGCAGCAATGCGGCGTCGTCGAGGCGCTGCTCGCCGTCGACGCACAGTGCCCGCGCGGCCACGATGCCGGCCACGATGGCGGCCGAGGACGAGCCGAGTCCGCGCCCGTGCGGAATCGCGTTGGCGCACGCCACCCGAAGCCCGGACGGCGATCCGCCCAGCCGGGCGAAGCACTCGTGCATGGAGCGAACCACCAGGTGCCGGGCGTCGCGGCGCACGGTGCGCGCGCCCTCGCCGACCACCGACAGCTCGAGGCCGGGCGCGTTCACCTGCACCTCGACCACGTCGTGCAGGGTCAGGGCGAGGCCGAAGCAGTCGAACCCGGGGCCGAGGTTGGCGCTGCTGGCCGGTACCCGCACCCGGACGGCCTCGGCGCGGTAAGCGGGGACAGGTAAGTCGAGCGACACCTAGGCCAGGCCGAGCTTTTCGGCCGCGGCCGCGGCGTCGATCGGCACAGTGACCGGTGCGGGGGCCCCGGCGATCGCCCACTCGGGGTCCTTGAGGCCGTTGCCGGTGACCGTGCACACGACCTGCAGCCCCGCCGGGATCCAGTCGTTCTCCCGCGCCATCAGCAGGCCGGCCACGCTGGCCGCCGACGCGGGCTCGACGAACACGCCCTCTCGGGAAGCCAACAACCGATACGCGGCAAGAATCTGACGGTCCGTCACAGCCTCGATGCGGCCGCCGGATTCATCCCGGGCGGCGATCGCGGAGTCCCACGAGGCGGGATTGCCGATCCGGATCGCGGTGGCGATCGTCTGCGGGCTCTTCACGATCTCGCCGTTGACGATCGGAGCCGCGCCGGCCGCCTGGAACCCGAGCATCCGGGGTCGGCGGGTGGCCGGGCCGTCCTCGCAGTACTCCGTGTAGCCCTTCCAGTAGGCCGTGATGTTGCCGGCGTTGCCGACCGGCAGCACGTGCACGTCGGGGGCGTCGCCGAGCGCGTCGACGATCTCGAAGGCCGCGCTCTTCTGGCCCTCGATGCGGAACGGGTTCACCGAGTTCACCAGCGCGACCGGGTAGTGCTCGGACAGGTCACGGGCCAGGGTCAGGCAGTCGTCGAAGTTGCCGTCGACCTGCAGGATGCGCGAGCCGTGCACGAGGGCCTGGCTCATCTTGCCCAGCGCGATCTTGCCCTGCGGGACGAGCACCGCGCAGACCATCCCGGCGCGCACCGCGTAGGCGGCGGCGCTGGCGCTGGTGTTACCGGTGGAGGCGCAGATGACGGCCTTGGCGCCCTCTTGCGCGGCCTTGGAGATCGCCATCGTCATGCCGCGGTCCTTGAAGGACCCGGTCGGGTTGGCGCCCTCGACCTTGAGGTGCACCTGGCACCCGGTCAGCTCCGAGATCACCGGCGCGGGCACCAGCGGCGTACCGCCCTCCCGCAACGTCACGATCGGGGTGGCCGCAGTGACCGGCATCCGGTCGCGGTACTCCTCGATCACGCCTCGCCATTGATGTGTCATCACGGCACTCATGATTCGAGATCGCCCTCCACCCGCATCACACTCGCGACCGCCCGGACCGCATCCATGGTGCGCAAATGCGCCACCGTCGCCGCCAGCGCCGAGTCCGGCGCGCGGTGCGTGACGATGACCAGATTCGCGTCCTCGGCATGACCGTGCTGACGCACCGTCTGGATCGAGACGTTGTGCTCGGCGAAGGCGGTGGCGACCTGGGCCAGCACGCCGGGCTTCTCGGCCACGTCGAGGCTGATGTAGTAGCGGGTGACGGTCTCGCCCATCGGGCGGACCGCGAGTTGGGCGTAGGCCGACTCCCCCGGCCCGCGCCCACCGACCACCCGATGCCGGGAGACCGCCACCAGGTCGCCGAGCACCGCGCTCGCCGTCGGGGCGCCACCGGCACCGCGGCCGTAGAACATGACCTGCCCGGCCGAGGCCGCCTCGACGAAGACCGCGTTGAACGCATCGCCGACCCCGGCGAGGGGGTGCGAGCGCGGGATCATCGCCGGGTGCACCCGCACGCCGATGCTGGAGCCGTCGGCGGAGAGCTCGCAGATCGCCAGCAGCTTGATGACGCTGTTCATCTCCCGGGCGCTGGCCACGTCCGAGGAGCTGACCTCGGTGATGCCCTCGCGGTAGACGTCGGCGGCGGTGACGCGACTGTGGAAGGCCAGACTCGCGAGGATGGCCGCCTTCGCGGCCGCGTCGAAGCCCTCGACGTCGGCAGAGGGGTCGGCCTCGGCGTAGCCGAGCGCGGACGCCTCCTCCAGCGCCTCGGTGAACCCGGCACCGGTCTCGTGCATCCGGGACAGGATGAAGTTCGTGGTGCCGTTGACGATGCCGAGCACCCGGTTGACCTGATCGCCGACCATCGACTCGCGCAGCGGGCGCAGCAGCGGGATCGCGCCCGCGACGGCCGCCTCGTAGTAGAGGTCGACGCCGTACTTCTCGGCGGCGGCGTAGAGGGTGGCGCCGTCCTCGGCGAGCAGCGCCTTGTTGGCGGTGACCACCGAGGCGCCGTGCTCCATCGCGGACAGGATCAGGGAGCGGGCCGGCTCGATGCCGCCGATCACCTCGATGACCACGTCCAGCTCGCGGGTGACCAGTTCGACCGAATCGGTGGTGAACAGCGACCCGTCAACGCCCAGCTCAGCGGCCTTCTCCGGGATCCGCTTGGCGCGGCGCACGGCGACACCGACGAGCTCCAGCGGGGCCCCGACACGCTGGGTGAGGTCCCCGGCCTGGGCGTGGAGCTGGCGGACCACCTCGGTGCCGACGACGCCGCATCCGAGCAGCCCGATCCGGATGGGGGCCATTACCCGGCGGCCAAGGTGTCAGCACTCATGGGCGGATTCTTCCACCGTCCGGACTTCTCACCCGACATCGAGGCGGGCGAGGTCGTCCTCGGTCTCGCGCCGGACGATCACCCGGGCGGCGCCCTGGGCGATCGCGACGACCGGCGGACGACCCAGCAGGTTGTAATTGCTGGCCATCGAGCGGCAGTAGGCACCGGTGGCGGCCACGGCGACCAGGTCCCCGGCGGCGATGTCAGCCGGCAGGTACAGGCCGCGGACCACGATGTCGCCGCTCTCGCAGTGCTTGCCGACCAGCCGGGACAGCGCGGGGGCCGCCTCGGAGGACCGGGAGACCAGCGCGGCGGTGTAGCTGGCGTCGTAGAGCGCGGTGCGGATGTTGTCGCTCATCCCGCCGTCGACGCTCACGTAGGCGCGGGTCGCGCCGCCCGCGAGCGCGACCGCCTTGACCGTCCCGACCTCGTAGAGCGTGACCGTGCCGGGCCCGGCGATCGCCCGGCCGGGCTCGACCGAGAGCCGCGGGACGGCCAGCCCGGCGCCGGCGCACGCCCGCTCGACGATCGCGATCAGCGACTTGGCCATCGAGGCGATGTCGGCCGGGTCGTCGTCGGAGGTGTAGGCGATGCCGAGTCCGCCGCCGAGATCGAGCTCAGGCAGTTCGACGCCGTGCTCGTCACGGATCGCGGTCGCGAGCCCGACCAGGCGGGAGGCGGCAACCTCGAAGCCGTCGGTGTCGAAGATCTGCGAACCGATGTGCGAGTGCAGCCCGACCAGCTCCAGGCTCGCCAGCATCAGCACCCGGCGGACCGCCTCGGCCGCGGCCCCGCCGGCCAGGGAGAAGCCGAACTTCTGGTCCTCGTGCGCGGTCGCGATGAACTCGTGGGTATGCGCCTCGACGCCGACCGTGACCCGGATCTGGACGCGGGCCCGGACTCCGCGCGCCCGGGCCAGGTCGGCCAGCCGCACGATCTCGGCGTAGGAGTCGAGCACGATCCGCCCGACGCCGGCCTCCAGGGCCATGTCCAGCTCGGCGACCGACTTGTTGTTGCCGTGCAGGGCGATCCGCTCGGCCGGGAAGCCGGCGCGCAACGCGACCGCGAGTTCACCGGCGCTGCACACGTCGAGGTGCAGCCCCTCCTCATTCACCCAGCGCGCAACTGCACCGCACAGGAAGGCCTTGCCGGCGTAAAACACGTCGGCGCCGGCGAAGGCCTCGGCGTAGCCGCGGGCGCGGGACCGGAAATCGGCCTCGTCGAGCAGGAAGGTCGGCGTGCCGTACTCGGCGGCGAGGTCCCGCACGTCGAGGCCGGCCATGGTGCACACGCCGTCCTCGCGACGCGTGAAGTTCGTCGGCCACACCATCGGGTCCAGCGCGTTCAGGTCGTGCGGGGGCGGCGCGACGCCGTCCGCGTGCATGACGTCGGCGTGCCGCGGGCCGGCCGGGTGCGCGCTTCTGCTCATCGCTACATCCGCTCCGGCGCGCTGACGCCGAGCATCGCCAGCCCGTTGGAGATGACGGTGCGGGTGGCGTCGTTGAGCCAGAGCCGGGAGCGGTGCAGGTCGGAGACCTCTTCCTCGCCCCGGGGCAGGATCCGGCAGCCGTCGTAGAACCGGTGGTAGACCCCGGCCAGCTCCTCCATGTACCGGGCGATCCGGTGTGGCTCGCGCAGCTCCGCCGCGGAGGCGACCACCCGCGGGAAGTCGCCGAGCGCGGCGAGCAGGCGGGCCTCCCGATCGTCGGTGAGCAGCTCGGGGTGGAAGGACTCCGGCGGCGACCACTCGATGCCCAGGTCGCGGGCGTTGGCGGCGACCCGGAAGGTCCGCGCCGCGACGTACTGCACGTAGTAGACCGGGTTCTCCGGGGCCTGCTTGGTGATCTCCTCGACGTCGATCACCAGCTGACTGTCCGTCGAGGAGCGCGCGAGCGTGTAACGCGCAGCGTCCACGCCGACCAGGTCGACCATGTCCTCCAGGGTCACGATGGTGCCGGCCCGCTTGGACATCTTCAGTTCCTCGCCGCCCTGCAGCAGCTTGACCAACTGGCCGATCAGGACCATCACGGAAATGTCCGGGTCGTCGCCCGCGCAGGACGCGAGCGCCCGCAGCCGGCCGATGTAGCCGTGATGGTCGGCGCCGAGCATGTAGATGCAGGTGTCGAAGCCCCGGCTGCGCTTGTCCAGGTAGTACGCGGCGTCGGCGGCGAAGTAGGTCTTCTCTCCGTCCGCCTTGACCATGACCCGGTCCTTGTCGTCACCGAAGTCGGTGGTGCGCAGCCAGATCGCGCCGTCGAGGTCGTAGACGTGCCCCTGGGTGCGCAGCGTGGCGATGGCCTCGTCCACCCGGCCGGAGGCATGCAGGCTCCGCTCGGAGAACCAGACGTCGTAGTGGACGCCGAACTTCTCCAGGCTGCCGGTGATCTCGGCGAGCATCAGCCGGTGGCCGCGCTCCCGGAACTCGGGCAGCGCGTCGGCGTCCGGGGCGTCGGCCAGGTGCGGCGCGGCTTCCAGGATCTTGGCGGCGATGTCGGCGATGTACTGCCCGCCGTAGCCGTCCTGCGGCGCCGGCAGACCCCGCGCGGCGGCGAGCAGGGAGTTCGCGAACTTCTCCATCTGCACGCCGGCGTCGTTGATGTAGTACTCCGAGGCGACGTCGGCGCCCGCCGCCTCCAGGATCCGGCGCAGGCTGTCCCCCACCGCGGCCCACCGGGTGTGGCCCAGGTGGACCGGGCCGGTCGGGTTCGCCGAGACGAACTCCAGGTTGATCCGCTGCTTGCGCAACGTCTCGGACCGGCCGTAGGCGGTGCCGGCCACGACGATCTGGTAGGCCAGCCGCCCGGCAGCGCCGGAGTCCAGGGTGATGTTGAGGAAGCCGGGGCCGGCCACCGCGACCTTCTCGATACCGGAGGCGCGCCGCAGGTGCCCGGCGATGATCTCGGCGACCTCCCGCGGGGGCTTCCGGGCCGGCTTGGCCAGCTGCATCGCAATGTTGGTGGCGTAGTCGCCGTGCTCCCGGGTCCGGGTCCGCTCGAGGTGGACCTCCCGGGGCACCTCCGCGTCGAGTTCACCGGCCTGCACCGCGGCGGACACGGCGATCTGGACGGCGTCGGACAGCTCTGCGGGAGTCACCCGCGAAGCCTAATGGCCCGAGGGTGCGCGCTCTTCCGACTTAACCGGGGGCTCGTCCGGTGCCTGGGCCGGTGCTTGGGCCGGTGCTTGGGCCGGTGCTTGGGCCGGTGCTTGGGCCGGTGCTTGGGCCGGTGCCGGAGTGGTCCCCACCACACTCCGGATCGTGGCGACCAGGTCCTGCGGCGCGAACGGCTTGGTCAGCACGGCGTCGATGCCGATCTCGTCCGCCCGCAGCCGGTCCCGGGGCGTCACCGCGCCGGTGATCAGCACCAGCGGGATGTGCCGGGTGTGCTCGGACTCCCGCAGCCGCGCCGCGGCGCTCAGGCCGTCGAGGGCCGGCATGACGAGGTCGAGCGTGATCACGTCCGGCGGATTTGTGCGCACCTTGGTCAGGCAGTCACGACCGTCGGTCGCCTGCTCGACCTCAAACCCCTCGAGCTCAAGGTTGAGGCGGATCAGTCGTCGCACGGGCTCGTCGTCGTCGACCACGAGCACGCGGATGGTGGGAGTCCGCACTCTCGGAGACTATCGACGCTAGGTAGTGGATCCGGGCGTTTTGCCCGATTTGGGAGAACGGCGTACAGAGGCGCTTTGACGGGTAATCCCGGTCAAAGGCGCGCCGACCGTGCGGTAACCTCTCGGCGTTCAAAGTCCCGAGCCCCCGTAGCTCAGGGGATAGAGCATCGGCCTCCGGAGCCGGGTGCGCAGGTTCGAATCCTGCCGGGGGCACCGCATTCCGCAGGTCAGAGCCACATTGGACCACCCGGGCCGCGATTTATGCCCTACACATGCCCTAACTTTCGTTCGCTCTGGTTCGCCGCGATGAGCCCACGTTCGATCGGCCCGGCCGCTTGGATCAGGGCGTAGGCAGCCCCGGCTCAGAGCGCGTCCCGCGCGGTGCGCACCGGCCGCAGCAGTGCCAGCGCATCGCTGCGGCGGATCCGGACCAGCTTGCCTCCGAGCTTGTAGGCGGGCAGGTCGCCGGAGGCGATCAGCTTCTCCACGAAACGATCCGTCGTGCCGTACAGGTCCGCGATCTCCTGCTTCGTCAGCAGCGGGTCGTCCTCGATCTCGGCACCGTTGTGCTGGATGCGCGGCTTACTCATTGGGCCCCCCTCTGGGCGCTGGTTGTTCTCGGCCGTTCTCGGCGAAAGGCACCGCGGCGAGTCACCGGGTCATCCCGGGCGGCGGTGGGCGGCGTGGAGCCGGGTCGGGCCGGGCCCGAGTGGTCTCGGCGGCTGGCCGCGGCGGCCACAGGCCAGTGGGGCTGGCTGCGAGGACGTGGCTGGCCTGCCGGCGTCGCAGCGCACTGGTAGCCGAGGTCGCGGATCCGGGCGACCGCAAGACGGTTTCCAGAATCTGACGCCCCGTCGGTTCCTTCGGGGCGACGTGGGTCTCGGCGCCGCCGGTGTCGGTGACGATGTAGGCGTGGTTGGCGTGCCGGCCGCGGGTCATCGCCACGTAGAGCGCCTCCCGAGCCATCCCCTCCCGGACGAGCAGGTGGCTGGTGTCGGCGGTGACGCCTTGGGCCCGGTGGACGGTCAGGGCGTAGCCGAGTTCGACGTGATCACGCACGTAGTCGGCGGGCAGCCGGACGGCGGACCCCGGATTTCGATCCTCCGGCCCAGCCGGGACGGCGTCGAGCGATCCGTCGACCTGCAGCGCGACGACCCGCCATCGATCGCCGTTGCGGACGTGACCGCCGTCCGCGCGGATGATGCGGCGCTGGTTGCGGCGGGTCGTGATCACGTGACGACGCGGTCCAGCAGCGCGAGCCGCGCCGGGACGTCGGGGAGGCGCAGGGCGCGGGTGGTGCGGGCGGCCTCGGCGAGCAGGTTCGTGGCCGTCCAGGCCGCCCCCCGCTGGGTCACCCCAGCGACGGCCGCCTCGGCGTACCGGGCCAGCAGCGCGTCGGAGATCTCGGTGCCGTGCCGGGTTGCCGAAGTGGTTGACGCGATGCTTGACAACCCTGCATCGGCGCTGGTCAGGGCGTTGCCAGCGATCGCGTCGGCGGGCTGGCCGGTGACCGTCTCCGCGGTTGCTCGCCACCGGGCGCGCAGCTCGGCAAGCGGACTCATGTGCTTGTCCGGGCGGGTGGCCAGGGTGGCCTGCTGTCGCAGGCGGATCGTCTGAACCCGGTCCGGTTCACTGCCGTGGGTGTCGGTGAACGCGGCGACCAGGTCCTGCACCTTCGCGCCGATCTCGGTAGAGCGGGAGGAGAACACGGTGAGTAGCTCGTCGCTGATGCCGTCGAGTTCGTATCCCGGGGTCCGGCGGGGTCCGCGGTCGCGGTAGCTGAATCTGACGGGCAATCGGATGGGTTGGGTCGGCCTGGGGCGCGGTGTCGGGATTGCTCCCGGTCCGTTTCCCCAGGCCGCCCGCCGAACCCGGCGTGCGAGTCTCCCCGCACCGGGCTCTCCACGGTGAGTGGCCGTCAGGTTGATGG
>NZ_JACDFE010000346.1 GCF_013815995.1 Sporichthya sp.
GCACCGGGCTGCGCGGGCGCCGCCGCGGCCCCTCGCCAGAGCGACCCCCCGAACACGGCGGCGCCGGCGCCGAGCGCGACGGCACTGCTCACAAAGGTCCTGCGATCCATGCGTTCTCCTGGACTGGGCGTTCGCCAGTCGCGCCCGGGCGGACGGCGACGACCCGGACGTTGCCGGGGTCAGCCGACGCGAGGGCGTAAAAGACACGCCGCACAGGCGAACGCAAGACGGCCAGGATGGTGCCCATGGACACCAATGCCCTGACCGCCCGCTGGGACGGCCTGCTCGCCCGGCTCACGATGCGCGACCCGACCGCGACCGGCCGGGACCTGATCGCGCGCTGGGCCGAGCCGCACCGCCGCTACCACGACCTCGCGCACCTGACGGCGGTGCTGGACAACCTGCACGACCTGGCCGGGCACGCGCAGGACCTCGACGCCGTTCGTCTGGCGGCCTGGTACCACGACGCGGTCTACGCCGGCGCCCCCGACGACGAGGAGAACAGCGCGCGCCTGGCCGAGGCCGAGCTGCCCGCGCTCGCGCTGCCGGGGGCACTGGTCGCCGAGACCGCGCGGTTGGTGCGGCTCACCGCCACCCACGACCCTGCGTTCGGCGACCACAACGGCGAGACCCTCTGCGACGCCGACCTCGCGATCCTGGCCGCCGGACCGGCGAACTACGCGCGCTACGTCGAGGCCGTGCGGGCCGAGTACGCGCACGTGACCGATGAGACGTTCCACGCCGGCCGGGCCGAGATCCTGCGCCGCCTGCTGGCTGCGCCCGCGCTATTCCGCACCCCAGCGGGAAGGGAGCGCTGGGAGGCGGACGCGCGGGCGAACGTCAGAGCCGAACTGGCGACGCTGACGAGCTGAGGAGCGTCAGGAGGCCTGACGCAGGCTGGCCGGCACCTTCGGGGTGCGCAGGCCGACAGCGCGCAGGGCGCGCACGATGTCCCGCGGCGAGACCGGTGTCGCGCCGGCGGCGACCATCCGGTCGTACCACTCGGACGGGACGTCGTAGTGGTCCCGGTCGAAGGCCTCAGCCGGAATCCCCGCCACTGACGCGAAGGCGTGCAGCTCGGCCAGCGAGGTGTCACTGGCGACGTGCGACCACAGTCGGCCGTGTCCGGCCCAGGTCGGAGGATCGATCAACATCGCCACGTCTCCAGATTAGGCAGCGCGCCCAGAATCGTCCGGTGACTTGGCACACGTAACACCAACGGCGTACCCAGGCCTGCGTGAAAGGTTCGATCCGCCCCGCCCCGCCTGCCACTTCAGCTCGTCTTACATGACCCAGTGGTCACTCGCTGTCCGATTTGTCCCGATTCCAACGACCACTCGCTCATGCATGAGCGGGTGGTGGCACCGCCGGCAGGGAGAATTGGCCCCGTGCGCACCGATGAGGCCCTGCTCGACGCCCGGGCGCGCGTGCTCGCGGACCTGACCAGCACCGCGTGGGCGAACGCGGCGGCGGCCAACATCCTGGACGACGCGGTGGCCGGACGGCGCTGGTGGGCGGACGAGTGGCCCGAGGGCGCGGCCTACGTCGCGGGGCAGGTCGCGCAGGACGTCCAGGACGCGCTCTTCGACGCGGGGGTCGGCCGCTGGCCGCTGTGCCGGCTGTGCGAGCCGGACGAGGCGCCGGTCCACGAGCTGCGGATCACCCCCGAGCTCGGCGCGGATCCGACCTGGATCTGCGAACGCTCCGGGACCGTGGCCGCCCCGCTCGGGAGCCTCAGCCCAACCGGTTGAACGGACCCCGGATCGCGAAGACGGTCCCCGGCGTCTGCACGTTGGCGAACAGGAACTTGCGGTCGTAGGTGAAGTTCGGCCCGGTGAACTCCGAGTACTCATCGCCGTCGCGCACCTCGTTGCGGGCCAGGAACGTCGTGGCGCCGCTCGCCGTGGCACTGATCAGGTGCTGCGCGCCCGCACCGTCCTCGGCCAGGATCACGCCACCGAAGGGCGAGGCGACGATGTTGTCCGGGCCGTCGACGCGCTTGTCGTGGTTCCTGTTCGGGGCGAACCACAGCACGAGCCTCAGGGTGCGGCGCACCGGGTCGAGGAACCAGACCTGGCCCTCGTGTGCGGCCGCGCTGCCGTCGTCCGCGGGCTTGGCGTAGGAGGCGACGATGTACGCCCCACCCCGGCTCCACCAGGCGCCCTCGAGCTTCCGGCTGCGGGTGACCGCCTTGCCCTTCACCCCGTCGTAGCCGAACTGCTTGCGCGTGGACACCGCAACCGCGTCCCGGTCCGGCACCTCGACCCACTCCACGCGGTAGGTGGTGCCCGGCTTGTGCGCGACGGACAGATCGCGGACCACCCGACCGCGCGAATCCAGCGCCCGCATCGCCGACAGCGTCCCCGCCGCGCTGCCGAGCCGATGCAGAGTGCCGTCCCCGAGGCCGCGGAACCTGCGGGGTGGGGTGAAGCGGTAGAGCAGTCCCAGCGGACCGGAGGCGTCCTCGGTGAGGTAGATCTGGCCGGTGCCCGGGTCGACCGCGGCGGCCTCGTGGGCGAACCGGCCGAGCGCCAGGATCGGCTTCGGATCCCGGTTGGCGCGATTGTTGCGCGGGTTGACCTCGAAGACGTACCCGTGATTCTTCGTCAGTCCGCCCTCGCCCTTGCGGGCCTCGGTCTCCTCGCAGGACAGCCAGGTGCCCCAGGGCGTCGGGCCACCGGCGCAGTTGGTGTGCGTGCCGGCCAGCGACACCACCTCCGAGACCCGGCGCCCCTTGCCGTCGACCTGCACGGTCGTGGTGCCGCCGGGCGCGCCCGGGTCGTAGGTCCAGCCCTTGACCGGGGGCACCAGGTGCTCGGTCATGTCCGGGTTGCACTCGTGGTTGTTCACCACCAGATAGCCGCCGCCCGGGCGCCGGAAGCTGGCCGACCCGTCCTGCTTGCCCGGGGTCTTCTCGCCCCTGGCCGCGCCGGAAAGCTCGGTGACGCCGGCCTCGGCGACGATCCGGTAGGAGAACCCGGCCGGCAGCGAGAGCCGCTTCTTCGGGTCAGGGACCAGCCCGCCCAGGCCCTCGCCGCGCACCGGGG
>NZ_JACDFE010000181.1 GCF_013815995.1 Sporichthya sp.
GCGCGGGAAGCGCCTCCGCGGGGCGGCCGCGGCGGCCGGTGCGTCGATCAACGTCGCTGCGGTCATCGCCCTCGTCGCGGCTTCCGGGTCGGGCGCGATCGGCATCGGGGCGGTGGGCTGCAGATGAGCAGCGGTGCCCACCAGCAGGGCGAGGGCGGACGCAGCAGAGGCCGGGCGCCGGTCCGGGTCGGGATCGGTCAGCCGATCGGTCAGCTCGGTCAGACCGCCCGGGGCGTGCGCGGTGGCGCACTCCCGCAGCAGCACGCCGAGCGCGTAGAGATCACTGGCGACCGTCGCCGCTGCGCCGCGCCGCACTTCCGGGGCGAGGTACTTCTCGGTTCCGACGATGAACCCGGTACTGGTCAGCTTGGTCGCGTCGGCCAGATGAGCGATCCCGAAATCGGTGAGCCGGGCGCGGCCGTCCGCACCGATGAGCACGTTGGCCGGCTTCAGGTCGCGGTGCAGGATGCCGGCCGCGTGGATGTGACCCAACGCGTCGAGGAGTTCCCGGGTGATCGTCACGGGGTCCCAGTCGACGCGATCCTCCTTGAGCCGGCTCGACAGCGTTCCGCCCGGGACGCACTCCATCACCAGGTACGGCCGGCCGCCATGCGTGCCGTAGTCGAACACGCCCACGACGTGGGGGTGCGAGAGCGCGGCGGCGATCCGGGCCTCCCGCTCGAAGCGCTCGACGAAGGTGGGGTCGAGGGCGAGCGTGTCGGAGATGATCTTGATGGCGACTTCCCGGTCCAGGCGCGGATCCTGCGCGGCCCACACCGAAGCCATCCCGCCGGTACCGATGAGGCGGGTCAGCGTGTAGCGCTCGCCCAACTGCGCACCGACCAGAACCGGGCCGGCATTCATCGGGGCCTTGCCGGCGTCGCTCACTTCTTTCTGCCCTTTCCCTTGTCCTCGTCCTCGTCCTCGTCCTTGTCCTTGCCGGCAGTGGGCTCGGAGACCACGACCGGAGTGGGTACCGGGGTCGGGGTGGCACGGGCCTCGACGCGCGTGGCGATCCGATCCACCTGCGTCAGCAGCACCCGTCCGTCGGCGGGGTCCAGCTCCCCGGACGCCGCGAGTCGCCGGATCGTTGCCCGCAGATCGTCGACAGCAGATAGGGCCGCGGGGTTGCGGCCGTCCGCGACGGCCTCCCGGACCGCGTCGACCTGACGGTGCAGGTCGGCGGAAGCGGAGGTACCGATCGTGTCGGTGCCCGAACCGCAGCCTGACAGCAGCCCGAGCACCAGCGCAGCGCAGGCCGGGACCGCCACGCTCCGGACGTCCATACCCGTCGGATACCCGGTGCGGAGGACCTTCACGCGTACAGCATGACGTCGACCTCGGTGCCGCCGTCGAGGCCGGTCGCGGGTTCGGGCACCAGCACGCAACCGTCGGCGCGGGCCAGGACGGAGAGCAGGGCCGACGGCCCGTGCAGGGGCTCGGCGCCCAGGCCGGTGTCGGGGCCCTGGTCCAGCCGAACCTGGATCACGTCGAGGCGCCCGGCCTGCGAGGCGACGTTGCGGGTAAGCCGGGCGCGCGTCCGGGGCTGCGGTGGAGGTTGGTCACACCCGGCGAGCCGCCACACCAGCGGGACCCCAACGAGCCGGAACACCACCAGGGCCGAGAGCGGGTTGCCCGGCAGGCCGATCAGCGGGATCTCGTCGCACTCGGCCAGCATCGTCGGCTTGCCGGGCTTGATGGCCAAACCGTGGCACCAGATCTTCCCGAGCTCCGCGACGGCGGTCGCGGTTTCGTCGCGGGCGCCGACCGAGGAGCCGGCGGAGATCACGACCAGGTCGGCCTCGGCCAGCGCCTGGCGCAGCGCCTCGATGAGAGCATCCGCGTCGTCCGGGACGATGCCGGCGTAGACCGGGTCACCGCCCGCATCGCGAATCAGTCCGGCGAGGGCGCTCGCGGTGGCGTCGCGCACCTGACCAGCCGTCAATTCTTGAGTGTCCGGTGGGACCACCTCGTCTCCGGTGGACAGGATCGCCACGCGTGGCCGGGCGTGCACCGGCACCGCCGAGACCCCGGCCGAGGCGAGCAGGCCGAGGTCGGGGGCCCGCAACGGTCGCCCGGCCGGGACCAGAACACCGCGGACGGGCACGTCGTCGTCGGCCCCGACCACTCCCCCGCCGGGCGCGACCGGGCGGGTCACCTCGATCGTGCCGGGCATGGTCTCCGCCGTGTACTCGACCATCACCACCGCGTCGGCGCCGTGCGGGATCATGGCGCCGGTCGGGATGGCGACCGCGCCGTGCGCGGGCACGGCGACCTCCGCCGCCCGGCCCATCCGGACGGTGCCGGCCAGCTCGAGGTAGGCAGGCAACCCGTCGGACGCGCCGAAGGTGTCGGCGGCGCGCACCGCGTACCCGTCGACGGTGGAGCGGGCGAAGCCGGGCAGCGCGTGCGGAGCCAGGACGTCGGCCGCGGGCACCCGGTGCAGCAACTCCTCCCGTGCCACCGACTCGACGCGCGTACGCCGCGCGGGCCGGAAGCCGGCCAGCGCCTCCGCGACAGTGAGCGCGGTGAAGAACTCCCGACCGCTCACGTCCCCTCGGGCTTCGGCTGGGGGTTCGCCGCAGCGCCGCCCTTGTCCAGACCGAGCACGCTGAGCACCGGCCCCAGCGCGACCTGCCCGAGGCCGCAGATGGAGGTCTTGCGCAGAACTTCCTCCAGCTCGATGATCCGCGCGCGCCGAGGGCCGTCGAGCGGCACGCCCTCGTCGAGAACGCCGCGCAGGATCTCGTGCGCCTTGCTCGACCCGACCCGGCAGGGCACGCACTTGCCACAGGACTCGTTACGGAAGAACCGCAGCACGTTGGTGGCCGCGGCGAGTTCGTCGGTGCCCTCGCCGAGGACCACCACCGCGCCGGAACCGAGCATGGTCCCGGCCTTCGCGGCGCTGCCGAAGTCCAGCGCCAGATCCAGCTGGTCCGGGCCGATGAAGTTCGACGACGCCCCACCGGGCTGCACCGCCCCGACCGCGCGGCCTCCGGTCACCCCGCCGGCGAGCTCGATGAGGTCGCGCACTGTGGTGCCCATCGGCACGCAGTAGACGTCGGGTCGCTCGATGTGCCCGGAGATCGCGAAGAACTTCCAGCCGACCGATTCACCGAGGCCCTGCTCCTGCCACCACGCCGCCCCGCGCTGCGCGATCACCGGCACATCGGCGAAGGTCTCCACCGAATTCATCAGCGTGGGCCGGCCGTGCAGGCCGTAGACGCCGGGGAACGGCGGCTTGTTACGCGGCTCGCCGCGGTGGCCCTCCATGCACTCGATGAGGGCGGTCTCCTCGCCGAGGATGTAGCCGCCGGGCGAGACGAAGATCTCGACGTTGAGTCGCCGCCCGCTGCCGCAGGCGTCCGGGCCGATGATGCCGGCGGCGCGCAGCGCCTCCAGCTCCTCGCGCAGCACGTGCTCCTCGGGGCCGTACTCGTGCCGGATGAAGACCCAGCCCTCCTCAGCGCCGACCACGGCCATCCCGCAGAGCAGGCCTTCGAGGACCAGATGTGGCTGGGTGGCGAGGATCTGACGGTCCTTGAAGGTGCCGGGCTCGGACTCGTCCGCGTTGCAGATGGCGTACTTGATCGGGCCTTGCGCGCCGCGGACCAGTTCCCACTTCTGTCCGGTCGGAAAGCCGGCCCCACCCATGCCGCGCAACCCGGAGTCCTTGAGCGTGGTGACCAGCTCGCCCGGGTCGAGCGCGCCGGCCAGCAGCGCGCGCAGCGTGGCGTACCGCTCGGCGACCCCGGAACCCGCCGGGTAGGGGTCGTTCGGCCACGGCTCGGTCCGGGTCATCGCGGCAGCGTGGCCGACCCCGGTGCCGCGGGCAGCCGCGATCAGCTCCTCGACCGCGTCGATCGAGGCCGGGTGCTCGTTGACCGCGCACGCGGGCGCGGAGTCGCAGCGCCCCAGGCAGGACACCTCGACCAGCTCGACGTCCTCGGCGTCGCCGTGACGCTCGCGCAGCTCCGCGATCCGGGCCTCACCGTCCTGCAGGAAACACGAGAGGTCATGGCAGACGTGCAGCGCCACCTTGAGCGGCGGGGTGGTGCGGAAATGTGGGTAGAACGAGATCAGGCCTTCGATCTCGTAGCGCGGCCGGCGGGTGTCGCGCGCGAGCGTCTCCAGCTCCTCGCGGGGGAGCCAGCCGAGCCGGGCCTGGATGGCGTTCAACGCCGGGATCAGCGACGGCCCGGCGAACTTGCCCGCCCGGGCCTCGACGCCGGGGACACCGGTGGGGCTCACGCTTCGTCCCTCGCGGCCTCGACCTGGACCGCGCAGAACTTGAACTCCGGGATCTTCCCGACCGGGTCGACCTCGTCGATCGTGAGCAGGTTCGCCGCCGCCTCCCGGAAGTGGAACGCGATGAAGACGTTGCCGAGCTGCTCGCGGTGACTGACCCGCACGGCGAGGGTGATGTTGCCGCGACGGGAGCGGACCAGGGCCATCTGACCATGCGTCAGGCCGCGATCGGCCGCGTCCTTGGGGTGCATGTAGACCTCAGCCACCGGCGAGATCGCGTCGAGGGCGAACGAGCGGCGGGTCATCGAGCCCGTGTGCCAGTGCTCGAGCAGCCGGCCGGTGTTGAGCACGAGGGGGTACTCGCCGTCGGGGAGCTCCCGGGCCGGCAGCCACTGCGCGGGCACCAGGTGGGCGAGCCCGTCGTCGGTATTGAACCGCTCGTCGAACATCACGATCGTGCCGTCGGAGTGCTCGGGGTCGGCGTTCGGATAGAGCTTCCCGCTGGAGCCGAGGTTGCCGTAGGCGAGGTTGGTGTAGGACGGCATCAGCGCGACCATCTCGTCGAACACCTCGGACGGCGAGCCGTAGTTCCAGTCCAGCCCGACGCGGCGGGCGATCTCCTGCTCGATCCACCAGTCCGCCCGGGCCTCCCCCGGCGGGTCCATCACCTTGCGGCCGAGCTGCACCCGGCGGTCGGTGTTGGTGTAGGTGCCGTCCTTCTCCAGGTACGAGGTCGCGGGCAGGATCACGTCGGCGAACTCCGCGGTCTCGGTCAGGAAGATGTCCTGCACGACCAGGAAGTCCAGGGCGGAGAGCGCCTTGCGGACCTTGTTGGTGTTCGGGTCGGACAGGAACGGGTTCTCCCCGAGCATGTACATCCCGCGCACGCCGCCGGCCAGGATGGAGTGGATGATCTCGGTGACGGTGAGCCCGCGGACGGGGTTGAGCGCGAGGCCCCAGGCCTCCTCGAACCGGCGCTGGGTCCCCTCCCGGTCGACGCCCTGGTAGTCCGGGTAGAACATCGGAATCAGGCCCGCGTCCGAGGCACCTTGCACGTTGTTCTGCCCGCGCAGGGGGTGCAACCCGGTGCCCGGGCGGCCGACCTGTCCGGTGATCGAGCACAGCGCGATCAGGCAACGCGCGTTGTCGGTGCCGGTGGTGTGCTGGGAGATCCCCATGCCCCAGTACACGACCGCGGAACCGGCCTCGCCCCACGTGCGGGCGACCTCGCGGATCTGGTCGGCGGGGACGCCGGTGATCTGCTCGGCGCGGTCCGGCGGGTAGTCCGCGACGGTCTCGGCGAGGGCCTCGTAGTTCGATGTGCGGTTCGCGATGAACTCGGGGTCGGTGAGCCCGAGCCGGATCACCTCGTGCATCACCGCGTTGTAGAAGGCCACGTCCGTGCCGGGCTTGAGCTGGATGAAGATGTCGGCGTGTTCGGCGACCGTCGAGGCGCGCGGGTCGACGTAGATGATCTTCGTGCCCCTGCGCCGGGCCTGTTTGAAGAACGAACTCGCGACCGGGTGGTTCGCGGTCGGATTACAGCCGGTGATGATCACGACGTCGGCGTTGGCGACGTCCCCGTAGGTGGTGGACACCGCGCCGGACCCGACGCCTTCGAAGAGGGCCGCGACCGAGGACGCGTGGCACAGCCGCGTGCAGTGGTCGACGTTGTTCGTGCCGAAGCCGGTGCGGATCAGCTTCTGGAAGAGGTAGGCCTCTTCGTTGGAGCATTTGGCGGAGCCGAACCCGGCGATCGAGGCGGGGCCGTCCTCGGCGTGGATCGCGAGGAGACGGCTCGCGATCAGGTCGAGCGCCTCGTCCCAGCTGGCCTCCCGGAAGGCCGGCATGACCTCCGCGTAGTCCACCAGGCCGCCCGGCTTGCGACCGCGGTCCTTGCCCGGCCGACCGTCCTCGCGTCGCTTCGGCCCGCCGCCACCGCTCCGGTCTCCGCCGGCACCGTCGCGCCCCCGTCCGTTGAGCGTCCCGCCCTTGCCGTCCCCGCGTACGTCCGCAGACAGCGGGCCCTTGGGGTAGGCCGCGTCGATCCGGATCAGAGGCACCGTCAGACGTTGCGGGGAGGCGGAGTAGTCCCAGCCGTAGCGGCCCTTCACGCACAGCCGACTCTGCGAGCCGGGCTGCTCGCGGCCCTCGGCGAAGGAGATCCCGCCGCGCTCGCGGTCCACCCAGTAGGTGAGCGCGCACCCGACACCGCAATACGGGCAGACGCTGTCGACGGCATCCAGCTTCTCGCGCGGCTGGATCGGGATCGACCGGATCGCCTTGTTGGTCAGCGCCCCGGTCGGGCAGGCCTGCACACACTCCCCGCAGGTCACGCAGCTCGAAGCGCCCATCGGGTCGTTGAGATCGAAGGCGATGCGGGTCGCGTAGCCCTTGCCGGAGCGACCGATGACGTCGTTGCCCTGCAGGTCGTCGCAGGCCCGCACGCAGCGGTCGCAGAGGATGCAGGAGTCGTGGTCCATCGCGATCACCGGGTTGGACAGGTCCTGTCCACGGCCGGTACCCAGCGGCAGGTCGGTGGTTTCCCGGGCGACGCCGTAACGGTCCGCGAGTTCGAGGAGCTTGTTGTCCGCGGTGGTGGTGTCCTTCGGGTCCTGCTCACGCGGAAGCTGGTCGGAGAGCAGCAGTTCGGTCAGGACCGCCCGGCTGCGCTCCAGCTCCGGCGTCGAGGTCTTGACGGTCATGCCGTCGTCGCACGGCCGCACGCAGGAGGCCGCGAAGACCCGCCCGCCGGTATCGACCACACACATCCGGCAGACCCCGACCGGGTCGTAACGCTCGTTGTGACACAGGACAGGGATGTCGACCCCGACGGCCTTCGCGGCGTCGTAGATCGAGGTCCCGGGCGCGACGGCGACCTCCCGGCCGTCGATGGTGAGGGTGACCGCGGGCGCGGCGGTGCCGGTCTCGGGTTCTTGCAGGGCGGTGATCGCAGCCTCCTGGGCGAGAGGTGGAGCTTGCTTGAGCCTAAACCGAGGGCGGACGCCCGGCATCGTCCCAGCCGCGGGCGGCGTAGTAACCGTCCACCATCGCCTGCAGGGTGGCGGCGCTCAGCGTCGCGGTCCGGCCGGAGGCCAGCTCCACCCCCGTCTGAAGTAGCCGCGGGGGCAGGGTGTCGTCGGCGGCGGTGGCGCCTTCGCGCAGGTTGTAGGCCCGTTTGGCGTCGACGATCCGCCGGGCGGTGGCCCGCAGCTCCTCGGCGTCGACGTCCCAGCCGGTGACCGGACGCAGCAGCGCGGCCCACTCGGTGAACGGGTCCGTGAAGACGCCGCGCAGGAACTTGCACAGGATCATCGAGTCCATCACCGCGGCGCGGTCCTCGGTGCCGATCGCGGCGGCGACGTGCGCGGCGCCGCCGGCGAGGCGGTCCAGGTCCCCGGAGAGGTCGGCCTCGTACGCGCCGGAGCGGTTGTGATCGGCACCCCGGGAGTTCACCGCGAGCCCGAGCGCCATCGTCTGCATGGTGCGCGGCTCGTAGCCGGGCAGCTCCATCCCCTTCACCTGCGGGGCGAAGTCGATCGAGCCCTGACCGAGGATCTCCGCCGCGCGCCGCGACCCCTGTGCCAGCAACTCCCCCAGCCCCGGCGAGCGCGTACCGATCGCGTCCAACGCGCGCAACAGCGCGGCGCCGTCGCCGAAGCGCAGCCACGGCTCGTCGAGCAGCCCGCGTTCGGCGCACTCCATCGCCCACGCGATCGTGCCGCCGGCCGAGATGGTGTCCAGCCCCAACTCGTCGCACCGCGCGCTCGCGGCGAACACATCGTCAGCGTCGCCGACCCCGCACATCGGGCCGAGGGCGAAGACGTTCTCGTACTCCATCCGCTGCGAGCCGCCGCCCTTGCGGGAGTAGATGTGCTCGCAGCCGATCGAACAGGACGCGCAGGAGTTGCGGGCCACCGCACGTAGCTCGTGCAGTTCCTCGGCGGCCAGTCGCGGCGCGGACTCGAAGGTGGCCGCGGTGAAGTTGCGGGTGGGCAGGGTGGAGACCGCGTTGAACGCGAGCAGGTTGGCCAACGTCCCGAGTTCGCGGTACTTCGCGGTGGCCGGGCCGAAGCTGCGCTCGCGCAGGTCCTTGGCGGCGGCCAGCACGGCGTCGGCGTCGTGCACGGCAGCCTTGCCGGCGGCGCGCACCAGCAGCGCCTTGAGGTTCTTCGCCCCGAGCACCGCGCCGAGCCCACCGCGCCCGGCGTGCCGGCCGTCATGGCTGATGGTGGCGAAGCTGACGCCCCGTTCACCGGCCGGCCCGATCACGGCCGCCCGCCAGCCGCGGCCGAACCGTTCCCGGAGCGCAATCTCGGCGGCGGCGGCGGACAGGCCGGCGAGCTCCGGGCTCGCCTCCACCCGGACACCGTCGGCGTCGACGAGCAGCACGGAGAGCTCCGGTGCGCGGCCCCGGACCACGATCGCGTCGTGCCCGGTCAACTTCCCGGCGATCGCGAACTGGCTGGAGGCCAGGGCGTCGGTGAGCAGGCCGGTCAGCGGCGACTTGGCGACCACCGCGAACTTGGCGCTCGTGGTCAGCGGGGTGCCGACGAGCGGGGAGAAGACGAAGGCCAGCGGGGCCTCGGGGGCGAGGGGGTCCACGCCGGGTTCGCCGAGCGTGTGCAGCAGCCAGGTACCGAGCCCGACGCCCCCCAGGTAAGCCCGCAGCACCTCGTCCGAGAGGTCGAGGCGGGACGCGTCGGCGCCGGCAGCGTTGTGGCCTCCGACGTCCACCACCAGCGCCGCCCCGAAATACCCGCCCGGAGCCATGGCGTGAACCCTAGGCCCGCTCAGCCGCCGGCGTCGGCGGAGATGAACGCGACGAAGTCGCCCGCGACCAGCCCGAACGCCGGGTCGCGACTGATCCGCTCGCCGTTGAGCGCGGCCACCACGTGCAGGTCCAGCTCGAGCCCGACCGCCGCGGCCGCCTCTCCGAGCGTGGCCGCGCGCACCGTGCCCGACCGGAGCCCGGCCCGGTTCGCCAGCGCCCCGTAACAGCTGACGCGCACCTCGGGCGCCGGGGCGCCCTGCACG
>NZ_JACDFE010000347.1 GCF_013815995.1 Sporichthya sp.
CGCCCGCCCACAGGACGCGGTTGGGGTGGGCGGCACGCCGTCCTGGGCGGTGCTAGCGATCGGATGGGCCCCCGCCGGCCGATCGCGACCACCACAGGTCGGAAGGTCTTGCCTCTCCAGAGTCGGTGAAGCGTGTTTCACCGGTGTTGCCTGCGGTGACGACCTCAGGTGCGCCGGACACCGAACATATGGACGGTGCCGAAATCCTGCAGGACGGCCTCGCCGAGCGTGGCTGCTTCCAGGTGCGGATCATCGGCGACGGCGGCCGCGGTGGCACCCTCGATGAGAACGCGGCTCGGGTTCGACAGGCCGGTCAGCCGGCTGGCCAGATTCACCGTGGGGCCGTAGACGTCACCCATCCGAGCCACCACATCGCCGGTGGCGATTCCGACCCGGACCTGCGGCAGCATCGGGTCGGTGTCCATCGTCTCGGCCAGGTCCAGGCCGATGTGGACCGCCTGCGCGGCGGTGTCGGAGGCGAAGAGGATCTCGTCCCCCACGGTCTTGATGACGCGGCCGCCCTGGCGCAGGACGACATCCGAGGACACCGTCTCGAACCGGTTCACCATCCGGCCCAGGGCCAGCGGGTCCAGTTCGCGGCTGAGCTTGGTGTAGCCGGCCATGTCCGCGAACCCGACCGACAGGCGCATCCGGAGCCCGTTCTCCGCGGCGCGGAGCAGTCGCCATTTGGTGACCGAGGCGAGGTGGCGGCGGAAGGCGTAGGTGAGCAACGGCTCGAAGTCGTCGACGTGCTCGTACATGAACTCGACGGCACGGTCTGCGCCCTTGGAGGCATCCCCGGTCTGCTCGGTCATCTGCTCGACGAGCGCCATGACCTGCCACATGGCCAGACGCTGCATGTGATGTCCGACCGCGCGGATCAGGCCGACCACGAACTCCTCGTCGGCGCCGACGTCGGTGATCATCCGCGCCAGGTTGACGATGGCATCCCTGTCGCCGCTGGTGAACATGCGGCCCGCCGGCTCGGTGTCGGCGAAACCCAGGGAGTGCCAGAACAGGCTCGCGACCTCGGGACTCAGGCCGGCGGCCTCGGCGAGCGCGGACAGCGAGATGTCCGGGTCGCCCCCGAGCAACAGGCGCTCGAGGTCCTCGGCACTCCGGCCGGGCGAACCCTCAGGCATTCGGCGTCCGTCTCCCACCCGCGTGATCGGGCCGACCGGCAGTGCCGACCCCTGGCCCTCCATTGTGGCAAGCCGCAGTAGCGTGAGCGAGGTCGCCAGTCATCTCTTTGGAGGACGAGCCGTGACCGATCCCGAGCAACCGGCTTGAGCGACCCCGAAGCGACCCCGCCGCGGCTCAAGGTCGCGTTGGAAGGCGTCCCGGAAACCACGCTGTGGACGCTCTACCACCGCTCGCGCGACGCCGCGCGTCCCGGATCGCTGCTGCACGACCCGAAGGCGGCCGAGCTGGTCGAGGCCATCGACTTTCCCTTCGCTCAGAAGTTCGGCGGGCTGGCTACCGGAATGGAGGGCTACCTCGGCGAGCGGGCCCTGACCTTCGACCGCGAGGTGCTCAGCGTGCTGGCCACCGACCCGGCCGCACTCGTCGTGGTGTTGGGCGAGGGCCTGGAGACGCAGTTCTGGCGGGTGGACAACGGTCAGGTGCGCTGGTTCACCGTCGACCTGCCGGAGACCGCCCAGGTCCGGCGGAACCTGGTCGGCGAGGACCCGCCCCGGCGGCGGCTGTTCGCCGGCTCGGCGCTGGACTCCGGGTGGTTCGACGAGCTCGGAGCGACACCGGCGGACCGGGTCGTGGTGGTCGCCCAGGGTCTGCTGATGTACCTGCCGCCGCGCGAGGTGGAGGCGCTGATCGCGCGCTGCGCCGAGCGATTCCGCCGAGGGGTGTTTCTCTTCGACACCGTCCCGGCGTGGTTCTCCTGGCTGAGCAAACGAGGCTTCATCCGCACTCCCAACGGTTACCAGGCGCCGCCGATGCCGTTCGGTCTGGATTCCGGCGACCACGCCCGGCTCCGCCGGCTGCACCCGAACATCGCGAGCGTGCGCACCGTGGCCCCGGCCGGCGGCCCCGGTGCGATCACGAAGTTCTGGCTGCCGCTCGGGCGCAAGCTGCCGGGGATCCGGCGCGGGATGCCGGCGATCGTCCGGATCGACTTCGGCGCCTGACCCGGACTCAGGTCGCAGCTCAGCCAACGATGCATCGCGGAGCTGGTGCGGGAACGACACGACGTGAATCTCGATCAGGCCCGCGCCGGTGCGCAGCCGGCGATCCAGCACTCCTCCGTGCCGGGCCATCAGCGGGAGCACCGCGTCCTCGTAGGCGAGGAAGTCGGCCCGACCGGTCGACGGGATCCGGGCGATCAGGGTGAAGGTCACGGTCACCGGGACAGTCTTGCCGGTCCTGGCGAACCGGCCCCGGACAGACCAAAGGCGGGTCGCTGCCCGGAGTAGAGCGACCCGCCTTTGGCGTTCAGGACAACGGCTTAGCCGTTGTAGGTGGTGATGGCTTCCATGCTCAGTCCGAAGGACTTTAGTACGCCGTGCAACTCGCGGTGCCCGAAGGCCTGGCAAGCCGAGGCAAAGCCCACCTGCTTCGGAGTCGAGTCCAGGCACTGCTGGGCGGCGTAAGCCTGCAGCAGGCCCGTCTGCATGTAGTTGCAGTTGCCGTAGATGACGGTGTGCGCGCGGGCCAGCGGGCCGGAGGCGTAGACCGAGTCGATCGAGATGTTGATCCGGGGGTCCTCGCGCGGCGGGTAGGTGTTGTTCACCTGCGCGGCCACGCCGGCCAGGATCGCCCGGGTCTCCTCCAGCGACTTGCCGGCGGTGAGCTCGAGCATCTGGGCCACGAGGCCGGGGACGGCCTCCATCAGCGGACGGTTGATGACGCCGCCGAGGACCTTGCAGGTCGCGACGCGATCGTCGTTCTGGAATCTGCATATCTGCTTGAGTGCAGTACGATTTCGGGTGTGAGCAAGGAACGGCCGCTAGGCGGAGTCGACTACCCGCGCACGTTGCAGGAGTTCCGGGACTGGTTCCCGAACGATGACGCCTGCGTGG
>NZ_JACDFE010000182.1 GCF_013815995.1 Sporichthya sp.
CGGCACTGCTGATCAGCGGCTGTGGGGTCTTCGGCGGCGACGAGGGTGGCGGGGGCGGCGGCGGGGGCGGACCCCGCGGGGTCGCCGAGAGCTTCCTGGCGGAGTGGGCCGCGTCCCGCTTCTCCGAGGCGTCCAAGCGGACCACCGATCCGAGCGCGGCCGCCGCGGCCCTGACCGCGATGCAGGACACGCTGCACCCGGGCAAGCGCGAGTTCTCCCCCGGCGACCTGTCCGGGGACTGCGAGAGCACCACCGGGTGCCGGGTGGAGTTCGACGTCGGCCTGCAGCTCGACGGGCTCGGCGAGTGGCGCTACGCCTCCGCCCTCCAGGTGGTGCGCGCCACCGCCGGCGACGAGTGGAAGGTCCGCTGGGCGACGAGCATCCTGCACCCGCGGATGACCACGGCGACCTCGTTCAGCCGGGTCCGGGCCCTGCCGCCGCGAGCCCCGATCCTGGGCCGCGACGGCGACGCCCTGGTCGCCGAGGCGCCGGTGGTCCGGGTCGGGATCCGCGCGGGCTCGGTTCCTGACGGCGCGATCGAGGACCTGGCCGAGGTGACCGACGTCAACGTCGACGGCCTCATCACCCGCGTCGCCAAGGCCGACCCCGGCGACTTCATCGAGGCCGTGGTCCTCCGCAACAACGACTACTTCGAGCTGAAGTCCAGGATCGACAAGATCAACGGCGTGGTGGTCGAGGCGGACACCCTGACGCTCGCGCCGACCCGCGAGTTCGCGCGTGAGGTGCTCGGCGCCGTCGGCAACGCCACCCCGGCCGCGCTGTCCAACGCCGGGTCGACCGCTTCCGAGGAGGACTCCCTCGGCCTGTTCGGGTTGCAGGGGCTCTACCAGAAGCAGTTGGCCGGCCGGGCCGGCGGCCGCATCGACCTGGTGGACGCCGACACCGGCGCCCCGCTCGAGACCCTGATCGAGTTCACCTCGGTGCCCGGCACCGCGCTGCACACCACACTGGACCTGCAGATGCAGACCGCGGCAGAGCGGGCCCTGACCCTGACCGACGAGAACTCCTCCCTGGTCGCCATCGACACCGCGACCGGCAACCTCCTCGCGGTCGCGAACGGGCCGGCGGACAAGGCCGGCGAGGACCGGGCGCTGAATGGGCAGTACGCGCCGGGGACCGCGTTCAAGATGATCAGCGCGCTCGCGCTGCTGCAGAACAACATCGGGCTCAACGACAAGATCGGCTGCCCGCAGACGGTCACCATCGACGGCAAGCGCTTCGAGAACTACGACGACGTGGGTGCCCCCGGTCAGGTCTCGATGGCGACCAACTTCGCCCGGTCCTGCAACACCGCCTTCGCCCGCCGGATCGCCGACCTGGACACCGATGTGCTTTCCGACGCGGCCGACGCGTTCGGCATCGGCGGCGACTGGAACCTGCTGCTCAACACCTTCTCCGGCAGCGTGCCGCCGGCCGCGGACCGGCTCGAGCTCGCCAACGACGCGATCGGACAGGGCCGGGTCCTGATGAGCCCGCTGGCCATGGCTGTGGTCGCCGCGGCCATCGCGAGCGGCACCCCGCGCTACCCGCGCCTGGTGCTCGACGGGCTGCCGCCGCGGGCCGCTCCCCCGGCCAACCCGGCGATCATCCCGCCCCCCGGCACCGTGCCCAGCACGACCTCCCCGTCGCCGTCCGAGAAGGCCGGCCCGACCCCGGTGTTCACCCCGAAGACCGACGACCGCCCGACCCTGCAGCCGCTGCCCTTCGCGGCCGAGCTCAAATCCCTGATGCAGCTCGCCGCCCGCCGCGGCACCGGCGAGATACTCAACGTCGGGCCGTCGGCCGGAGCCACCAACGGCACCGCGCTCTACGGCAGCGACACCGAGCCGGGCCGGCACGCCTGGATGGTCGGCTTCGCGGGCACCATCGCCTTCGCCGTCATCGTCGAACGCGGCGTCAGCGGCCCGACCACCGCCGGCCCGATCGCCCGCCAGTTCCTGGGCGCGGTGCTCTGACGACCCGTCAGTCGAGCGGGTACTGCCAGAGCTTGTAACCGCCCAGCACGCCGGCGTCGTTGCCGACGCGCTGGTGCTCGAAGCCGAGCTCGCCGACCAGGTGCTTCGCGTTGCCGCCGCCGACGTAAAGCCGGTCCCACCAGAGCACGGCATGCCAGCGGGCCAGCGCTCGCTCGAAGCGGCGGGTCCAGGTCACGTTGCCGACGGCGCGCCGGGCATGGTCGCCGAGCTGTTCGTCGTAGGACTCACCACGCCGGAACGGCGCCTGCGAGAGCTCGAGCTTGGGCAGCAGGCGCCCTTTGTCGAACATGGCCGCGCCCAGCCCCGTGCCGAGGGCGAGCAACACTTCGAAGCCGGTCCCGGTGACCACGCCGAAACCGGCCAGCTCCGCGTCGTTGACCACGCGGACCGGGCAGGCGAAGGACTTGTGCAGTTCGGTCGCGGCGTCGTAGTCCTTCCAGGCCGCGAGCAGGTCGGGGCGCACAGGCGTGAACGGCCCGGCCTCGGTGACGAAGTGGGGCGTGGCGAGCACGCGACCGCCGCGGATCATCCCGGGCAGACCGACCGAGATCCGGTCGAAGGCCGGGAGCCGCTCGGAGACTTCGAGGAGGGTGGCGATCAGCCGCTCCGGCGGGCACGGGTAGCGGGTGCGCACCCGGACGCGATCAACCAGCGGCACGCCCGTTCCGTCGAGCACGGTCGCCTTGAGCCCGGTACCGCCGACGTCGAACGTCAGCGTCCGTTCGCCGGGCCCGCCCGGTTCCCCGGGAGGCTGCTCGGGTTCGTCCACGATCCCGACGATACGCGGCCCCGGGGCCTTCAGTTCGCAGGTCAGGCCCCGAAAGGCTCCCGCGTTCCCCGGCCGGCCGCCGGGCTGCTAGCGGCCAGCAGGTCGAGATACATCCGGGCGTAGGTGTCCCGGATCTCCTCCAACGTGGCGGTGTCGGCGGAGTTGAGGGTGCGGCACAGCGCGACGGCGACGTGGCGCCCGCTCTCCAGCGCAGCGATCGCGGCCCGGTCCGGGCGCGGCCGCGCCAGTTCGCGGGCGATCCGGGTGCCGTGCATCGCGATGACCTGCCCGATCAGGGTCACGGTCTGGGTGTATCCGCCCGAACGTTCGAGAGAGAGTTCCAAAGTTCCAGCGGGGGCGTTCATCCTTCGACGTTAACCGCGTACGACGCCCGTACAGGTTTCGCAAGTGTTAATCCCGAGGTCACCTGGCGGTGTGTTTACCCGAACGGTCTAACGGGCGGTCGGGAAGTGCAACGCAGCGTCAGTGCTGACGCTCTCCGGCCAGCGACTGGTGACCGCCTTGGCCCGGGTGTAGAAGCGGATCCCCTCCGCCCCGTGCACGTGGGTGTCGCCGAACAGCGAGTCCTTCCACCCGCCGAAGGAGTAGAACGCCATCGGCACCGGGATCGGGACGTTGACCCCCACCATCCCCACCTGTACCTCGCGGGTGAACCGGCGCGCAGCGGCTCCGCTCGTGGTGAAGATCGCCACCCCGTTGCCGTAGGGGTTGGCGTTGATCAGCGCGATGGCTTCTTCGAAGGTCTCCACCCGCACCACGGCGAGCACCGGGCCGAAGATCTCGTCGGTGTAGGCCTCGCTGGTCGGGGTGACGCCGTCGAGCAGCGTCGGGCCGACCCAGTAGCCGCCGTCGTGTCCCGGCACCGCAAGGTTGCGCCCGTCGACGACGACGCGGGCGTCGGAACGCTCGACGTAGCCACTGACCCGGGCCGCGGCCTCCGCAGTGACCAGCGGGCCCATCTCCGAGTCGGCGGCGCGGCCGGGACCGACCTTGATCGCGGCCGCCCGGGTGGCGAGGCGCTCCACCAGAGAGTCGGCGGCCTCGGCGACCGCGACCACGACGGAGATCGCCATGCAGCGCTGGCCGGCCGACCCGTAACCGGCGGCGGTCAGTTCGGCGGCGGCGGTGTCCAGGTCGGCGTCGGGCAGGACGACGGCATGGTTCTTCGCCCCGCCGAGGGCCTGCACCCGCTTGCCGGACGCGGTGGCCCGGGCGTGCACGAACTTCGCGATCGGGGTCGAGCCGACGAAGGAGACCGCGGCCACACCGGGATGGTCCAGCAGCGCCTCTACCGCGACCTTGTCGCCGTGCACGACGTTGAAGACGCCGGCCGGCAGCCCGGCCTCGGCGTAGAACTTCGCGACCAGCATCGAGGCCGACGGGTCGCGCTCACTGGGCTTGAGCACGAAAGTGTTGCCGGCCGCAATGGCGACCGGGTGCATCCACAGCGGGACCATCGCCGGGAAGTTGAAGGGGGTGACGCCGGCGCAGACGCCCAACGGTTGACGGAAGGAGTAGGCGTCCACCGCGGTCGATACCTGATCGGAGTACTCGCCCTTGAGCAGGTGCGGAATGCCGCAGGCGAATTCCACGACCTCCAGGCCGCGGGTCACCTCGCCGCGGGCGTCGGCGAGGGTCTTGCCGTGCTCATCGGTGATCGCCTCGGCAACAGCATCGATGTTGCGGTGCAGCAGCTCCCGGAAGGCGAACATGATGCGGGCCCGGGCCACCAGCGAGGTCTCCCGCCAGGCGTCCGCGGCCTTCGCGGCGGCCTGCACCGCGGCGTCAACGTCGGCCGGGTCGGCGTAGGCGACCCGAGCCTGGATCTGGCCGGTCGCGGGCTGGAAGATCGGCCCGGTCCGCCCGGACGTCCCCGGCGTCTCCGCGCCGCCGATCCAGTGGCCGATCTCGCGCACCTGCGCCTCCCCTGCTCAAATCCGTCGAGATCAATTCGACCACGGACCGGGAACCTCAGAAGGCCCCATTTCGGGGTGGGCCTTTCGGCTGAGTCCAGGTCGGGCCGTTCGATGCCCCGCTACCGAGCTCAGGGTCCTCGGTGGCTCCCCTTGCTTTAGTTAGGCGCGCTTCAGAAGCGGGCGCAGGTCGTCGAGCTTGTCGAAGGCCCACCACAGATAATTCAACGTCCCGCCCTCGCGCAGCGGGTGCAGGTCCGCGAACTCCGGGTCGTCGAGGTAGGCCTGGATCGAGGCGTGATCCGGCCACTCGACCAGCACCAGCGCGTTGCGGGCCGGCGTCGCGCCGGGGATCAGCTCGCTGCCCTGGTGCCCGAGCGCGACCACCTTCCCGCCGTACCGCGCGACCGCCTTCGGCGACGCCTTGGAGTACGCCAGATAGTCGGAGTTGGCGGCGAGGTCGAACAGGTTGAGCGCATAGACGGGCATGCGGCAGTCCTACCGCATGCCGGCATCAGCCCCGCAATGCACGAAGTACACCCCCCGACGCCGACCCGGGTGAGCGACGTCCTGGTCGACACGGCCGTTTGGATCGATCACCTGCGCCGCGGTGATCGACACTTGGTGAGCCTGCTCGACGAAGGAGCGGTACTCGGTCACCCCTGGGTCGTGGGCGAAGTGGCCCTCGGAAGCATCCCCGGCCGGAGCGCCACCCTTGGGCTGCTCGCCCAGCTACCCCAGGCAACCGCAGCCACGCCGTTCGAAGTGATGGCCATGATCGAGACTCGCCGGCTGTTCGGGACCGGTCTGAGTCTCGTCGACGCCCACCTGTTGGCTTCGACTCTCATCACTCCTGGCGCCAGGCTCTGGACCCGTGACCGCCGCCTGCGCGCTGCCGCCGAAGAAATCGGCAGGGCCTACGTTCCGAACTGATCGAGGGGCTACAGCAACGGACGCTGGGCCTTCTTGGCGGCCACGTAGGCCACGCGGGCGGCCTGGGTGGATTCCAGCGTCGAGACTTCCGCGACCGGGACGTCCCACCAGCAGCCGGAGTCCGGCGCCGCGGCGAGCGGGTCGACCTGGACGTAGACGACCGTCACACGCGCCGAGTCCAACGCGGTGGTCAGATCCTTGCGGAAGTCGTCGAGCGTCGTGGGGCGAAGCACCTCCGCGCCGAGGCTGGCGGCGTTCGCCGCGAGGTCGACCGGCAGCTCATCGCCGTCGAGCAGCCCGCTTTCGGTGTTGCGGTAGCGATAGGACGTGCCGAAGCGCTGGCTGCCGAGGGACTGGGACAGCGCGCCGATCGAGCCGAAGCCGGCGTTGTCGACCAGCACGATCGTCAGCGGAATCCGCTCGGAGACCGCGGTGACGATCTCCTGACTCATCATCAGGTATGAGCCGTCACCGACCAGGGCGACCACATCGCGGTCCGGAGCGGCCAGCTTGACCCCGAGCGCGCCGGCGATCTCATAGCCCATGCAGGAGAAGCCGTACTCGACGTGGTAGGACTTCGGTTCCCTCGATCGCCAGAGCATCTGCAGCTGGCCGGGCATGCTGCCGGCGGCCGCGACCACCGTCCCGGCGCGGGCGTTGAGTGCTTCGTTGAGCGCGCCGAGGACCGCGGTCTGGACCGGGGCCTCTCCCCCGTCGCCCGTGGTCGCGGCGGCATGCACCGGCGCCCACTCCTCGGCGAGCGCGCTGACCCAGTCGCTCCACACCCTCGGCGCCCGGTGATGCCCGGCGAGTGCAACGGTCAACGCCACCAGCCCGGCCCGGGCGTCGGCGGTGAGCATGATCCCGGAGTGCTTGGCGGCGTCCAAGGCCGCGACGTTAAGATTGACGAAACGCGCGTCGGCGGCGAAGACCGTCCGCGAGCCGGTGGTGAAGTCGCTCCAACGGGTGCCGACGCCGAGCACCACGTCCGCCTGCGCGGCGAGGCCGTTGGCCACCGGGGTCCCGGTCGCCCCGAGCGGGCCCGCGGACAACGGGTGGTCGAAGGGCATCGCGCCCTTGCCGGCGTGGGTGTCCGCGACCGGAATCCCGGTCGCCTCGGCGAACTCCAGTAGGGCTGCTTCCGCCGCGGAGTAGGCGACTCCGCCACCCGCCACCAGCAGTGGCCGGCGGGCCGATCGCAGCGCGTCGACGGCCCTGGCCAACGCCGCTGGGTCAGGCGCGGGCCGCCCCACGTGCCAGGTGCGCTCGGCGAAGAGCTCCTCGGGCCAGTCGAAGGCCTCGGCCTGGACGTCCTGCGGCAGCGCGATCGTCACCGCGCCGGTCTCGGCCGGGTCGGTCAGGGTGCGCATGGCGCCGAGCAGGGCCTGGGGCAACTGCTCCGGCCGCTCGATCCGCGCGAAGAACTTCGACACGGGTCGGAAGGCGTCGTTGACGCTGGTGCCGGGCTCCCCCGGCAGCTCCAACTCCTGCAGCAACGCACCGGCGGCCCGCGTGGCGAACACGTCGCCGGGCAGCAGCAGCACCGGCAGCCGGTTGATGGTGGCCAACGCGGCCCCGGTGACCATGTTCGTCGCGCCGGGGCCGATCGAGGTGGTGCAGGCCAGGGTCTGCAGCCGGTCGCGCATCCGGGCGTAGCCGCAGGCCGCGTGCACCATCGCCTGCTCGTTGCGGGCCAGGTAGTAGGGCAGGTCCGCCTCGCCGGTGGCGTGCGCCTGCAGCGCGTTCTGCAGCAAGGCCTGCCCGACCCCGGCGACGTTGCCGTGCCCGAAGATGCCGAAGCAACCCGGGATCAGCCGCTGCCGCTCGCCGTCCCGCTCGGAGTACTGGACGGACAGGAACCGCACCAGCGCCTGCGCCACCGTCAGCCGCACCGTCGCCCTCGCTAGCGTCCGAAGCACCGTGAGTAATAGAACTCGTCGGGTCGGACGTTAGCGGGAGATGCGGCCCGCTGCCGAGGTCATCGGCACCCGCGGGTCGCACTCCTGGTCCAGCCAGATGCCACGGACCCACGTGTGCGCCGGGTCGTCGCAGATCAGCCAGGCCCGTTCCGAGCCGGGGCCGGCCATCACGTTGAGGTAGTACAGGTCGACGCCGGGCGCGGCGATCGACGGGCCGTGCCAGCCGTGCGGGACCAGCACGACGTCGCCGTCGCCGACCTCGGCGAGGACATCGATCGGGCGCTCGGGCGTCCCGTAGACCCGGTGGTAGGCCAGCCCGGGGCGGGCCAGCTCGAAGTAGTAGATCTCCTCCAGCTCGGATTCGAAGCCGGGTAGATGTTCGTCGTGCTTGTGCGGCGGGAAGGAGGACCAGTTTCCGCCGGGGGTGAGCACCTCGCAAGCGATCAGCCGATCGGCCTCCAGGACGCCGGGAACGCCGAAGTTCGTCACCTGGCGGGTGGCACTGCCGGCGCCGCGGATTTCGACCGGGATCTTCTCCGCCGGAAGGTAGGACGGTGCCAGGCGTCGCTCGCAGCGCGCACCGGCGACGGCGAACCGGCCGCCGTCGACCGAGCTGACCGAGACCGCGGCCTCGCGCGGGACGTAGGCGAGGTCGCTGACCCGGTCGAAGACGCTCTGACGACCCGTCAGCTCAAAGGTCTCGCCGTCGCAGCGCACGGTGGCTCCCCCGGCCAGCGGGAGCACCACGGCCTCCTCGTCGCCGGTCCCCCAGGAGTGCGACCCGCCCGGCGGGAGCTCGAGAATGCGCAGCGACGTGTACTCCCAACCCGGCTGACCGGAGGCGATCTCCAGGGCCCACGGGCCGTTGGTCGTGCTCCCGTTGGGGAGGTGCAGGTCGCCCCCTTGCCCTCCTTGGTCAGTCATGACCGGGCCGCCAGGCGAGACTCGACCTCCGCGGTCGTCGGCATCGCGTCCGAACACGCAATCTGGGATGCGACCAGGGCACCGGCCACGTTCGCGAACCGAAGGATCCGTTCCAGTGGCCACCCCGCGAGCAGCCCGTGGCAGAGCGCGCCACCGAAGGCATCGCCCGCGCCGAGGCCGTTGAGCACGTCGACCGGGTAGGGAGGAACCTCGACGAAACCGTCCTCGTCCAGCCCGAGCACCCCGGCCGGGCCCATCTTCACCACCGCGGTCCTGACCCCCGCCCGGCGCATCTCCTCGGCCGCCGCACGTGGGTCCCGCTCGCCCGTGGCGACCTCACACTCGTCGATGTTCCCGACCGCCACGTCGACGCGGCCCAGAGCCTTGCGCACCGCACGCTCGGCCGCCGCCTGGGAGCGCCAGAACATCGGGCGCCAGTCCAGGTCGAGGACGGTGAACCGCTTGCGATCACGCGCCGCCAGGGCGTCCAGCGTCGCCCCGCGGGAAGGCTGACGCGACAACCCGGTCAGGGTCACCCACACCAGATCCGCGCCGCGCACGACCTCAGGGTCGATGTCGGCGATCTCCAGGTCGGGCGCGGTGTCGCGGCCGTAGAAGTACAGCGGGAAGTCGTCCGGGGGGAACATCGCGCAGAACGTGACTGGGGTCGGATGCCCAGCCACCTCCCGCACGAGAGTGTCGTCCACGCCGAACTCCCCCAGACGCCGGCGCAGGAACCGACCGAACGGGTCGTCGCCGACCCCGCTGACCAGCGCGGCGCGGCGGCCGTGCCGGGC